>NZ_KV789924.1:824-86191 GCF_001807705.1 Klebsiella sp. HMSC25G12 | reverse complement strand
GATTTGGCTTTCTGTACAGCGTCCATGCTCAGGGCGCGCAGCGCGTTGGCGCATTGGCAGCGAATGGTTTTTGTCGTCTTCATCAGTCTTTATCCCTGCGGCTTACAGCATCTGCTGAATCTGTTGTTCCAGTTTCACCTGATCGACAGCAAACAGTCGGATCCCTTCCGCTAGTTTTTCCACTGCCATGGGATCCTGATGATGCTGCCAGAGAAACTCCGCCTGCGTCATCGGGCTGGGACGAGTTTCCGTCACGCAGCCGGGGGTCAACTGGCGGGTCAACACTCCTTCGCTGGCCGCCAGCTCGTCCAGCAGTGCCGGAGAGATAGTCAGGCGATCGCAGCCCGCCAGCGCCTGGATCTGCTCAATACGACGGAAGCTGGCGCCCATTACCACCGTGTCATAGCCATGGGATTTGTAATACTGATAAATCTGGCGCACAGAGACCACGCCCGGATCGCTGTCCACCTGATAGGCTGACTGCGGCTGGTGCTTCTGATACCAGTCGTAGATGCGGCCCACAAAGGGCGAGATGAGAAAGACGCCCGCTTCGGCGCATGCCCGGGCCTGAGCGAAAGAGAACAGCAGCGTCAGGTTGCAGTTTATACCGCTCTGCTCCAGCTCTTCGGCAGCGCGAATGCCCTCCCAGGTGGCGGCGAGCTTAATTAGAATCCGCTCGGGACCAATGCCATTTTTTTCATATAACTGGATGAGCTTGCGCGCCTTCGCGACGCACATCCCGCGATCCCAGGCAAAGCGGGCATCCACTTCGGTGGAGATACGCCCGGGCACATGGCGCAGCACCTCGCTGCCGATATCCACTGCCACCTGATCGCAGGCGTTAATCAATTGTGTTTCTGCGCTGCCTCCCTGGCGGCGTGCCTTGCCAATCGCATCGGCAATCAGCGGCTGATACTGCGGCAGCTGCGCGGCCTTCAGCACCAGCGAGGGGTTGGTGGTCGCATCCTGGGGTGCAAACTTTTTAATCGATTCAATATCGCCGGTATCAGCAACAACCGTGGTGTATTTTTTCAGTTCGTCTAACTGGCTCATCATCTGTTCCTTATCTTACGACTGCGGAGATTAATCTCTGGCATGCTGGTGTTCGTAATAATCAATACGTTCCACTTTGGGCGCGGAGCCGCCGCCTTCATATTCGGACTCAAGCCACGCCTGAATAATTTTTTTGCCCAGCTCAGTGCCAATCACCCGCGCGCCGAGGGTAATAATCTGCGCGTTGTTACTTTTACGCGCTCGCTCAGCGGAGAAGGTATCGTGACACTGGGCGGCACGGACCCCGGGGACTTTATTGGCCACAATACTCATCCCAATGCCGGTACCGCAGATCAGAATGCCGCGCTCGTGTTCGCCCTGTTTAATCGACATCGCCACCGCATGGGCAACATCCGGATAAACGGTACTCCCCTGGCGCTTATCGCTGCTGTAATCCGCGACGTTTATTCCCAGCCCATTCAAATAAGCGACGATAGTATCGCGAAAAGCATAGGCGGCATCATCCGCACCAATAGCGATTGTTTTCATGGTTATTTCCTTAATTTAACAGTACGTCTTAATGACAATTCGGGTAAAACGAAATTTGGTCGCCGGGCTGAATAATTTGTGGTGGTTCGCCGTAAAGGTGTACCGTCCCGGGTAATTCAGCGATATCTGCGCCATCAAAATTTAGCGTGATATGGCCAAGCTGTCGTAAATTTGCCGTTGCCACACTGCCTACCGCGGTCACCCGATAATTTTTATCATTTAATTTCATTCGCTGACCGGGCGATAACTCGGCGGTCAGTTCGCTGGCCTGGTGTACGGCGCAATAACTCGCAATATCGTCGGGAACGGCATCGGAGAATAAAATAAGCCGCTGCTCCCGCAAAGAGCACTCAACATATTCCCCGACGGCGGTAATTCGTAATGAATACAACGGCACGCTCATACTATTTGTGTCCTTTGGCGGCAGGGGAAGATAATGTCACGCTCTCTTCACTTTTCGCGTCTTTCAAAGGTTCAGCGGCTGGCGCCCGCTTTTTCAGCCGTTTATCAAACCAGGCGACCAGTATCGGCGCGGTGATCATGGTGATAATGCTCGCCGTCGCCAGCTGCGCGGTGGCGGCATCCACGTACATCGCCAGCGAAGGATCCGCCTGGGCAACCATCGCCGGCGTCAGCGCTGAGCTGGCGGCGGTGGTTCCCAGCGCGGCGCCCAGCGCGCTTTTCTTCTTCAAAAACAGGTTGTAGATAAAGTAGAACACAATCCCGGTGAGCGCGGAGATAATCCCCAACAGGATCCCGGACAGGCCGGCGGTAAACACCGTATTGATGCTGGAGTTGGCGCCGATGGCGAACGACATAATAATGATCACCAGCGGCTGCGCCGCGGCGCATAACTGTTTAAAACGTTCGTCCAGATTGCCCCACAGCATGCCAATCAGCAGTGGGATCAGCATCGACAGCAGCGCGGCGAAGGGAATATTGGCCAGGCCGCTAACGCCCAGCACCATCATGGTGACAAACGGACCATCCTTGATGCAGAACACGGAGATCGCCCCGGCATCACTGGCATCGCCATAGTTGCTGCACAATGCGATATAGAGGGAGCTGTTCGAGCTGGTCAGGCAGGCAATCAGCGCCAGGGTCGATATCCCGAGAAATCCGCTCGGGCCAAACAACGTTCCCGCGGCCCATACCGCCAGGGCCCCGGCCAGACATTTGAGAAACAGCAGCACGGCGCCTTTATAGAGCGGCAAACCGGCCTGACGGATATTGATTGAGGTTCCGCAAATGAGCAAAAATATGCCCATCATGGCGCTGGAACCGACTTTAAATAAAGCGGTGGTTGGGCCGCCAATGCTGAGCACCTGGGGAGCAAAGGTATTAATCAATATTGCCACCAGCAGTGGAATAATGATTAGCCCACCGGGCACCTTATTCATTTTCTCAAGTATATTAATATTCATAGGGTGACTCTTAAATTAAGATTTAACAGAGATAACGACGCAATACTACCCTGACGACCATTACGTCGTTTATTTTTTATTAGATGACTGGGTTATTGCTGTGCTTCTTGATAAATTCGGTCAACAATGATGCCAATAATATCTTCCGGTCCGGTTAACCCTCCTTTTCCGACACAAATTAAGCCGGCATAATCACCACCAATAATCCGCACCATATCAGTTTGCGGGATGACATAGTCAATCATTTCTATTCCGGTCGCGCCCAGCTCTTTTAGGACATTGACCATGGTGTCACCGCCGGTCATATACAATCCTTTAATTTCACCCGACGCACAGTTAAGCACCTCGCGTACAATACTGCCCAATCCGTGGTTAATATTTTGCGCAGCCTCACCGTGGGCCAGACCAAATCTCTGCTCCTCTTCCTGAAGGTTTAGCAACCGCCCGGTCAAGGCGGATTCAAAAACAAAGAGCGCGTTGTGCTGCGCCGGAACGCACTGTCGGGCATACTGTACCACGCGATTGACTTCAATCTCAGCGGCGTTTTTCCTGTCAACCAACAGCTCGGCATCAACCGGGATATGGCAGACCCGGTCATCCCTGGCGATCAAATACTGGAGCTGTTTTTTGGTTACTGGCGTTGCGCTGCCGGCAACGATCAAAATCGAGCCGCGCTGGCCGTCCGCTGTCAGGCTCGCGGGCGCGCTGCTCCGCGCTTCGCGCATCAGGCCGCGACGAACCGCCAGCCGTTCGGTAAAGGGCCCCGGATCGACGGCCAGCACGTTCCAGTTCAGGGCCACTACCGCCCCGGCGATAGCATCGACATCGTCGACGGTTATCGCATCGACCACTATCACCCGCACGCCGCGTTGCTGTTGCTCCTGCAAATCCTGCTGGATTTGCCCTTCGCCTTTCATCACCGACGTCAGCGCGATATGCCCGACCTGATGATGGGTCTGCGCCGCCAACAGTCCCGGCACCCACGACTCGGTGACCGGGGTACGTACATCGCGAGCCACATCGGTCCGCGACAGGGCTACCGAATCAATCACCGAATAACCGCCGACGAGAATACGCCGTGACTGCGGCATCGCCGGCACCACAACCGCCACCGTCTCCTGCGGCAGTTGTTCCAGCATGGCATCGATTTCAAATCCGATGCCGCCGCGCAGCGTGGTATCAATCCGCTTGGTGAAGTAGTGCGCGCCGCGAGCCTGCAGCTGTTTCACCGCAGCGCTCACTTTGTGCTGGGCCTCCGCTTTCGGCAATGGGCGGCTGTCGCTGCTGACGACCATCGCCGGATACTCGACCTCATTGCGGGAGAAGGATTCGGTATCGAAAAACGCGGCGGTTTTTAAACCGCTACGTGCCAGCAGCACCCCGACGGTGGTCGCCCCGGTCAAATCGTCAGCCACGATCCCAAGCTTTCCGCCTTCCCCTTGTGGCCAGACCATCTCAATGCAGGCAGGCGTCACCCCGGAGACGTAGATCCCTTCGTGTATAAATTCCGCCAGCGGGCCGCTTTTGCCGGTGGGATGCAGGTTAATGGTGGGAATTCCCCGCTTCGGATAGAGTCCGCAGCGCAGCGTGCCGCCGCAGTCGATGACCATTAAACCAATCTCTTCTGCCGGCGGTTCGCCATTTTTGAATACATCAATGGAGGGCCAGCCGGTCAGTTCGCTCAGGCGGTCCACGACCGGGGGACGGATCCCCCCGGTAATGTACGCAATCTTTTTTCCCTGACCCAGCGTGATAGTCAGAGGCCCACCCCAGCCCTTACAGCCCTTGCTAATCAACAGATGTTTTTCCATTTCTCTGTCCTCGTGATTCGCATGAACCTCAGCGATTATTGATGCTTCATTTTCCAGTAACGGGCCGCCACCAGCGTCGACTCCAGCATACTGACAGTACCCGCCTTACCGGTACCGGCGATATCAAACGCCGTCCCATGGTCAACGGAGCTGCGCATAAACGGCAGGCCGAAGGTAATGGTGATTGAACGTTCAAAGTCGAGGGTTTTACAGGCGATATGCCCCTGATCGTGATACAGCGAGAGAATGGCGTCGTAGCGCCCCTGTTTGCCGAGATGGAACACGGAATCGGCCGGTACCGGCCCGATAGCGTTGATCCCCATCTCCTGGGCCGCTTTCACCGCCGGGATCAGATTGTCTGCCTCTTCGTGACCAAAAAGACCGTTGTCGGAACCATGCGGGTTCAGGGCGGCCACGGCAATACGCGGATTGTTGATGTTCAGGGCAGTAAATTCATGATGGATCTGCTGAACGCAGGCCAGCACCCGCGCTTTATTGGCATAGTCACAGGCAGCTTTTAGCGCCATATGGCGGCTCACGAAGAAGACGCGCAGGTTGTGGACGTGGAACATAGTCAAGCCATAATCAGATTGGGTTTCCACCTGATAGATTTCGGTATGGCCCGGGAGCTTACATCCCGCCAGCTTGATGGCTTCCTTATGAATAGGTGCAGTAGAGACCACGTCGATCAGCCCCGCTTTGCCCAGTTCGATCGACTTCATCACATAGTCCAGCGACATTTGCCCCGCCAGCTTCTGCACCTTGCCCCATTCGATGCTGTCGCAGTCGTAGTCGCCGGTTTCCAGGACATCCAGCGTCCCCCAGCTGAAACGTGCCTCCTGAGGATGAGCAATTTTATGGATAGCAAAATCGCAGCCCATGATTTTCATCGCCCGGCTGATAATCGGTACCGAGCCGATCAGGAACGGTTTGCACTCGTCATACACGCTTTTGTCCATCATGGTGGCCACTGTGATCTCTGGGCCGATCCCTGCCGGATCGCCGATGGTAATCGCCACAACGGGTTTTTTCTCTGCTGACATCATGCGCCTCTCTTGTCTCAGTTGATTGTTCATATGTTCATAGTCAAATCATATGCTCAAAACATTACCTGATGAATGAGCCGCCATTAGTGATGAGGATCACATAAAAAAATTCATAGATTTTTTTCATCGAAAAATGTGATCTAACATATGTTCATTTACTGATAAAAAGTTCAACCTCAATACAGGGTATGACACCCACATTTTGCAAGCGTTTGATTTTATTAACAGGAGAAGCAAAGATGACCCCGATATGGTTAGGAACCAGCTGGAAAATGAATAAGCCGCTGTCGCAGGCCATGGCCTGGTGCGAAACGCTGGCAGCGCGGATGCCAGAGGGCTGTCACCCTGCTATTCAGCCCTTCGTCATTCCCCCCTTCACCGCGATCCAACCCGTCAGCCATTTTCTGCAAATGCATCAGTTACCACTTTTGACCGGCGCGCAGAATATGCATGAAGCGGATCAGGGCGCCTGGACCGGGGAAATCTCGGCGGCCATGTTGGCAGAAACCGGCGCCACGCTTGTTGAGCTGGGACATTCAGAACGACGCGCCGCCTTTAATGAAAGCGATGCCGCGATTAATCGAAAAGTACATAGCGCCTTAGGTCATGGCCTGCGCCCACTGATCTGTATTGGCGATAGCGCCGAGGAGAAACGCTGGCAGGTGTCGCGTGAAAGCGTGGTGCGGCAGATGAAGATCGCCCTGTATGGCCTGAGCCACCAGCAAGCGCTGCAGATCCTGATTGCGTATGAACCGGTGTGGGCCATTGGCGAACATGGTACGCCCGCCTCACCGCAGGAGGCGGGCGTCATTCATCAGGCGTTGCGTGAGGCGCTTTGCGAGCGGTTTGGTCATGAGACAGGAATCCGTATCCCACTGCTCTATGGCGGCAGCGTTACACTGCAAAACGCGGTGGAACTGCTGCGCCAGCCGGAGATCAATGGCTTGTTTATCGGCCGCGCGGCCTGGGACGCACAAGGCTATTGCGACATTGTTCAACGCGTTACACAGGAATTTATTTTGCAGGCGCAGTAATATAAGAGGGACACCAGAGATGGAAATTCCAGGCCATGATTGAACAAGACTCAGATTACGCCCTGCTCACTGAAATTGCGGTGGCTTATTACGATCAGGAACAAACGCAGGAAGAGATCGCCAAACGATTCGGCATTTCGCGTATCAAAGTCGGGCGCCTGCTGAAAAAAGCGCGCCAGGAAGGGATTGTTGAGATCAGCGTCAAATACCATCCGGTCTTCAGCTCCCAGATTGAGCAGCAGTTTATTTCGCACTTTGGCATTAAGCGCGCGCTGATTGCCCTGGATCACCATGATGAAGATGAACAGCGCCAGCAGGTGGCGGCCCTGGTCAGTAACTACCTGGCTGGGGTGTTAAAAAACGATATGACCGTCACCGTTGGTCAGGGGCGCAATGTGGCCGCGGTGGCGAATCACGTCGGTGTGTTTCCTGAGCGCCACTGCCGCTTTATCTGCGGCATCGGCGGAACCAAGCGCGACAATCAGCTGATCGACGCCGACCACATCAGCCGGAATCTGGCGCGCAAATTTAACGGCTTCAGCGAAACGCTTTACGCCCCGGCCTATGTGGAAACCCCGGAGCTGCGCGCCGCCTTTATGCAAAACCGCCTGATTAAGGCCACGCTCGAACAGGCCAGCAAAGCTGACGTGGCGATCATTGGCCTCGGCGATATGAATGAAAACAGCTTTATGGTCCAGCTCGGCTGGTTTACGCCGCAGGAAATTGCCACCGCGCGTCAGGAACAGGGGGTGGTGGGCGATCTGGCGGGGTACAGCTTTTTCAATATTCAGGGCAAACCCGTCGATACGGTGATGAATGACCGGGTCATTGGCTTAAGTCTCGAACAGCTGCGGGCCATTCCCTGCGTCATCGCTATCGCCTCCGAAAGTACGAAAGCGACGGCGATCCTGGGGGCATTACGCACCGGGGTTATAGATGTGCTGGCTACCAGCGCCTCGAACGCCCGTTCGGTCATTAATATGCAAAAGGCGCTATAAATAAGCCACGGCGCAGGCGGCGGATCAGCGTCGTCCACCGTCGCGCTGGCCTTTGCCCTTCCCTTTTTCGGCTCGCTGTATCAAAAAATCATCAATGATGCCGACAACCCAGTTGAGAGGTTTCCACAGTACCAGCAGCAGCAGCATGGGGCCGTATATCCGCACACCCCCTGTCGCGATCTGACCGATGCACAGCAGGGCTAAGATATCCAGCAGCAGGGACAATGCGCTGCCAGTGCCGACGAACAGACACAGCAGGAAGAGGATCGGCCGGCTATCGGCGTGTAGCGGTAAAGCGCGCTGGCTCCAGACGCCAACGATAATGGCCGCGATCAACATGATCGCTTCGATAACCAGCGGATTATGCATGGTCTGACTCCTGTCATGACGTTTCATCCTTGTCAGCAGCGCTGCCGGAAGCAGTGGCCAGGGCCCTGGCTTCCGGCAGGCGGCTTCAGTTTATAGCGGGTTTTCCTGCAGCAGCTTATCGATAAAGGCAGGCACCACTTCGCTTGCCAGCCCGTAGTGCTTCTCGGCAAACTCGCTGCCCACCTGGCTGGGTTCCAGGTTCAGTTCAACGGTATGGGCGCCGTGCAGCCTCGCCTCGTGCACAAAGCCAGCCGCCGGATAGACATGGCCGGAGGTACCGATGGCGATAAAAATATCCGCGTCGGCCAGCGCGCTGTAGATCTCATCCATCCCCAGCGGCATCTCGCCAAACCAGACTACGTGCGGACGCAGCGCCGCCGGGAACTGGCAACAGTGGCATTTGTCCTCAGCGGTGACGTCGCCGGTCCACTCCAGCACCTGGCCGCTCCACGAACAGCGCACCTTTAGCAGCTCGCCGTGCATATGGATCACCCGGCGGTTGCCGGCGCGCTCGTGCAGATTATCAATATTCTGGGTGACCAGCAGGAAATGGTCGCCCAGTAGATCTTCCAGACGCGCCAGCGCCAGATGCGCCGCGTTCGGCGCGATCTCCGGGCTCTGCAGCTGGCGACGACGGGCGTTGTAGAACGCCTGCACCAGCGCCGGATCGCGGGCGAAGCCTTCCGGCGTCGCCACATCTTCCACCCGATGCTCTTCCCACAGGCCATCCGCCGCGCGGAAGGTTTTAATCCCCGACTCTGCCGAGATGCCCGCGCCGGTTAACACCACCACTCTCGGTTTTGCCATCGCTTCAGGTTTCATCCTGTCCTCCCTAAAGAAAATCCGCTGACGCAGACGGTCACGCAACCGACGTTTATTGCGACGAAAACGGCTCAATCGATGTAAACGGCGCGACTGCATAGCTACCTCTGTGATTAATGGGTCAGGTGAAGGAAGGCCGCACCGCGCATTCCCCCGGCATCGCCGTGGCGTGCGCGCTCAATGCGCGGAACCCTGGCGACCGGCAGAAGATGGCGCGGCAATCGTTGCGCCAGCCCTTCGCTAATGGCCGTAAAGTTAGATAATCCACCGCCGAGCACCAGTAAATCCGGGTCGACAATGGTCAGTATATTCCCCAGACACACCGCCAGCAGATCGAGATAGCGCTCAACGTGCGCCTGGGCGCGCGGATCGTGCTGCTGCCACTGCGCCACTATCTCCGGCGAGGAGAGCGGTTGCTGGTAAAAATGTTCGTACAGCCAGGCGAAACCACGGCCGGAGAGATAATTTTCAATGCAGCCCAGCTGGCCGCAGCCGCAGCGCAGCAGCGGAAAATCGCGCCCGACCACCTCCAGGGCATCCACCGGCAGGCGAATATGGCCGAACTCGCCGGTGATATAGCTATGTCCGGTAATCGATTTACCGTTCAACACCAGGCCGCCGCCCACGCCGGTGCCGAGGATCAGCCCCATCACCAGCGGGTATTGCGTAAACTCATCGTCCCACGCTTCAGACAGCGCGAAACAGTTGGCGTCATTATCGAGGCGCACATCGCGCCCCAGCCGCGCGCTGAGGTCGGTGCGCAGCGGCCGGCCGCTGGCGGCTGGCACGTTAGCGGCATACAGCGTGCCGTCTGCCGTTTCCGGCATCCCCGGAATACCGATCCCGACCGACCCCTGCTGGTCGAAGCGCTCATCGGCCTCGCGGACCAGCGCCTCCACCGCCTGGAGAAAATCCTCATAACTGCTTTTCGGCGTGGCGACGCGTTTTTCCCACTGCAGTCGCCGCTCCTGATTAAATACGCCCAGCGCTATCTTGCTGCCGCCAATGTCAAATCCATAATACATTTCAGCAATTCCTCTTGTGTCGTCAGCAAAGCCGACGATGACGATAAATTACTGGCCACTCAGCACCCTCGCCGGGTCGATGCGGCTGGCGCGGCGGGCGGGATACCAGCTGGCCAGCAAACTCAGCAACAGTGCTGTCACCAGCACATAAAAGACGTCCAGCCAGTGCAGTTCTGACGGCAGGAAGTCAATAAAATAGATGTCGCCGGAGAGGAATTTATGCCCAATCAGGTATTCGATGCCGTTGATGATTGACGTCAGGTTCAACGCGCAGATCACGCCGATCACTACCCCAAACAGGCTGCCTACCGATCCGGCTAATAAACCATACCACACGAAAATCGCGCGAATTAAGCCGTCTTTTGCGCCAAGCGTGCGCAGCACCGCAATATCGCCGCTTTTGTCTTTGACCGCCATCACCAGCGTCGAGACGATGTTAAAGCAGGCCACGCCGATCACCAGCACCATCGCCAGGTACATGATGGCGCGGATCATCTGGATATCGCGATACATATAGCCATAGGTGCCGATCCAGCTCTTGATGTAGACGTAGCTGTTGGTCACCTCGCCGGCGTCGCGCACCAGCTTGTTCGCGTGGAAAACGTCGGTGACCTTGATGGCGATGCCGGTCACGCTGCTGCCCATCTCCAGGTACTGCTGCGCATCCTGCATCGGGATCATGGCAAAACTATGATCGAGCTGGCCGCTCAGCTGTAAAATTCCGGTCACATGCAGCCTGACGCGTTTTGGCTGCAGCAGTTGATGGTCGGCGTCGGCGTTAGGGATCATGATCGACACCCAGTCCCCCTGCTTCACGTGCAGCGCATCGGCGACCCCTTTCCCCAGAATCACCTGCTGTTCGCCGGCCTTGAATCCGGCCCACGCGTTATTCTGCACAAAGGTGGGCAGCGCGCTGAGCCGGGTTTCCTGCTGCGGGTCGACCCCTTTCACCTGGATGGCGCGCATATTGCTGCCGCTCTCCACCAGGCCGGTGAAGTTAATATAGGGCGCTGCCGCGACAATCCCCTTCACCTTCTGCACCTTCGCCAGCGCCTCCTGCCAGTTATTCCACGGCTGGTTCACGGGTTCGATTTCGCCGTGCGGCACCACCGCCAGCACGCGGTTGTTCAGCTCGCGTTCAAAACCGTTCATCGCGCTGAGGCCGACGATCAGCACCGCCACCCCCAGCGCAATGCCGATGGTGGAGATCACCGAGATCAGCGACACCATGCCGCCGCGCCGCCGTCCACGGCTGAAACGTAATGCAATCAGTAACGATAACGGAGACGCCATTACTCGGCCCCCATCAGGGTCAGGTCGGCGGTCAGACGGCCATCACGCATCTCCAGCTGGCGGCTCATGCGTTTCGCCAGCTGAAGGTCGTGGGTCACCACCAGAAACGCGGTGCGCTGCGCGACGTTCAGTTCGCCCAGCAGCTGGAAGATGCTGTCGGCGTTGCGAGCATCAAGGTTACCGGTCGGTTCATCCGCCAGCACCAGCCGCGGTTTATTCACCAGCGCGCGGGCAATCGCCACCCGCTGGCGTTCACCGCCGGAGAGCTCCGACGGACGGTGATGGCTGCGGTGTTCAAGCCCGACTGCCTGCAGCATCGCTTTCGCCTGGCGTTCAATATCCGCTGGCTTCTTTTTGCCAATCAGCAGCGGCATCGCCACGTTTTCCAGCGCGCTAAAGTCCGGCAGCAGATGGTGGAACTGATAGATAAAGCCCAGCTCGCGGTTACGCAGGTCGGCGCGCGCGGCGGTGGAGAGTTTACTCATCGGCTGGCCGGAGAAAATCACGTCGCCAGAGGTGGGCGTATCCAGGCCGCCGAGCAGATGCAGCAACGTACTTTTGCCAGAGCCGGAGGTGCCGACAATGGCCATCATCTCGCCTTCACCAATGCTGAAGCTGACATTGTGCAGGACATCGGTTTGCACATTGCCTTCCTGATAGCGTTTGCACAGGTTGTCGCATTGCAGCAGGATCTTATTCATAACGTAAAGCCTCAGCGGGTTGGGTGGCGGCAGCGCGCCAGGAAGGGTACAACGTAGACAACAAGGCCAGCACCATCGCCACCAGGGCGATAACAATAACCTGCAGCGGCTCAATCGCCACCGGCAGCGCCGCGCCGTCAAGGAAGGCGCCGATGACTGGCATTAAATTATTCAACTGGCTGGCGAGCAGCGCGCCAAGCACGGCTCCCAACAGCGCGCCGACGATCCCGGCGCTGGCGCCCTGCACCATAAAGACGGCCATGATCTGCCGCGGCGTCAGCCCTTGAGTTTGCAGGATAGCCACTTCGCCCTGCTTCTCCATCACCATCATCCCCAGCGAGGTAATAATGTTGAAGGCCGCGACGGCGACGATCAGGCTCAGCAGCAGGCCCATCATGTTTTTCTCCATGCGCACCGCCTGGAACAGTTCGCCCTTGCGCTCGCGCCAGTCCTGCCACTGGGTACCCGGCGGCAGCGTCTGCTGACTCAGGGTATCCACTTGCAGCGGTTTATCCAGCCACAGGCGCCAGCCGGTGATATTCCCCAGCGGATAACGCATTAAACGAGAGGCGTCGTCGATGTTGGTCAGCATCTGATAACCATCGACTTCGCTGTTGGCGGCGAAGGTGCCGATAACCGTGAACAGACGCTGGCTCGGCACGCGGCCCATTGGCGTAAACTGACTGGCGGAAGGAACCATCACACGAATTTGATCGCCACGATTAACCCCCAGCTGGCCCGCCAGCTGTTCGCCGAGAATAACGTTATATTTGCCCGCCTGCAGATCGCTCTGTTTGACGTTCACCAGGTACGGAGTCAGGGGATCGTTCTGCGCCGGATCAATGCCCAGCATGACCCCGACCGCCACGCTGCGCGCACTCTGCAGGACGACGTCACCGGTGGTGATCGGCGCCACGCGGGTCACCCCCTGGAGTTTCGCCTCGCGCTCCGGCAGTTGCTGAGGGTTCACCGAGCCCTGTTTGGCGCTAAGAATGGCCTGCGGCATCAGCCCCAGGATATTGTTTTGCAGCTCGCGTTCAAAGCCGTTCATCACCGACAGGACCGTCACCAGCGCCATTACGCCAAGCGTAATGCCGATGGTTGAGAGCCAGGAGACGAATCGACCGAAGCGGTCGGCTGCGCGCCCGCGCATATAGCGCAGGCCGATAAAGAGTGCGGCAGGTTGGTACATGTCATCCATCTGGTTGCTGATAGCCGATGCCCGAGTATATAAGCGAATACGAGCAGCGTAAATGACTGATACCTGACGACTTTATTAGCAATAATCCTAAAAACCAAGCAAATACAATCGGATAGATAAGACCTTGCTGATATATCTTTACGCTTATCCGCAACCCGGATGTTTGTTGAACCAACACCTGATGGCAATTCGGGTTGGCGAATCCAGACCAATCGCGGATAATCTCACTATTGAATATCAGCGAGTTGCCCTCCATATCGGCAGAGCGAATCCCCAAGAGACCATGAAACCGTCTATGCCTGAACAATATCGATACTCATTGCCGGCCAAAGCCGGTGATCTGCGCCAGCTTGGCGAGTTGACCGGCGCGGCCTGCGCTACCCTGGTGGCAGAGATGGCCGAACGCCACAAAGGCCCGGTGGTGCTGGTGGCACCTGACATGCAAAACGCGCTGCGTCTGAACGACGAGATCAGGCAGTTCACCGACAGCATGGTGATGGGGCTGGCTGACTGGGAAACGCTCCCCTACGACAGCTTCTCGCCGCACCAGGATATCATCTCCTCCCGTCTTGCCACCCTTTACCAGTTACCCACCATGCAGCGCGGCGTACTGATCGTCCCGGTCAGCACCCTGATGCAGCGCGTCTGTCCGCACAGCTTCCTTCACGGGCACGCGCTGGTGATGAAAAAGGGCCAGCGCCTGTCGCGCGATGCGCTGCGCGATCAGCTGGAGGGTGCCGGCTACCGCCATGTCGATCAGGTGATGGAGCACGGCGAATATGCCACCCGCGGCGCGCTGCTCGACCTGTTCCCGATGGGCAGCGATCAGCCCTACCGCCTCGATTTCTTTGACGATGAAATCGACAGCCTGCGCCTGTTCGACGTCGACAGCCAGCGCACGCTGGAGGAGGTGGCGGCCATTAACCTGCTGCCGGCGCACGAGTTTCCCACCGACCAGACCGCCATCGAGCTGTTCCGCAGCCAGTGGCGCGACCGTTTTGAGGTGAAGCGCGATGCCGAGCATATCTATCAGCAGGTCAGTAAAGGGACACTGCCTGCCGGTATCGAATACTGGCAGCCGCTGTTCTTCAGCGAGCCGCTGCCGCCGTTATTTAGCTATTTCCCGGCCAGCACCCTGATCGTCAACACCGGCGATCTCGAGGCCAGCGCGGAACGTTTCCAGAATGAAGCCCGCGCCCGCTTCGAAAACCGCGGCGTCGATCCGATGCGCCCGCTCCTGCCGCCGGAACTGCTGTGGCTGCGCAGCGATGAGCTGTTCGGCGAACTGAAAAAATGGCCGCGCGTACAGCTGAAAACCGAGCGCCTGGCGGACAAAGCGGCGAATACCAATCTGGGCTACCAGACGCTGCCGGACCTCGCGGTGCAGGCGCAAAACAAAGCGCCGCTGGATAATCTGCGCCGCTTCCTCGAGTCCTTTACCGGCCCGGTGATCTTCTCCGTGGAAAGCGAGGGTCGCCGTGAAGCGCTGAGCGAAATGCTGGCGCGGATTAAAATTGCGCCAAAACACGTGCTGCGTCTGGAAGAAGCCACCGGCAATGGCCGCTATCTGATGATTGGCGCCGCCGAACACGGGTTTATTGACAGTCAGCGCGGCCTGGCGCTGATTTGCGAAAGCGACCTGCTCGGCGAGCGTGTGGCGCGCCGCCGGCAGGATTCACGCCGCACCATCAACCCTGACATCCTCATTCGCAACCTTGCCGAACTGCATATCGGCCAGCCGGTTGTCCATCTGGAGCACGGCGTGGGCCGCTATGCGGGAATGACCACCCTGGAAGCCGGCGGCATCACCGGCGAATACCTGATGCTGACTTACGCCAACGATGCCAGGCTATACGTTCCGGTATCCTCCCTGCATCTTATCAGCCGTTACGCCGGCGGGGCGGAAGAGAACGCGCCCCTGCACAAGCTGGGCGGCGATGCCTGGACCCGGGCGCGACAAAAAGCGGCTGAGAAAGTACGCGACGTGGCGGCAGAGCTGCTGGATATCTACGCCCAGCGCGCGGCGAAGGCGGGCTTTGCCTTTAAACACGACCGCGAACAGTATCAGCTGTTCTGCGACGGCTTCCCGTTTGAAACCACGCCGGATCAGGCGCAGGCGATTAACGCCGTCCTCAGCGATATGTGCCAGCCGCTGGCCATGGACCGCCTGGTGTGCGGCGATGTGGGCTTCGGTAAGACCGAAGTGGCTATGCGCGCCGCCTTCCTCGCCGTGGAGAACCACAAGCAGGTGGCGGTGCTGGTGCCGACCACCCTGCTGGCTCAGCAACACTATGACAACTTCCGCGATCGTTTCGCCAACTGGCCGGTACGCATCGAAATGCTCTCCCGCTTCCGCAGCGCTAAAGAGCAGGCGCAGATCCTCGAGCAGGCCGCGGAAGGCAAAATCGATATCTTAATCGGCACCCATAAGCTGTTGCAGAGCGAGGTGAAGCTGCGCGATCTGGGGCTGCTGATCGTCGACGAAGAGCACCGCTTTGGCGTTCGTCACAAAGAACGCATCAAAGCAATGCGCGCCGATGTCGATATCCTGACCCTCACCGCCACGCCGATCCCGCGGACGCTGAACATGGCGATGAGCGGGATGCGGGACCTGTCGATCATCGCCACGCCGCCGGCGCGCCGTCTGGCGGTGAAGACCTTCGTTCGCGAATACGACGCCCTGGTGGTGCGCGAGGCGATCCTGCGCGAAACGCTGCGCGGAGGCCAGGTCTACTATCTGTTTAATGACGTCGAAAACATCCAGAAAGCCGCCGACAAGCTGGCGGAGCTGGTGCCGGAGGCGCGGATAGCCATCGGCCACGGCCAGATGCGGGAGCGCGAACTGGAGCGGGTGATGAATGACTTCCATCACCAGCGCTTCAATGTGCTGGTGTGCACCACCATCATCGAAACCGGGATCGACATTCCCACCGCCAACACCATCATCATCGAACGCGCCGACCATTTTGGCCTCGCCCAGCTGCACCAGCTGCGCGGCCGCGTTGGCCGTTCGCATCATCAGGCCTATGCCTGGCTGCTGACGCCGCATCCGAAAGCGATGACCACCGATGCGCAAAAGCGCCTTGAAGCCATTGCGTCGCTGGAAGATCTCGGCGCCGGCTTTGCGCTGGCGACCCACGATCTGGAGATTCGCGGGGCCGGGGAACTGCTCGGCGAAGATCAGAGCGGTCAGATGGAAACCATCGGCTTCTCTCTGTATATGGAGCTGCTGGAGAACGCAGTCGATGCGCTGAAAGCCGGACGCGAACCCTCGCTGGAAGATCTCACCAGCCAGCAGACGGAGGTCGAACTGCGCATGCCTTCCCTGCTGCCTGACGATTTCATCCCTGACGTCAATACGCGACTGTCATTCTATAAGCGCATTGCCAGCGCCAAAAACGAACTCGATCTGGAGGAGATCAAAGTCGAGCTGATCGATCGTTTTGGCCGCCTGCCCGATGCCGCCCGCAACCTGCTGGATATTGCCCGTCTGCGTCAGCAGGCGCAGAAACTGGGGATCCGCAAACTGGAAAGCAACGAAAAAGGCGGCGTGATTGAATTTAACGAGAAAAACAACGTCAATCCGGTGTGGTTGATCGGCCTGCTGCAGAAGCAGCCCCAGCACTTCCGGCTGGACGGGCCGACGCGCCTGAAATTCATGCAGGATCTGGAAGAGCGTAAAACGCGGATGGACTGGGTTCGCCAGTTTATGCGTCAGCTGGAAGAGAACGCCGTCGCCTGACTGGCAGGAGATACGGCCCCCTGTCCGTATCTCCCTTCTTACATACCTGGCAATCTTTACAAACATTTTGCAATCCGCCTGGATTTCCCCACACAGACTCACGCCATAATCTCATCTGCTTTTCATATAAAAATAACCACTTATATATTTTGGAGTTATGGTAATGAGAAACCGTTTCCCCGTTACGCTCTGGCTGGCGCTGGTCGCGCTGGTCGCCGCGCTGGCTCTGCCCGCGCGCGCCAACACCTGGCCCCTTCCCCCGCCGGGCAGCCGGCTGGTAGGTCAGAATACGTTCCACGTGGTGCAGGATAACGGCGGTTCGCTGGAGGCGATTGCCAAAAAGTACAATGTCGGCTTTCTGGCCCTGCTGCAGGCCAATCCCGGGGTTGACCCCTATGTTCCCCGCGCCGGCAGCGTGCTGACCATCCCCCTGCAGACGCTGCTGCCCGATGCGCCGCGCGAAGGGCTGGTGATTAACCTTGCCGAGCTGCGCCTCTACTATTACCCGCCGGGTAAGAATGAAGTGACCGTCTACCCGATCGGCATCGGCCAGCTGGGCGGAACCACCATCACGCCGACGATGGTCACGACCGTGTCTGACAAGCGGGCCAATCCGACCTGGACGCCCACCGCTAACATTCGCGCCCGCTACAAGGCAATGGGGATTGAGCTGCCGGCGGTGGTGCCAGCCGGTCCTGACAACCCGATGGGCCATCACGCCATCCGCCTCGCCGCCTATGGCGGAGTCTATCTCCTGCACGGCACCAATGCCGATTTCGGCATCGGCATGCGCGTCAGCTCCGGCTGTATTCGTCTGCGCGACAACGATATCAAGGCGCTGTACAACGCCATTTCGCCAGGCACTAAGGTGAATATCATTAACACGCCGATCAAGGTATCGGTAGAGCCGGATGGCCGCCGTCTGGTTGAAGTCCATCAGCCGCTGTCTGAGCATATCGATGACGACCCGCAGACCTTGCCCATTACGCTTAACGCGACCATGACGGAGTTCAAACAGGCGCCGCAAACCGACGGGACGGTGATGGAGCGCGCGATGAATTACCGCTCGGGCATGCCCATTGACGTCACGCGTCATGCTGCCCCTGGACCGCAGTCGTTGTAGTCTTACGCTGCACAAAACAAAAAACCCGCCTGATGGCGGGTTTTTTGTTGGCAAGGGTCAAACAGGGGTACAACAGGGTCTTACTCATCGCTGTCCGGTGAAGGGGGCCGGGCAACGACGCATCGGGCTTACTTGTAGATAACAGCGGTGCCGTGAAGGGTATTCGGACCGGTTACCGAAGTAATACGGAATGAGGTGGCGCCCATCTCATCCGCTTTCTGCGCCAGCTGATCTTCCAGCGAGCCCAGGTTAGTCCCGGCAGAAGCAGAGATGGTGCCTACTTTATGCTGACCCGCTGGGGTGGACTGCACCTCAACAGCGGCAAAGCTGGCGAAAGAGAGTGAGCTAAGAACGGCGGCAATAGCCAGAGTATTAACGGTTTTCATGATTATTATACCTGTGCAGATGAATTTTTTAGTAGGGTCGTAAGTATTAACTTAACGATCGATAGGTAAATAGTAATGTGATCTACATCACACGTCAACGCATTTTTATAACGATCGTTTAACTATTTATAAAATGCTTAAATTTCATACGCATATGATTTATTTATTTTTAAACCAACAGCGCTGGCCCCGGCGATCGTTTATTTTTATAATGGCCTTTCACCAAACCAACATAGGTACAACGGCACCATGACAACTGACGTTCAAAGTTGCGCCAAAAAAAGCCGTGGCCGACCGAAGGTGTTCGACAGGGATGCGGCGCTGGACAAAGCCATGACACTCTTCTGGCAGCACGGCTATGAGGCGACCTCGCTCGCCGATCTGGTCGAGGCGACAGGAGCAAAAGCCCCCACCCTGTATGCGGAATTTGTGAATAAAGAAGGCCTGTTCCGCGCAGTGTTGGATCGTTACATTTCGCGCTTTGCCGCGAAGCACGAAGCCGTGCTGTTGGCCGAAGGTAAATCCGTCGATCAGGCGTTGCGCGACTACTTCACGGCGGTCGCCACCTGCTTTACCAGCAAAGAGACGCCGGCCGGCTGCTTTATTATCAATACCTCCGCCGCGCTGGCCGCCTCCTCGACGGATATCGCCAATACCATCAAATCCCGCCATGCGATGCAGGAGCAGGCGCTCACTCAGTTTCTGCAGCAGCGGCAAGCGCAGGGCGAACTCCCTGCGGGCCGCGACGTCGCGCCGCTGGCGCAGTTTCTCAACTGTGTCCTGCAGGGGATGTCGATTAGCGCGCGGGAAGGCGCGGATTTCGACAAGCTGATGCAAATCACCGACACCACTCTCCGTCTCTGGCCGCAGATCCTCGAGTCCTGATGTGCCCTGCCTCCGGCGGTATTCTGCCGCCGGATCCACTCTCCTGTTGGCTTTATCCCCACAAAATAGATTGATTTTTATTACCTTTTCTCGTGCAAGATAAACGCAAATGATATTGATTGCGATATTCATTATGTGCAAAATCCTTTTTTGAGTTTTTCCAGATGTTTCGCATTGTAACTAATGCCGACCCGGCGTCGGCCTATAACAACGACAAAGCAACTTGCTCATAAAAGGAATGGATATGAAAAAGCGCCTCTGGGTGCTCCACCCCCTGCTGCTGGTCAGCTCGCTGCCTGCGCTGGCGGCTCAGTCTGATGAAGACAGCATCATCGTTAGTGCAAACCGCACCCATCGCACCGTGGCCGAAATGGCCCAAACCACCTGGGTCATTGAGGGCCAGGAGATTGAGCAGCAGGTCCAGGGCGGGAAAGAGTTCAAAGACGTGCTGGCGCAGCTGATCCCGGGCATCGATGTCAGCAGCCAGGGGCGCACCAATTACGGGATGAACATGCGCGGGCGCGCCATCGTCGTGCTGATCGACGGCGTCCGGCTCAATTCCTCACGCACCGACAGTCGCCAGCTCGACGCCATCGACCCCTTTAACATCGAACATATCGAAGTGATCTCCGGGGCGACCTCGCTGTACGGCGGAGGCAGTACCGGCGGGCTTATCAACATCGTCACCAAGAAAGGGCAGCAGGATCGCCAGGTCGATCTCGAGGTGGGCAGCAAGAGCGGGTTTGCGAACAGTAACGATCACGATGAGCGCATCGCGGCGGCCGTCAGCGGCGGGACAGACCATGCATCCGGGCGCTTATCGGTAGCCTATCAGCGTTTCGGCGGCTGGTACGATGGCAATAACGATGCGCTGATCCTCGATAACACCCAAACGGGGCTCCAGCACTCTGACCGCCTCGACGTGATGGGGACGGGGACGATTGAGATCGATGACAATCGCCAGTTGCAGCTTGTCACCCAGTATTATAAAAGCCAGGGCGATGATGACTACGGCCTGTGGCTCGGTAAGAACATGTCCGCGGTCACCAGCGGCGGCAAAGCGTACACCACCGACGGGCTCAATTCCGACCGTATCCCCGGCACGGAGCGCCACCTGATCAGCCTCCAGTACTCCGATGCCGACTTCTTCGGCCAGAATCTGGTGAGCCAGGTGTACTATCGCGATGAGTCCCTCACCTTCTATCCGTTCCCGACGCTTACGAAAGGCCAGGTCAGTAGCTTCTCCTCGTCGCAGCAGGATACCGATCAGTATGGGGCAAAGCTGACCCTTAACAGCCAGCCGCTGGCGGGATGGGATCTCACCTGGGGTCTCGACGCCGATCATGAGACCTTCAATGCCAACCAGATGTTCTTCGATCTGCAGCAATCGCTGGCGTCCGGCGGGCTGCACAACGAATCGATCTACACCACCGGCCGCTATCCGGGATACAGCATCTCCAACGTCGCGCCGTTCCTGCAGTCCAGCTACGATCTGAACGAGATCTTTACCGTCAGCGGCGGGGTACGCTACCAGTGGACAGAAAACCGGGTTGACGACTTTGTCGGCTACGCCCAGCAACAGGATATCGCCAACGGCAAAGCGCGCTCCGCCGACGCCATCAAAGGCGGCAAAACCGATTACGATAACTTCCTGTTTAACGCCGGGATCGTGGCGCATCTGGCCGAGCGTCAGCAGACCTGGTTTAACTTCTCGCAGGGCGTCGAGCTGCCGGACCCCGGTAAATACTACGGCATCGGTAAATACGGCGCGGCGGTCAATGGCCATCTGCCGCTGATCTCCAGCGTCAACGTCGATGACTCGCCGCTGCAGGGGATCAAAGTTAACTCGTATGAGCTGGGCTGGCGCTACACCGGCGATAACCTGCGCACCCAGCTGGCGGCATATTACTCGACTTCGGATAAGACCATCGTCGTCAACCGCACCGACATGACCATCGACGTGCAGTCCGACAAACGGCGTATTTACGGCGTTGAGGGAGCGGTCGATTACTTTATTCCGGACAGCGACTGGAGCGTCGGCGGTAACTTCAACGTGCTGAAATCACAGGTGCAGACCGACGGCCACTGGCAAAAATGGGATGTCACCCTCGCCTCACCGTCCAAAGCCACCGCCTGGGTGGGTTGGGCGCCGGATCCGTGGAGCCTGCGCGTGCAGAGCCAGCAGGTGTTTGACCTCAGCGACGCCGCCGGTAACAAGCTGGAAGGCTATAACACCGTTGATTTTATTGGCAGTTACGCGCTGCCGGTGGGGAAACTGACCTTCAGTATCGAAAACCTGCTTAACGAAGACTATGTCACCATTTGGGGCCAGCGGGCGCCGCTGCTCTACAGCCCGACCTACGGCAGTTCATCGCTGTACGAATACAAAGGCCGTGGCCGTACCTTCGGTCTGAATTACGCGTTAACCTTCTGATAAAAAAAGCCCCTCAGCCTGAGCGATTGAGGGGCTAATCAATACATAAATCTGTTTTTAGATTTTGTTGTTCAGGACCAGCTGGCCGTTGTTGTCCAGCGGGATCTGGCTGCCAGGATTGTGATCCATACGGATTTTCCCCTGCTGATCGCCTATTTTATAGGTCACATCGTAGCCCAGCATTTTATCGGATTTGTCATACACCGTTTTACAACGCTGCTGGGTGGTAGTGTAGGTATCGTTGTCCTGCATCGCCCCCTGGAGCTGGTTGCCGGCATAGCCGCCGCCCAGCGCACCTACCACCGTCGCTACACTACGTCCGCGACCGCCGCCAAACTGGTGGCCAATCACCCCACCGGCCACCGCGCCGAGTACCGAACCGGCGATACGGTTTTCATCCTGGACCGGACGACGATGGGTCACCGTGACATTGCGGCATTCCTGACGCGGCGTTTTCACGGTTTCTTTAATCGGTGTACTGGAGACCACTTGCGCATACTGCGGGCCGCGATCTAACACGTTGAGACCAGCGACAGCTGCAACGCCCAGCGCGGCAGCCACGCCTATCCCTATACCCGCCAACATAGATTTATTCACGGGAGATCCTCCTTTGTTGCTGTTGATACAATTTTGCAACCGGAGCCGGGAGGGCGCAAATCAGATAGCGGATGAAAAGTGCGAGAATTCGCAGCAAATCAAGGGGATTCAGAGGATTCCGAGCGGGATCGCCGCGGTTTCAGCAGAAGAGCCCGGAGCGCCGTCAGGGCGGCTCCGGGTAAAGACAGCGTATTAGTGCAGCTTAAGACGCGGGCGAATGATGCGGTTGATGCGCCCGACCAGCATCATCAGGCCGGTTTTGAAATAGCCGTGCAGGGCGATCTGGTGCATACGGTACAGGGAGATGTACACGAAGCGCGCAATACGCCCTTCCACCATCATCGAGCCGCGCATCAGGTTACCCATCAGGCTGCCGACGGTGGAGTAATTGGACAGTGACACCAGCGAGCCATGGTCTTTATAGGTATACGCCTTCAGCGGTTTGCCTTTCATCTGCGCCAGGATGTTGTTCAGCGCGCAGGTAGCCATCTGGTGCGCCGCCTGGGCCCGCGGAGGGACAAAGCCGCCTTCCGGACGCGCACAGGAGGCGCAGTCGCCGATGGCGAAAATATCCGCATCGCGGGTGGTCTGCAGCGTCGGCTCGACCACCAGCTGATTGATACGGTTGGTTTCGAGGCCGCCGATCTCTTTCATGAAATCTGGCGCTTTGATCCCGGCCGCCCAGACCATCAGATCCGCTTCAATATATTCGCCATCTTTGGTGTGCAGACCGCCTGCATCCGCGCTGGTGACCATGGTCTGCGTCAGCACCCGTACGCCCAGCTTGGTCAGCTCATTATGCGCCGCCCCGGAAATGCGCGGCGGCAGTGCGGGCAGAATACGCTCGCCCGCCTCGACCAGCGTGACGTTCAGCGCTTCGTTAGTCAGCCCTTTGTAGCCGTAGCTGTGCAGCTGTTTCACCGCATTATGCAGTTCAGCGGAGAGTTCCACGCCGGTGGCGCCGCCGCCGACAATAGCGATGTTCACTTTACCGTTGGCACCCAGGTTGGCGGAGTATTTGAGGAACAGGTTGAGCATTTCCTGATGGAAACGACGCGCCTGATGCGGGTTGTCGAGGAAAATGCAGTTCTCTTTCACGCCAGGGGTGTTGAAGTCATTCGAGGTACTGCCCAACGCCATCACCAGCGTGTCGTACGGCAGTTTACGCTCAGCCACCAGCAGCTCGCCTTTTTCATTACGCAGCTCGCCGAGGGTGATGGTCTTCCCTTCGCGGTTGATATCCACCACCGAACCCAGCTGGAACTGGAAACCGTGGTTGCGGGCATGGGCCAGATAGCTCAGCGCATCGACACCTTCATCCAGAGAACCGGTGGCCACTTCATGCAGCAGCGGCTTCCACAGATGGCTGTGGTTACGGTCCACCAGGGTGATTTTCGCTTTTTTATGGCGCCCTAACTTTTTCCCCAGCTGAGTTGCCAGTTCCAGTCCGCCAGCGCCGCCACCCACAATTACGATTTTTTTCAATGGCGTAGTCATGTGTACCCCTAAAATTATTAACCAATTGTTAAATAAAAGTTATGATAATAGCCTTTATTTAACAACAAGTTACGTCAATGAAACCATTCAGCACCGTCGAGAATACCATGAACGGTGCATTGGTCATACCAAAATTGATATGCATCAAGTTTTGTCGCGTATTTTTTCAGCGAAACCAATAAGTGTAGGCATAAAAAAACCCGCGCGGTGAACACGGCGCGGGTTTGGCGACAGGGGAAAAGGCTTAACCGAGGGTTTTAAACGCTTTCAGCCGCTGCAGGTGCGGCGAGATGTTTTTAAATTTATGGGTCTGCTCTTCATCCCAGATAATTTCATAATAGTGGTGCAGGAGATCGGCGGAACGCTGGCTGTCCAGCGCTTCGTCCTGCCGGGAAAGCACCACCAGGCAGCGATCGCGATTCTTCTCACGGAAGTTGGTCACACACTTGGTGGCGATGTCAGCATACTCTTCCGGGCGGTCGATTTTGCCTTCCATGTTTTCATGCGGAAACAGGTTTGGATTGAACACCGCCTGGCGGATATCGCACAGAAAACCAATCCGCTCCGCCCAGTAGCCGCCAAGGCCGACGCCACAGATCAGCGGCCGGTCATCAGCGGTAAGCTGCAGCATTTTATCGACCTCTTTCAGCAGATGCTGCATGTCGTGCTTGGGGTGTCGCGTGCTGTAGCTAATCAACCGCACGTCCGGGTCGATAAACTGCAGCTGCATCACCTTCTCATGGTTACCGGGGCTGTTCGAGTCAAAACCGTGTAAATAGATAATCATCGCATCCTCACCAGACAACAACGCCCCGCAGAGCGTTACGCGGACTTCGCCTCTTGCCAGCGCGCATGAAGCTGCTCCAGCTGGGCACTCACCGTTTTCCAACGGGCTGAATCCCTTAACTCCTGACGGGAAAAGGAACCTTTATGATACAATTTCGTAACACGCTCTGCTTTGATCGGCGACAGGTTATCCAGCACACTGACCGCGCCTTTACGATTATTGCAGACCAGTATCATATCGCAACCGGCGTCAAGCGACGCCTGACCGCGTTCGGCATAGCTGCCCATGATCGCCGCCCCTTCCATCGACAGATCGTCGGAGAAAATCACCCCGTCGAAGCCCAGCTCGCCGCGCAGCACCGTTTTTAACCAGTACGCTGAGCCGCTGGCCGGACGCGGGTCGAGCTCCGGGTAAATCACATGCGCGGGCATGATGGCATCCAGACGCTGTTCGGCGATGAGGCTTTTGAATACCGCCATATCGTGGTCGCGAATCACCGATGCCGGACGCGGATCGAACGGGGTCTCTTTGTGCGAATCGGCAGTCACCGCCCCGTGCCCCGGGAAGTGTTTACCGGTGGTTTTCATACCCGCGGCGTGCATGCCGTCAATAAAGTGACGCGCCATCGTCAGCGCTTTCTGCGGATCTTCATGATAAGAACGTTCGCCGATCGCGGCACTGATATGGCCGACGTCCAGCACCGGCGCAAAGCTGATATCAATATCCATGGCGATCATTTCGCTGGCCATCAGCCAGCCGGCTTCGGCGGCCAGTTTGCCCCCCTCTTCCATCCCCAGCAGCGCGGCGAAAGACTGGGCCGCCGGTAAACGGGTAAAGCCTTCGCGGAAACGCTGAACGCGTCCCCCTTCCTGATCGACCGCCACCACCAGATGGTTCCGGGAGGCATCGCGGATCTGGCGCACCAGCTCCCGCAGCTGCGCCGGATCGTGATAATTACGGGTAAAGAGGATCAACCCTCCCACCAGCGGATGCGCCAGAATCTCTCGCTCTTCCGCATCCAGTTCATACCCTTCGACATCCAACATGACTGGGCCCACACTGACCTCTCTTATCCTTTACGTTCGTTGTCTAACTGACACCATATTTCATCTGCCAGCGTGATAAATTGCCGATCGCCGCTCTGCTGCCAGCGCATTTCATACCATCCCGCCATCAGCAGCAATACCCACGGGCGCCAAAGTACAACCTGCCGCCAAAGCTGCTGCGCGTCGATGGCCGCCCGCCGGGCATACGCCGCCACCAGCTGGCGGCACTGGTGAGGGGAAATCCACACCGCGGCCAGCTCCAGCGCGATATCGCCATCGCCGGCATATTCCCAGTCGATCAGCCTCAGGCCGGACTCGCTGTGGATAATATTGCCGGCATGGACGTCCATATGCAGCGGCGCCAGCCGCAGAGGACGGGGCTCGCCCCGGCGGCGCAGCCGCTGATGCCAGCGCAGCCAGCGCGGCGTGCGCCGTGCCGGATCGCACGTCTGCCAGTACTGGGCCAGCAGCGGTGCGAGGGTAACACGCCAGCCGAATCGCGGTTGCTGATGCACGTCATACAATAAGTCTGACAGCATAGGGCAGGCCGGTAACTCGCTTTTCACCTCCCCTGCGCAATATTCCACCACCATCCAGCAGGGTGAGTAAAATAGCGGGGCTGGCGCCAGCCTGGCAGGCAGTCGGCGGAGCGCGCGATACTGACGGCGGAAATAACAGGAAGCGGCTGATGGGTCGTGCGGCTGACGTAGCACGTGCCGCTGGTCGCCGTCGCTGATAATCACACTGCCGCCGCTGAGGCCATTCTGGCTCAGCGAGGCGACAGGATGATAGCGGGGGAAGAAGCGCGACAAGAGCTCATCGCGCGTCAGCTTATTGTTGCTGAACAGCACCTTTACCTGACCAGATAATCTCGCCGGTTTGCACCAGCATCAACTGCATCTTCAGTTCAGGCGCGTTGACGTTGCCGGTGGCATTGGAGTAAAGCACATACTGCGCGCCCACGTTGCGGGCGATCCCCATGGCTTTACTGCGGCTGCCGAGGCTGTCCTGCGGCGACAGGCCCAGCTGCTGTTTGGCGACCCCCAGCTGCTGCGCCGAGACCAGCGTAAACTTACCGTTGCCGGCCAGCGCATTACGCAGCGCGGTAGTGGCTTCTCCCGCATTCAGCGTACCATTGGTGCGGTTGTTCACGCTGTCAACCAGCAGAATACTGCCCGCATTGACGCCGCTGGCCTGCAGCATCTGCCCCACCAGCGGCTGGACCGCGCCGTTCCAGTCATAATGACGCACGCGCGGCGCCGGCTGGCCAGACTGCTGATCCTGATGCTCAATGGGCCCCGGCTGCGACGGTACGGCAGGAACCGCCGGTACCGTCGGCACCGTGGGCTGCGGCTGCGCAGGCTGCTGCGGCTGCGGTTTGGCTTCTTCGACCGGCGCAGGCTGCTCACGTAACCCCGCACAGCCTGCGAGGAATATCGCCAGTGCTGTGATTAACGCATAGCGACACATTTTCATCATTATAATTACCCCTTACAGATAAAGATAAAGGCGGGCCTTATGCGCCCCCAGGATATTGGCGCTACCATACAATGTCACCGAAGAGCGTGCCGGAACCACGATGGTGCGCGGCGCGTCCAGCGGATGCATCTCCAGCCCTCGGGCGTCATACCAGAAAAAACGATAGTGCACGGTGACCGGCTGCTGGCGCTCGTTATACAGCGTTGAGGAGGCGGTAGCCTGAATCTCCGTCGCCACCACGGCAGGCTCGCTGGCGCTGATCCCGGCCGCCAGCACGCTCGACTCCATCACCAGCGCCTGCTGGTCAGAAACCGGGATCTCCGGATGTGAACTACACCCGGCCAGCAGTCCCGCCGCCAGGCAAGCGCCCAAAAGGGTCCTGAGCATGGCGTTAGCCTTTATGCGCCAGCATCGGGCCCAGCGGACGACCGCCCAGCAGATGCATGTGGATATGGTAAACTTCCTGGCCGCCGTGGCGGTTGCAATTAACGATCAAACGGTAGCCATCGTCGGCAAGACCTTCATCGCGGGCGATCTTCGCCGCGACGGTCATCATCCGGCCCAGCGCCAGCTCATGTTCGGTGGTGACGTCATTCACGGTAGGAATCAGAACATTCGGGACAATCAGAATGTGGGTGGGTGCCTGCGGGGAGATGTCGCGAAAAGCGGTCACAAGCTCATCCTGATAGACAATATCCGACGGGATCTCCCGGCGAATGATTTTGCTGAAAATCGTTTCTTCTGCCATGACTGATTCCTTATTAGTTTTATCCCATACGCTGGCCTGCTTCTGCAGATAAACGCGGACGCACAGGTTCAGATAAGAGTATGAGCGACATCCTCCCTCTCTTTCAACCTGAAAGCAGTTTTTCTTATTCAACTATAGACTTAGCTGCTGAGGGATTAAGCATTTGCCGGATACTCTTCAGGGTTATCGCCTCAGAAAACCTCACCTCGTAACGTAAAAAAGGCAGCCAATAGGCTGCCTTAGTCTCCCCGATACTACGTCTTAACTGTTACGGATGTACTCATCCATTTCAGTTTTCAGGTTATCGGACTTGGTGCCGAAGATGGCCTGTACGCCAGAACCTGCCACTACCACGCCAGCGGCGCCCAGTTTTTTCAGGCCAGCCTGGTCAACTTTCGCTACATCCGCCACGCTAACACGCAGACGAGTAATACATGCGTCGAGGTTGGTGATGTTCTCTTTACCGCCGAAAGCGGCGATCAGAGCCGGAGCCATCTCGCTGGTTGCGCCAGCTTTGCTCTCTTCGGTGGTATCTTCACGACCCGGTGTTTTCAGATCCAGGGCTTTAATCAGCACGCGGAAAATGACGTAGTACACGATCGCATAGCAGATACCGACAATCGGGAACAGCCACAGCTTGCTGCTGTTACCGGACAGGACGATAAAGTCGATCAGGCCGTGAGAGAACGAGGTACCGTCACGCATACCCAGCAGGATACAGATCGGGAACGCCAGACCCGCCAGAATGGCATGGATAACGTACAGGATCGGCGCCACGAACATGAAGGAGAACTCGATCGGCTCGGTGATACCGGTCAGGAACGAGGTCAGCGCGGCGGAGATCATGATACCGCCCACTTTGGCGCGGTTTTCCGGTTTAGCAGAGTGCCAAATCGCGATTGCCGCTGCCGGCAGACCGTACATTTTGAACAGGAAGCCGCCAGACAGTTTGCCCGCGGTCGGGTCGCCTGCCATGTAGCGCGGGATATCGCCGTGGAACACCTGACCAGCCGCGTTGGTGTATTCGCCGATCTGCATCTGGAAAGGAACGTTCCAGATGTGGTGCAGACCAAACGGCACCAGGCAACGCTCGATGAAACCGTAGATACCAAACGCTACCACCGGGTTCTGATAAGCAGCCCACTGGGAGAAGGTCTGGATCGCGGAACCGATCGGCGGCCAAATGAAGGAGAGGATCACGCCGGTGAAGATAGCGGCCAGACCAGAGATAATCGGTACAAAGCGCTTGCCTGCAAAGAAGCCCAGGTATTCTGGCAGCTTGATGCGATAGAAGCGGTTGAACATGTACGCGGCGATAGCACCGGAGATAATACCGCCAAGCACGCCGGTATCAGCCAGGTGTTTTGCCGCAATCTCTTCAGCAGGTAAATGCAGCACCAGCGGCGCAACCACCGCCATGGTTTTCACCATGATGCCGTAAGCCACGACTGCAGCCAGTGCGGATACACCGTCGTTATTGGTGAAGCCGAGGGCCACACCGATAGCGAAGATCAGCGGCATGTTGGCGAAAACTGAACCGCCTGCTTCTGCCATAACGTGGGAGACCACGGCTGGCAGCCAGCTGAAGTTTGCGGAACCGACGCCCAGCAGGATACCTGCGATAGGCAGTACGGATACCGGCAGCATCAGCGATTTACCGACCTTCTGCAGGTTAGCAAATGCATTCTTAAACATAATTGAGAGTGCTCCTGAGTATTTGGTACTTTTTTACGTTTTCACGCATTGGCCCGGGGGGAGAACCGTGCCGTGGACAGGACATCTAAGCGCCCTTTATTTATTACACAGAGTAAAATAATTAACGGGATGATTGTTTGACGGCTATCACGTTTCAATCAGCCTTCCGGTAAAAATTTACATCAGCTTACATAAGTTGTATCCAGATGTTGCCAAAAAACCTTCACCGCCACTTTTGTGGCGGTGAACTTTACTCGCTTTGGTTATTAATTACGAGCCTTAAAATAATAAGCAGATCAAGCAGGTTGTAAGCGGGCGGGGTCAATATGGAACAGAGTGGCAAAATTATCGGTGGTCTGCTGGGCCAGTTGCTCCAGCGACACGCCTTTCAGTACCGCCATGTATTCCGCAACGTCACGGACCAGCGCCGGCTGGTTCTCTTTGCCGCGATGGGGGACTGGCGCCAGGTACGGCGAATCGGTCTCCACCAGCAGGCGATCCAGCGGAACATAGCGCGCCGCATCGCGCAGCTGCTCGGCGTTACGAAAAGTGACGATACCGGAAAACGAGATATAGAACCCCATGTCGAGCAATTTACCCGCTGTCTCCCTGTCCTCAGTGAAACAGTGTAGTACGCCACCGCAATCCGTCACCTTTTCTTCGCGTAAAATGGCCAGGGTATCGGCGCGCGCGTCGCGGGTGTGGACGATCACCGGCTTATTCAGCTCGCGGCCAATGCGTATGTGGTCGCGAAACGAGGTTTGCTGCTGGGCTTTGGTTTCCGGGGTATAAAAATAATCCAGACCGGTCTCCCCCATCGCCACAACGCCCTCTTCCGCCGCCAGCGTGCGCAGGGTCTCCACCTCGTAGGCTTCGTCCTGGTTTAACGGATGCACGCCGCAGGAGAAGACGACGTTGTCACGCGTCCCCACCAGCTCACGCATACTGCGGTAGCCGGGCAAGGTCGTGGCGACCGCCAGGCAGAATTTCACATCGCGCGCGGCCGCTTTTGCCAGCACGTCGTCGACGTTTTTGTGCAGAGTTTGATAATCCAGACCATCAAGATGGCAGTGGGAGTCGACTAAAAACATAATGTCTCACTCAGAGGTGGGATACGGGTAAAACCGTCCCGGGTTGCAGGTAATGTTCCCAGCGCAGCAGGCGCTCGGTGAGCAGCAGTTCGCGGTTGACGCCGACGACGTTCAGCAATTGCTCACGGCAGGTACAGACGTCATGGGCGATCGCCTGCAGCCGGGCGGCGGGCAGGCTGTGCGCCAGCTGCTCCAGCAGCGGCCAGACGTCCGGGTTACTCACCAGGGCAATCCCCTGCTGTCGTTTTTGCGCATCGACCAGCAGCGATGCCAGCCAGTGCAGGCGAACCGCCGCCTGTTCATGATTGAGTATCGGCAGCAACGCCAGCCAGTCACCGCTCGCCAGAGTGGCCGCCAGGGCCTGACACAGCTGCTGCCGCGCCGTCCACTGCGGTTCCTGTAATAGTTCGAGCGCCGCGGCCGGCGCGCTGGCGCACAGACGCAACGCGGTCAACAGTGACTCCTGCGGCAGGTTCACCTCTCGCTCCAGCCAGGCCAGGGCATAAGACTCCGACGGCGGCGCCAGGTGGTGCAGGCGACAACGGCTGCGCAGAGTCGTCAGCAGACGCGCCGGCTCCTGGCAGGCGAGGAAGAACCAGGTATTCTCCGGCGGCTCCTCCAGCGTTTTCAGCAACGCGTTGGCGGCGGCATCGGTCAGCAAAGCGGCATCGCTAATCCACACCACTTTCGCCCCACCGAGGCGCGCGCGCTCATAGAGCTTTTCATTGACATCGCGCACCGCATCAATGCCCAGCGCACTCTTGCCCTTTTCGGGGATCAGCGGATAGTAATCGGGATGTGTGCCGGCCTGCATCAGCTGGCAACTATGGCAGTGGCCGCAGCTTTTATGTCCTTCGGGCTGGCGGCACATCAGGAAGCGGCACAGCGCGTAAATCAACGCCTCACCGCCCATCCCGCTCAGAGACTGTAACAGCAAGGCGTGGTGGCCTCGTCCGGCCTGATAGCTTCCGACCAGTTGCTCGAACGACGGGCGCAGCCACGGATACCATTTCATGCCGGTTGCTCCGCCATCCACTGGGCGATCGTGGCGCGAATGTCGCGAGCGACGGCGTCGAGCGGCTGGGTCGCGTCAACCGTGCGGATCGACGGGTCTGCAGCGGCCAGCTCAAGGTAGCGCGCGCGGGTGCGATTGAAGAAGTTCATGGACTCCTGCTCAATGCGATCCAGTTCGCCGCGGGCCCGGGCGCGCTGCAGCCCCACTTCCGGCGTGACGTCGAGGTACAGCGTCAGATTGGGGCGGAAATCGCCGAGTACCGCGTCGCGCAGCGTCGCCAGCATCGTACGGTCGATTCCCCGGCCGCCGCCCTGATAAGCCTGAGTCGACAGATCGTGACGATCGCCGATCACCCACTGGCCGCGGGCCAGCGCGGGCTTAATCACGGTCTCCACCAGCTGGACGCGCGCCGCGTAAAACATCAGCACTTCCGCTTTATCATTAATGACCTCATCACCCGTGGACTGGATATCCAGCACCAGGCTACGCAGTTTTTCGGCAAGGACAGTGCCCCCCGGCTCGCGGGTAAACACCATATCGTGAATACCTGCCGACTGCAGCGTCTCCACCACCAGCTGACGTGCGGTGGTCTTCCCGGCGCCCTCCAGCCCCTCGATGACGATATAGTTACTGCGCATTTTTTTCCTTAAGTACTTTCAGATAGTCCTGCACCGCACGGTTATGACTGACCAGGTTTGTGGTAAACGTATGGCCCCCTTTCCCGTCGGCGACAAAATAGAGGTATGACGTTTTCGCCGGATGGGCGGCCGCCTTCAGCGACGCCTCGCCCGGCACTGCGATAGGACCAGGCGGCAGGCCGCTGATGGTATAGGTATTGTATGCGGTCGGCGTCTCGAGATCCTTACGCGTTAACTTACCAGTATACCCCTCGCCCATCCCGTAAATCACGGTCGGATCGGTCTGTAAGCGCATACCGATGCGCAGGCGATTGATAAATACCGACGCGACGCGGTCGCGCTCTTCCGCCACCGCGGTCTCTTTCTCAATAATCGAGGCCATGGTCAACAGCTGGTTCTGATCGGCATAGGGCAGATTGTCCATCCGTCCTTCCCAGATCTTCGCCACTTCGGCGACCATTTTCTGATGCGCGCGCTTGAGGATGGCGATATCGCTGGTATTGGCGGTGTACATCCAGGTATCCGGCCAGAACCAGCCCTCCACCCAGTCGGCATGCTCAAGACCTAACGCCTTAGCCACCGTCGCATAGCTATCATCATCGAGAGTGTGCTTCACGTACGGGGCATCGCGCAGCTGGCGCAGGTAGTCGCTAACGCGCATACCTTCGACAAAGCGCAGCGGAAACTGCGCCTCTTTACCGCTGGCCAGCAGCTGCAGCATCTCGCGCACCGTCATCTGCGGCGTGAAGCGATAGGTCCCGGCTTTGAAGTGAGACAGCTCAGGTTCCACCCGCAGCAGCCACTGGAAAACGCGCGGGCGGTTGATCACCTTCTCGCGATAAAGATCCTGGCCCAGCGCCAGACGGCCGGTACCGGGCTCCAGGGTGAAGATGGTCTCTTCTTTAATCAGCAGCTTGCTGTCCGCCAGCTGGCGTACTTTCCACATGCCTGCCGCCGCGGCGATGCCCAGCACCACCACCAACAGCAGAATAAAACGTAACATTTTCTTCATACTAACCAGACAGCTCACACAAAGGGGCTAAAAAATGGTAAAGCTCGCGCGAGGACCAGACGGTCTCCTCCCAGCGACGAACCGGCACCAGCGGCATCAGCGCATTGCAGATCAGCACTTCATCGGCTTCACGCAATACCTCAGGACGCGCTGTCACTTCGACAACGCGAAACGCCGATGGTGCCAGCTGTGCGATACAGCGCTGCCGCATAATGCCGTTGACCCCGGCGTAATCGAGCCGCGGAGTAAATACATCCCGTCCCTGACGCCAGAATAAATTCGCGGCACAGCATTCCGTAAGCCACCCGTCACTGTCAAGGACCAGCGCCTCATCGGCGTCCGTCTGCTCAAGATGAGAGCGGATCAGCACCTGCTCAAGGCAATTAAGATGCTTCAGTCCGGCAAGCCACGGGTTGCGCCCCAGGGGCACCGGGCTCTGGGTCAGGGTAATGCCCTCCTCCCGCCAGCGCGCATAATGCGCCGGGAATGGAGAGACACTGAGAATGCGGGTGGGCGACACGCAGCCCGCCGTACTGTATCCCCTTCCCCCAACGCCGCGGGTGAGGATCACCTTCAACACGCCCTGCGCGTGCGGCCGCGCCAGACGCTGCATCTCTTCGCTCAGCGTCAGCCAGTCGTGAAATGGTATTTGTAATTTTTCACAGGTTGTCTGCAAACGCTGCAGATGGGCGTCCAGTAGCGCAACCTGCCCCTGCTGGATGCGGGCGGTGGTAAAACAGCCGTCGCCAAACTGGGCGGCGCGATCGTTCGCCGCCAGCGTGTCCTGTTCAACGCCATTTATCAAGAACATAAAGGACTCCTTTTCACTGGTCGGTGAGTGTCTCAGGACACGGAGCAGAGGACAAGCGGAGAAAGCCGAATAAAAAAGGCCCGACGAACGGGCCTTTTGTTAAAGCAGTACCGGGGCAAGCCCTGTCACACTTTTTTGAAGATCAGCGAACCGTTAGTGCCGCCAAAACCGAAGGAGTTGCACAGGGTGTACTCCATACCGGAAACCTGACGCGCTTCGTGTGGCACGAAATCGAGGTCGCAGCCCTCATCCGGGTTGTCGAGGTTGATCGTCGGCGGAACCGCCTGGTCGCGCAGCGCCAGGATAGAGTAGATCGACTCTACGGCCCCTGCCGCGCCCAGCAGGTGCCCGGTCATGGATTTGGTGGAGCTCACCATGACGCGGTTCGCCGCATCACCGAAGACTGACTTAACGGCCTGCGCTTCTGCTTTATCGCCAGCCGGCGTCGAGGTGCCGTGGGCGTTGACGTAGCCAATCTGGCCCGGTTCGATGCCCGCATCGCGAATGGCATTCACCATCGCCAGCGCGGCGCCCGCACCATCTTCCGGCGGTGACGTCATGTGGTAAGCATCGCTGCTCATGCCGAAGCCAACGATCTCGGCGTAGATTTTGGCACCGCGTTTTTTAGCATGCTCGTACTCTTCCAGCACCACCATACCCGCGCCGTCGCCCAGCACGAAGCCGTCGCGATCTTTATCCCACGGACGGCTCGCCGCCTGCGGGTTGTCATTGCGCGTGGAGAGCGCACGCGCCGCGCCGAAGCCGCCCACGCCAAGCGGGGTACTGGCTTTTTCCGCACCGCCTGCCACCATCGCATCGGCATCGCCATAGGCGATGATGCGCGCGGCCTGGCCGATGTTGTGCACGCCTGAAGTACACGCGGTCGCGATAGAGATACTTGGCCCACGCAGACCAAACATGATGGTCAGATGCCCGGCCACCATGTTAACAATTGTGGAAGGAACGAAGAATGGGCTGATCTTACGCGGTCCGCCGTTAACCAGCGAACTGTGGTTTTCTTCGATCAAGCCGAGACCGCCAATACCGGAGCCGATAGCGGCGCCAATACGGGTTGCATTCTCTTCCGTCACTTCAAGGCCAGAATCCTGCATGGCCTGAACGCCAGCGACAATTCCATATTGAATGAAGGCATCCATCTTGCGCTGTTCTTTGCGCGAGATAATGTCATCACAGTTAAAATCCTTTACTAAGCCAGCAAATTTCGTTGCATAGGCGCTAGTATCGAAATGGTCGATCAGGCTGATGCCACTCTGACCGGCAAGGAGAGCTTTCCAGGTAGACTCTACGGTATTGCCGACAGGAGACAACATGCCCAGTCCGGTCACAACTACACGACGCTTAGACACGTTTGTCCTCCAGGGAGGGAAAATAGATTCTTGTGGGACAATAAAAAGATAAAACTCAGGCGGTCGAATGACCGCCTGGAGATGTTCACTTACGCCTGGTGGCCGTTGATGTAATCAATGGCAGCCTGAACGGTGGTGATTTTCTCAGCTTCTTCGTCCGGAATCTCAGTATCAAACTCTTCTTCCAGAGCCATTACCAGCTCAACGGTGTCAAGAGAATCAGCGCCCAGGTCTTCAACGAAGGAAGCATTGTTGGTAACTTCTTCCTGCTTAACGCCCAGCTGCTCGCCGATAATTTTCTTAACGCGTTCTTCGATAGTGCTCATACTCTTAAATTTCCTATCAAAACTCGCTTTCGCGATGGTTTTCGTAGTGTATAAAATGTTGAAAAATTTGCAACTAAATCCCGGCAGGTCTTACCACGATTTTGCGCTATTTTGAGGCCGTTTGCCCTAAGAACGCAAATCTTTTCGCACAAAACCGCACAGGGAACCGTGCGAAGTGCGCGGTTCCTGAACGTTTTGCACAAATCTCGGTCAGACCATGTACATTCCGCCGTTGACGTGCAGCGTTTCACCAGTGATGTAACTTGCTTCGTCAGAGGCTAAAAATGCAACCGCGCTGGCGATTTCATTTGGGGTGCCAAGGCGCCCCGCAGGAACTGCCGCCAGCGTACCCGCACGCTGCTCATCGGTCAGCGCACGCGTCATGTCCGTTTCAATAAAGCCCGGAGCAACAACGTTTACAGTAATACCGCGGGACGCAACTTCACGCGCCAGTGATTTACTGAAGCCGATCAGACCCGCTTTCGCCGCAGCGTAGTTGGCCTGACCCGCATTTCCCATGGTACCAACCACAGAACCGATAGTGATAATACGTCCATGACGCTTTTTCATCATAGCGCGCATTACCGCTTTTGACAGACGGAAAACCGATGACAGGTTGGTTTCGATAATATCGTTCCACTCGTCATCTTTCATGCGCATCAACAGATTGTCGCGAGTGATCCCGGCATTATTCACCAGGATATCCACTTCGCCAAACTCTGCGCGCACATTTTCCAGAACAGATTCAATAGATGCCGGGTCGGTCACATTCAACATCAGACCTTTACCGTTGGCGCCTAAATAGTCGCTGATGGCCTGCGCGCCGCTTTCGCTGGTCGCAGTACCGATAACTTTCGCGCCACGAGCGACGAGCGTTTCAGCGATTGCACGGCCAATACCGCGGCTTGCACCGGTAACCAGCGCGATTTTTCCTTCAAAACTCATGGTTTTCCTCTTTTATTGCTCAAGCGCCGCAGACATCGCCGCCGGCTCGTTAAGCGCGGAAGCGGTCAGGGTGTCAACAATACGTTTGGTCAGGCCGGTGAGGACTTTACCCGGGCCAACTTCATACAGATGCGTTACGCCCTGCGCCGCCATAAACTCAACGGTTTTGGTCCACTGGACCGGGCTGTACAGCTGGCGTACCAGCGCGTCGCGAATGGCGTCCGGCGTGGTTTCGCATTTCACGTCGACGTTATTCACTACCGGAATCGTCGGCGCGTTGAAGGTAATTTTCTGCAACTCCAGCGCCAGTTTTTCTGCAGCTGGCTTCATCAGCGCGCAGTGGGACGGCACGCTCACCGGCAGCGGCAGCGCGCGTTTGGCGCCGGCGGCTTTACAAGCGGCGCCAGCGCGTTCAACGGCCTCTTTATGCCCAGCGATAACCACCTGGCCCGGGGAATTGTAGTTCACCGGAGAGACAACCTGCCCTTCGGCCGATTCTTCACAGGCTTTGGCGATAGAAGCGTCATCCAGGCCGATAATCGCGGACATGGCGCCGGTACCTTCCGGTACGGCTTCCTGCATGAATTTCCCGCGCAGTTCAACCAGACGAACGGCATCAGCGAAACCGATAACCCCTGCGCAAACCAGCGCGGAGTATTCGCCGAGGCTGTGGCCCGCCAGCAGGGTCGGCGCTTTGCCGCCCTGCTGCTGCCAGACGCGGTATAGCGCCACGGAGGCGGTCAGCAGCGCCGGCTGAGTCTGCCAGGTTTTATTCAGTTCTTCTGCCGGGCCCTGTTGAGCCAGCGCCCACAGATCGTAACCCAACGCTGCGGACGCTTCACCGAAGGTCTCTTCAATCACCGGCCAGGTGGCTGCCATATCGGCCAGCATGCCTACGGCCTGGGAACCTTGTCCCGGGAACACAAAAGCAAATTGCGTCATGTTTAAATCCTTATACTAAAAACGAACCAGCGCGGAACCCCAGGTGAAACCGCCACCAAAGGCTTCCAGCAGAATCAACTGACCGCGTTGGATACGGCCATCGCGAACGGCTTCATCCAGCGCGCAAGGGACTGACGCCGCGGAGGTGTTGCCATGGCGGTCGAGGGTCACAACGACGTTATCCATCGACATGCCCAGTTTCTTCGCCGTCGCGCTGATAATACGCAGGTTTGCCTGGTGCGGCACCAGCCAGTCCAGCGCTGAACGTTCAAGATTATTCGCTGCCAGCGTCTCATCAACGATGTGCGCCAGCTCGGTGACCGCCACTTTGAAGACTTCATTGCCGGCCATCGTCAGATAGATCGGGTTTTCCGGATCGACGCGATCGGCGTTCGGCAGGGTCAGCAGTTCGCCATAGCTGCCGTCAGCATGCAGATGCGTCGAGATAATGCCTGGCTCTTCAGACGCGCCAAGCACTACCGCGCCCGCGCCGTCACCGAAAATAATGATCGTGCCGCGATCGGTGGGATCGCAAGTACGCGCCAGCACATCGGCGCCAATCACCAGCGCATAATCCACCGCGCCGTTCTTCACGTACTGATCGGCGACGCTCAGCGCATAGGTGAAACCGGCGCAGGCGGCCGCGACATCAAACGCCGGGCAACCCTTAACGCCCAGCATAGACTGGATCTGGCATGCCGAACTCGGAAACGCGTGCGTGCCGGAGGTGGTCGCAACGATAATCAGACCAATCTGCTCCGCGGACACGCCCGCCATCGCCAGCGCCTGCTTTGCGGCTTCAAAGCCCATCGTAGCAACTGTTTCATGCGCTGCGGCAATACGACGCTCACGGATACCTGTGCGGGTGACAATCCACTCGTCAGAGGTCTCTACCATTTTTTCCAGGTCGGCGTTTGTACGCACTTGCTCGGGCAGATAGCTGCCGGTACCAATAATCTTCGTATACATGTACGCTCAGTCACTCTTGGGTAATATACCCGCCTCTTTCAACCTGCCGCGGCGTCAATCGTGGCCATTCGTCCCGCTTTGCTGTCGGGAGTTCACGTCACTGTCGCTTTCCGGCAGCGCGAAACCAGCTGGGTATAAAGATTCCAGGCGCGCGGCGATCCGTTGAGGAATTTGCCGCTGCACCGCCTGCACTGCCTGCTCTATCGCGACGCTAAAGGCGCGTTGATTGGCAGCACCATGACTCTTGATCACGGAACCGCGCAATCCTAACAGACAGGCGCCATTATACTGGTCGGGGTTGAGGTGACTGAATCGCCTCGCCAGGCTTTTTTGTAACCAACGTTTTAATAACAGCAGCCACCACGACCGTTTTTTGCCCTCTCCCTGAGATTTCAGCAGCGAAAGGAACATTCTGACAACACCTTCCATGGTTTTTAATGTGACGTTGCCCGTGAATCCATCACAAACCAGCACATCGGTTTTTCCGGTCAACAGTTCATTGGCTTCAAGATAGCCGATGTAGTTGAGGGAAGGCAGCGTTTTCAGCACTGCGGCAGCATCGCGAATGCTGCTGAGGCCTTTCATCTCTTCTTCGCCGATATTCAGCAAGGCGACGCGCGGGTTGGTCATGCCAACCACTTCCTCTGCCAGCACCGCGCCCATGACGGCGAACTGCACCAACATCGTGCTGTCGCAATCGACGTTGGCGCCAAGATCCAGCACCACGGTTTTGCCCTTCTGCTGGTGCGGCAGAACCGTCACCAGCGCCGGCCGCTCAATACCTTCGATCGGTTTGAGCAACAGTTTCGCCAGTCCCATCAGCGCGCCGGTGTTGCCGGCGCTGACGCAGGCTTCCGCCCGCCCTTCTTTCACAAGCTCCAGCGCCACGCGCATTGAGCTTCCGCGACTGCTGCGGATAGCCTGTGCGGGTCGCGCATCACTGGCAATAACTGACTGCGCAGGAATAATCTGCAGACGCGAACGTTGTTCGAAGTCAGCTTTGGCAAGTAATGGCGTGATGGCGTCGGGGTCGCCGACTAAAAGAAGTGTGAGTTGCGAATTAGAGTTCAGTGCCTGCAGTGCTGCAGGCACCGTCACGGATGGGCCAAAATCGCCCCCCATGACATCTAACGCCAGGGTTAGACGTGTCAAGGTATCGTCGCTGCCCGGTTCGGTGATTCCCCAGTTGCCCGGGGAGTCCTCACTAAGCTTCATCACGCTGGCACTCGCGAATGTTCACGCTGCAGACGCAACAATTCGGGCATTGATGCCCCTGGTGATCGGGTTAACCGAATGTCCAGGGACGCACACGCCCGCCATGGCCTGCAACGGGAAATCCTGCGAGTATCGCGTGATTACTTAGCGATAACCTTGCGACCGCGGTAGAAACCGTCGGCAGTGATGTGGTGACGCAGGTGTTTCTCACCAGAAGTTTTGTCTACAGACAGGCTGGTGACTGCGGTCAGCGCGTCATGGGAACGACGCATGCCACGTTTGGAACGGGTTGGTTTATTCTGTTGTACGGCCATGGACCTTACTCCTCAATTACTTACGCTTTAAGCTGGCTAATACGGCAAATGGGTTTGGTTTTTGTGCCTCTTCAGGCAGTTCGCCAAAGACCATGTCCGCGTCGGACACTTCACAGTGTTCAGAATCATGCACCGGAACTACGGGCAGGGAGAGGATAATTTCATCCTCGACCATTGCCTGCAGGTCGATTTCACCGAATTCGTTAACCTCAATCGGCTCATACGCTTCCGGTAGTGCTTCGGCCTGTTCGTCATTTCTGACGGGGCTAAAACAATACGTGGTGTGGACGTGATGAGGGAACGGTTTCCCGCAACGCTGGCATTCGAGGGTTACCGTTACCTTTGCATCGCCAGTAATGACGGCGAGACGCTGGTTATCGATAGCGAACGACATGCTGCATTCCACATCGCTGTCCACGCTGACTACAGAATCGGCTACACGTTCAACCTGATCGCGGGCATAGATGCCTTCGTAATCAAGGCGTTTTTGAGCCGTGCGGACCGGATCAAGAGTCAGGGGTAATTTTACCTTTTGCATAGGGCGCGCATATTAACTTTGTAATGTCATAGAGTCAAAGAAAAAGGCAGCCTCAGGTTGCCTTTTGCCATTTATTCGCACACATTGCGGCGCATAGTTTAAGATGATGCTCTGCGAAGCGCTATATGTGGATGAAAAAATATGTCTGAACTTATCCTCGCGTCAACCTCTCCCTGGCGGCGCATGCTGCTGGAAAAACTGGGGTTACCGTTTGAATGTGCCGCGCCTGACGTTGACGAAACGCCGCTGCCGGAAGAATCCGCGCGTCAGCTTGTCGCCCGACTGGCGCAAGCCAAAGCGCAAAGCCTGGCCTCCCGCTATCCGCACCACCTTATTATAGGCTCCGATCAGGTTTGCGTATTAGACGGTGAAATCACCGGCAAACCGCACACCGAAGAAAATGCCCGCCGGCAGTTGCGAAAGGCCAGCGGGACCATCGTCACCTTTTATACCGGTCTGGCGCTATACAACTCCGCCACCGGCCATCTGCAAACCGAATGCGAGCCCTTTGACGTTCACTTTCGCCATCTCAGCGATAAAGAGATTGAAGGCTACGTCCGCAAAGAGAACCCGCTGCAATGCGCCGGGAGTTTCAAGAGCGAGGGGTTAGGGATTACGCTATTTGAACGACTGGAAGGCCGCGACCCGAACACTCTGGTCGGTTTACCCTTAATCGCGCTCTGTCAGATGCTGCGCCGCGAGAATAACAATCCGCTGTTAGGTTAAAGCAAAAAAAACGGCGGAACTGATTCCGCCGTTGCGCTTATTTGCTCTTACGTAGCACCTGTAAACAGTGCTTCAGCTGGTTATCCAGCGGCGCCTCAACGCGCATCACCTCCCCGCTCCCCGGGTGGGTAAACTTCAGCGCCGCCGCGTGCAGGAACAGGCGGTTTAAGCCGGTACCGGACAGCTGCTTGTCGAACTCGCGGTCGCCATAGCGATCGTCAAAAGCGATAGGATGCCCGGCATACTGGGTATGAACGCGGATCTGATGCGTGCGGCCGGTGACCGGGCTGCAGCGCACCAGCGTGGCGAATTCGTAACGCTCTTCCACTTTAAAGCGCGTCTCCGACGGCTTGCCTTCCTGACTCACGCGAACGATACGCTCCCCACTCTGCAGAATATTCTTCAACAGCGGGGCCTGGACCACTTTGGTATGCGACTGCCACTGGCCGCGCACCAGCGCCAGGTAGTCTTTCTGCATGCCTTTATCGCGCAGCTGCTCGTGCAGCGAACGCAGCGCCGAGCGCTTTTTCGCCACCAGCAGCACGCCGGAGGTATCGCGGTCGAGACGATGCACCAGCTCAAGGAAACGTGCCTCCGGGCGCAGGGCGCGCAGCCCTTCAATCACGCCAAAGCTCAGTCCGCTGCCGCCGTGTACCGCAGTACCGGAAGGTTTGTTGAGTACCAGAATATGATCGTCTTCATAGAGGATCACCTCAGAGAGCGCGGCCACTTTCTGCAGATGCGGCGATACCGCCTCTTCTTCACGCTCCGCCACGCGCACCGGCGGGATACGGACTTCATCACCCGCTTCCAGCTTATACTCCGGCTTCACGCGCTTTTTGTTTACCCGCACCTCGCCTTTACGCAGGATGCGATAAATCATGCTCTTCGGTACACCTTTCAATTGGGTACGCAAAAAGTTGTCGATACGTTGCCCCGCTTCATCAGCAGCAATGGCAACCATTTTTACGGTTGGGGTCTCAGTTTTCATGGTGCGCGATTCTAAATAGCCGGACGCATTAGCGCCACTCATTTTTATATGCTTATATTTATCATTATCCTGTTTTCACGGTTTACCTGACCGCCATTTTGTTTGTTATTAGAACAATCTGTATGGGCAGGTGATAAAACTGTGAGTAACCGGGTGATAAAAGGTGAAAGTCAACTTGCTATAACAAGGTTAGCAATGGAATAATGAGACCGTTTTCCGTATTGCATCTTGTTAGAACAAGACATTAGCGGAATGACCAATTTTGTCTGACCGATCGCCCACGCAGCAATGGCGTAAGACGTTGTGATCTTTCAGACAGTTAGCGGGCTGCGGGTTGCAGTCCTTACCGGTACAGGCTCTATGGATTTCAAGTCGCAGGAAGGCGTCAACTCCGGGACTCCCGGGAGCTCATCTGGATCCTTTGATCGAGGTGAGCAGGTTAAGCCACCATGCCTGCAACGCGAAAGACGACGAGTATAAATGGAATATTCTCTGGTGATACATCCCAGGCTGTTCCCCTGAATAATTGCGCTGTGTTTCCGTTTGAAACACAGGCGACCGACACTCTGCGCCTCTTAAGCGCGCGACAACCGTGAGGTTGGCGACGTGAACCAGACACGAGGCCATCGGTTTTCCCCCGGAAAGGCATTACTCTGCCCGCAGCTTAGTCGTCAATGTAAGAATAATGAGTAAGTTACGATGAAAAGAATGTTAATCAACGCAACTCAGCAGGAAGAGTTGCGCGTCGCCCTTGTTGATGGGCAGCGCCTGTACGACCTGGATATCGAAAGCCCCGGGCACGAACAGAAAAAAGCGAACATCTACAAAGGCAAAATCACCCGCATTGAACCTAGCCTTGAAGCCGCGTTTGTCGATTACGGCGCCGAGCGTCATGGTTTCCTCCCCCTCAAAGAAATCGCCCGCGAATACTTCCCCGCTAACTACAATGCGCACGGTCGTCCTAATATCAAAGACGTGCTGCGTGAAGGTCAGGAAGTTATCGTGCAGATTGATAAAGAAGAACGCGGCAACAAAGGCGCTGCGCTCACCACCTTTATCAGCCTGGCAGGCAGCTATCTGGTCCTGATGCCGAACAACCCGCGCGCGGGGGGAATTTCCCGCCGTATCGAGGGCGACGACCGCACTGAACTGAAAGAAGCGCTGGCGAGCCTGGAGCTTCCGGACGGCATGGGTCTTATCGTTCGCACCGCTGGCGTCGGCAAATCTGCCGAAGCCCTGCAGTGGGACCTGAGCTTCCGCCTGAAGCACTGGGAAGCGATTCAGAAAGCCGCGGAAAGCCGTCCGGCGCCGTTCCTGATCCACCAGGAAAGCAACGTGATTGTCCGCGCATTCCGCGATTATCTGCGCCAGGACATCGGCGAAATCCTGATCGATAACCCGAAAGTGCTCGAGCTGGCGCGCCAGCATATCGCCGCACTGGGTCGTCCGGATTTCAGCAGCAAAATCAAACTGTACACCGGTGAAATCCCGCTGTTCAGCCATTATCAGATTGAATCGCAAATTGAGTCCGCCTTCCAGCGTGAAGTGCGCCTGCCTTCCGGTGGGTCTATCGTTATCGACAGCACCGAAGCGCTGACCGCGATCGATATCAACTCCGCCCGCGCCACCCGCGGCGGCGATATCGAAGAGACAGCCTTCAATACCAACCTTGAAGCGGCTGACGAGATTGCCCGCCAGCTGCGTCTGCGCGACCTCGGCGGCTTGATCGTTATCGACTTTATCGATATGACCCCGGTTCGCCACCAGCGTGCGGTGGAAAACCGTCTGCGTGAAGCCGTTCGTCAGGACCGCGCGCGCATTCAGATTAGCCATATTTCGCGCTTCGGCCTGCTGGAGATGTCTCGCCAGCGCCTGAGCCCGTCGCTGGGCGAATCCAGCCATCACGTCTGCCCGCGCTGCTCCGGCACCGGTACCGTGCGTGATAACGAATCGCTGTCGCTCTCTATTCTGCGTCTGATTGAAGAAGAGGCGCTGAAAGAGAACACCAAAGAAGTCCACGCCATCGTTCCGGTACCGATCGCCTCTTATCTGCTGAACGAAAAACGTGCCGCAGTGAGCGCAATCGAATCCCGTCAGGGCGATGTCCGCGTCATTATCGTGCCAAACGACGAGATGCAGACGCCGCACTACTCCGTCCTGCGCGTGCGTAAAGGTGAAGAGACCTCAACGCTGAGCTATCTGCTGCCGAAGCTGCATGAAGAAGAGATGGCGCTGCCTGGTGACGAGGAGCCAGCAGAACGTAAACGTCCGGAGCAGCCTGCGCTGGCCGCCTTTGTGATGCCTGACGCCCCACCGGCACCGATGCTGGAAGAGCCTGTGGCTGCCCCTGCGGTCGCCGCTGCCCCGGTCGCGGCCGCCGCGCCGGCCCAGCCGGGACTACTCTCACGCTTCTTCAGCGCGCTGAAAAATATCTTCTCTGGCACTGAAGAAGCCAAGCCGGTTGAAGTTCCGGTCGAGAAGAAAGCGGAAGAAAAACCGGAGCGTCAGCAGGAGCGCCGTAAACCGCGGAGCAACAACCGCCGCGATCGCAACGACCGCAACGATCGCCGTGATAACCGCGACAATCGTGACAACCGTGATAACCGTGACAATCGCGACACCCGTGCGGACAATGCCGAGGGTCGTGAGCCGCGCGAATCGCGTGAAGAAAACCGTCGCAATCGTCGCGAAAAGCAGCCGCAAAACGTAGAAGCGCGTGACGCTCGCCAGACCGTCGGCGATGACGCGGACAAAGCCAAATCCTGCGACGAGCAGCAGCCGCGCCGCGAACGCTCCCGCCGCCGCAATGACGATAAACGCCAGGCGCAGCAGGAAGCCAAGGTGCAGACGCGTGAAGAGCCGGAAGTACAGGAGACTGAGCAGGAAGAGCGTGTGCAGACTCTGCCGCGTCGTAAACCGCGTCAGCTCTCCCAGAAAGTACGCATTGAGTCAGCCGTTGCCGAGCAGACTGCCGAGATCGCGCCTGAGACCGTTGTGGCTGAAGTCGCCACCCCGCGCAGCGAGCCGGTGAAAGCCGAACTGCCGGCGGTAGTGGAAAACGTAGTGGAACACGATGAAAACGGCGAATCCCGTGAAGCGAACGGTATGCCGCGCCGCTCTCGTCGTTCCCCGCGTCATCTGCGCGTGAGCGGTCAGCGCCGTCGTCGCTATCGTGACGAACGCTATCCGACCCAGTCGCCGATGCCGCTGACCGTCGCCTGCGCCTCGCCGGAGATGGCTTCCGGTAAAGTCTGGATCCGCTACCCGGTCGTTCGTCCGCAGGACCAGCAGCCGGAAGAGGTTCCGGTTCAGGACACCAGCGCCATTGAAGCCGTCGAAGCTATTGCGACACCGGTTGCCGTAGTTGAAACCGTCACTGCCGCGCCAGTTACCGTCGAGCCGGCGACCATGGAGCCCGTTACCGCTGAGCCGGTGGTCGTCGAACCCGTCGCGGCCGCCGAGCCGGTTATCGTTGATACTCCGGAAATTGTCGAGCCAGCCGCTGTCGAGCCAGCGCCGGTCGAAGCGCCAGCTGTCGAAGCGCCTCAGGCTATTGCGCCAGTGACGATCGACGCCGAGCCGGTCACGGTTGAACCTGAAGTGGTGGAAACGGCGCCTGTCGTTGAAGCGCCAGTGGAAACCATCGTTCCGGCCACGGAAACCGTGGTGGAAGCACCGGTGACCGAAGCCGCCCCAACAGCCCCTGCCGAACCGGTCAAAGCTGAAACGCCGGTAAGCAAACCCGTGGTTGTGGCTGGCGATCGCCATGCTACCGCGCCGATGACCCGGGCGCCTGCTCCGGACTATGTCCCGGAAGCGCCGCGCCACAGCACCTGGGTGCGTCCGCCGTTCGCTTTTGAAGGTAAAGGCGCCGCCGGTGGTCATAGTGCGACGCGTAAAGCCACCGCAGAACCGACCCGCCCACAGCCCGTCGAATAAGCGTGCTTAATAAAAAAACCGGCCTCTGGCCGGTTTTTTTATGCGCTTTGCGGACGCTGCATCCCGGCCAGATCCGGCATGATCTCCCGCATCAGGTCAAGGAACTTACGCAGGCGTGTCGGATAATAGCGCGCCCAGGGATAAACCAGATGAACCGGTAGCGAGGCGGGACGCCACTGCGGGAACAGCTCAATCAGCCGTCCGGCGGCAATATCCTCCACGACTGTCCAGCTGGACACCATCGCCACCCCCAGCCCCGCCAGCGCGGTATTTCGCGCGACGTACAGGCTGTCAGTGCTCAGGCAGGGGGTGATGGCCGTCGAGACGATTTGCCCACTTTTCAGATGCCGGAGCCGTACCTCATGCTGATAAAAGGTATTAATGGCGATCCACGGCAGGCCGGATAGCGCCTCCAGCGAGGTTAACGGCGGGTACTTCGCCAGGAGTTCAGGGGAAGCCACCACGCAGCGCGGCACTTCCGCCAGCAGCACGGATACCGTGGCCGGATCCACCTCCGCGCCAACGCGAATGGCGCAGTCGATATTATCGCTGAGAAAGTCGACGGTATTATCATTCAGCATCCACTCGACCGACAGTTGCGGATGACGCTGCAGAAATGCGACCAGCGGCGCCAGCAGCTGTTGCTGGCCAAAAGCATGGGGCGCCCGTACCCGCAGCACCCCCACGGGCTGATCGTCGGCAATACGCAGATCATCCTCCAGCGCCAGCCAGGCGTCCACGACCTGACGGGCATGGCGATAACAGCGTTCGCCATCGTCAGTAAGCTTCATCGCATGAGTGGTGCGCAGGATCAACTTCACCCCCAGCAGTCCTTCCAGGGACTGCAGGCGGCGGCTGACGGTTGCCTGGGTGGTATCCATCTGCCCCGCGGCGGCGGAGAGTGAGCCGGCCTCTATAATACGAATATAGGTGCGCATCAGCTCAATGCGGTCTATACGCTCCTGTCTTTTCATTTTTCTTTTGCCTATACGTGCTACGTATAACCGTTTTACCACCAGCCCGGCTACCGCGCCAGCTGCATTCAGGGAAAAATAGCGCCATCGCATCTATGAGGTACTGATCATGACACCGACTTCCCTTTCCACCCGCGACGCAGGCTGGATTATCTTCATTCTCGCACTCGGCGCCGGCTTTAGCGTCGCCTCTATCTATTATGCGCAGCCGCTACTGCCGCTGATGGGCGCCAATCTCCATCTGTCGGTAGAAGGGATGGGGCTGGTTCCTACCCTGACGCAGGCTGGCTACGCGCTCGGCATTCTCTTCCTGCTCCCGCTCGGCGACCGTCACGATCGCCGCCGGCTGATCCTGCTGAAGAGCGCAATGCTGGCGATCCTGCTGTTCCTGTGCAGCCTTACCGGCCAGCTCACCTCACTGCTGGTGGTCAGTCTGCTGATCGGTATGGCGGCCACCATGGCGCAGGATATCGTCCCGGCGGCGGCGATCCTCGCTCCGGCAGGCAAGCAGGGAAAAATGGTGGGCACGGTGATGACCGGGCTGCTGCTGGGGATCCTGCTTTCCAGGACGGTCAGCGGCGTAGTGGGCGCCGTATTCGGCTGGCGGGTGATGTATCAGGCGGCTGCAGTCAGCGTGGCGCTGATTGGCCTGGTGATGTGGCGGGTCCTGCCGCGCTTCGCCATTCACTCGACGCTGAGCTATCCGCAGCTGATGGCCTCAATGGCGCATCTGTGGCTGCGTTATCCGGCGTTACGCCGCGCTGCGCTGGCTCAGGGGGCGCTCTCTGTCGCCTTTAGCGCTTTCTGGTCGACGCTGGCGGTGATGCTCTCAGAACACTATCACATGGGGAGCGCAGTAGCGGGTGGCTTTGGTATCGCCGGTGCCGCCGGGGCGCTGGCGGCACCGCTGGCCGGCGGACTGGCCGATAAGTTTGGCGCCGGTAAAGTGACTCAGATGGGCGCGGCGCTGGTCACCCTCTCCTTCGCCCTGATGTTTATGCTGCCGCTGCTCCCTCTGCATGGCCAGCTGGCGCTGATTGCTCTCTCGGCTATTGGCTTCGATCTCGGCCTGCAGTCAAGCCTGGTGGCACATCAGAACCTGGTTTACAGCCTGGAGCCGCAGGCCCGTGGCCGCCTGAACGCTCTGCTGTTCACCGTGGTCTTTATCGGGATGTCGCTGGGGTCGGTGCTGGGCAGCAAGCTGTACGTGCTGGCCGGCTGGAACGGAGTGGTCACCCTCGCCGTCGTCAGCGGGGCAATTGCCCTGGCGATCCGCCTGCTGGAGAATGCGCGCCTCATCGCAGCCGAACGCCGCACATCATAAAAAAAACCCGCTTCGCCTGAGCGAAGCGGGTTTCCTCTTTCCGTCGCAATGGCTTACGCTGTGCGACGGGCAAACTCTTTTACGCGGAAGCCCAACACCAGCAGCGTAGCGAAATAAGCCACTACTCCGGCGACCACCACCACCAGCAGGCGCATCAGGCGGAACGGCATCGTCCCCTGAGACCACTCCGGCATGAGATGCATGACGCCCAGCAGCGCCGCGGCCATCACCACCACCGCCGCGACCAGACGCAGCAGGAAAGTCAGCCAGCCGGGCTGTGGGGTGAAAATTTTCTGTTTACGCAGTTGCCAGTAGAGCAGCGCGGCGTTCAGGCAGGCCGCCAGCCCTATGGACAGTGACAGGCCCGCGTGCTTGAGCGGGCCGATAAACGCCAGGTTCATCACCTGGGTCATAATCAGGGTGACAATGGCAATCTTCACCGGCGTTTTGATGTCCTGACGGGAATAGAAGCCCGGCGCCAGCACTTTCACCACGATAAGCCCCATCAGCCCCACGGAATAGGCCACCAGCGCGCGCTGGGTCATCGCCGCGTCAAAGGCGCTGAATTTACCGTACTGGAACAGGGCCACGGTCAGCGGTTTAGCGAGGATCCCCAGCGCCACCGCGCTCGGCAGCGCCAGCAGGAAGCAGAGTCGCAGGCCCCAGTCCATCAGGCGGCAATACTCGTCATGGTTACCACTGGCGAAGCTTTTCGACAACGACGGCAGCAGGATGGTGCCAAGGGCCACGCCCAGGACACCTGACGGAAACTCCATCAGACGGTCGGCATAGTACATCCATGACACCGATCCCGACACGAGAAACGAGGCGAAGATGGTATTGATGATGAGGGAGATCTGGCTTACCGACACGCCAAGGATCGCCGGCCCCATCTGCTTCACTACCCGCATCGCGCCAGCATCTTTCAGATTAATTCTGGGCAGAACCAGCATGCCAATCTTCTTCAGGTGCGGCAACTGGTAGGCCAGCTGCAGCACGCCGCCGACCGTCACCGCCCAGGCCAGCGCCAGCACCGGCGGATGGAAGTACGGCGCGGCAAACAGCGCAAAGCTAATCATGCTGACGTTGAGGAACGTCGGGGCAAAGGCCGGCACCGAGAAACGGTTCCAGGTATTGAGGATCGCCCCCACCAGCGAGGCCAGGGAGATCAGCAAAATATAGGGGAAGGTAATGCGCAGCAATTGGGTGGTCAGCGCAAATTTATCGGCGGTATCAGCAAACCCGGGGGCGGTGATGGTGATCACCCACGGCGCCGCCAGCATCCCGATAACGGTGACGATCGCCAGGGCCAGGGTCAGTAATCCGGAGACATACGAGACAAAAACCCGGGTGGCATCTTCGCCCTGCTTGCTTTTATATTCGGCAAGGATCGGCACAAACGCCTGCGAGAAGGCGCCTTCGGCAAAAATACGCCGCAGCAGATTAGGCAGTTTGAAGGCGACAAAAAAGGCATCGGTCGCCATCCCGGCACCAAAAATGCGCGCCACAATCGCATCGCGGGCAAAGCCCAGCACGCGCGAAAACATGGTCATCGAACTGACGGCCGCCAGTGATTTTAAAAGATTCATTACGCTGTTATTCCAAACCCTGGAGTAAAACGCCCGCAAATGCGGGCGCTGGAAAGTGGCGATAGTCTACCGGGTTCAATATGAATTACTACTGTCAGTTGTTACAACGGATTATTCGCTGATGGCGTCGCGCCAGAGTTTGTCAACCACCCGCTGAGCCAGCAGCGCCTGTTCGCCAGCGGTTTCCGGAACCGTCTGATTTTGCACGCATTCGATGAAATGTCGCGCACAGCCGACAAAACCGCGCTGCTCGAGGGTGGTTTGCCAGCCCGCCACCGGGCGCTGGACCACGCCAAGGCCACACTCCTCCTGCCATTCGCGCATCTCACTCACCGCATATAACCCGCCATCGGTGACCGCCTGCACCCACTCACGCTGGCTTCCGGCACGGCGGTGCATGCTGGTGGTAACCTGCAGCCGGGGCGAACTGAACTGGTGTTCGGCATAGAGCATTTCACCCTGAGGAGTGATCTGCAACGTGCCGCCGCGCAGGCGCGCCTGACCATCAGCCAGCCACAACGCAGTATCCACCACGTGCAGATAGTCATCGAGAAGGGTAAAGCGCAGATCGTTGCCTACGCTGTCGCTACGATGCTTATCCATCCGCAGCGAGGCCACCTCGCCCAGCCGCCCCTTCAGTTCACGATAGAGTGGCGCAAAGCGGCGATTGAAACCGACCATCAGCGTCAGATGACGCCGGGCAGCCAGCTCGACCAGCGCTTCCGCCTCGCTCAGCTTGTCCGCCAGCGGTTTATCCACACAAACATGAACCCCGGCATTCAACAAGTGATTCACGACTTCATAATGTGAAGCCGTCGACGTATGGACAAAGACCGCATCGCACTCCGCCGCCAGGGCATCCAGCGAATCAGCATACGGGATCCGCCAGGTTTCGCAGATGCGCAACGCCTTCTCTTTTCCCGGCGACCAGGCTGCCTGCAGCGTCCAGCTTTCCGCAGCGCCTAACACCGGCAGCCACGCTTTCTGCGCGATGCCCCCTAAGCCAACCACCCCAATGCGCAGTCTTGTCCCCACGTTTAGTCCCCCAGATGGTGTAACAGCGAGTCAAGGCGCGCTTTCAATTCCGCCACCTCGCCTTCCAGTGCTTCAACCCGGGCACGCAGATCGTCATCGTCTTCCAGCGGCGAGAGTGCTTCCACCGTGGTGATCAGCGTGTCCATGTCATCGCAAAACAGATGCATATAGCGGCTTTCCCGTTTCCCCGGTTCCCGTGGCAGGCGGGCAACAAAAGGACCATCCTCGCGCGTCGCTAACCCTTCCAGCACGCTTTCCACTTCCGCCATATCGCTGAACTCATGCATCCGCTGCGCGCGGCTACGGAGTTCACCCGGCGTCTGGGCGCCGCGCAGCAGTAGCGTCGTCACCACCGCTACTTCGCCGGCGCTGAGTTTCAGATCGCCAAATTCAGAGTTGCAAAAGCGCTGCTCATACTTGGTCACTCGATTGCCGAATCCGCTGACCGTGCGCAAATAGTGGCGCTTCACCAGGGTATCCAGCAGCGTCTGGACCTCGCCTTCGCTCAGCGACATCACCGGTTCGCGGTTGGTTTTCTGATTGCAGGCGGTCACCACGGCGTTCACCGACAGCGGGTACTGCTCGGGCGTGGTAACCTGCTTTTCCAGCAGACAGCCAATGACGCGCGCTTCGTGCGCGGTTAACTGATATTTCATCCTCTCTCCTTAGCGCCCTGCTGACCAGTCCGGCGTCGTTAGCGCCGTCAGTACATGGTCACGCCACTGCCCATCAATCAGCAGATAATCTTTGGCGTAACCCTCTTTTTCGAACCCCAACCGCGCCAGCAGCGCGCCGCTGCGCTGATTATGCGGCATATAGTTGGCCATAATGCGATGGATATGCTGCGTGCGCTGCATATAGCGAATCGCGGCGGTCAACGCTTCAAACATCAGCCCCTGCCCTTGCCACTTCTCGCCAATGGAGTAGCCGAGATAACAGGCATGGAATGATCCGCGAACTACGTTGGAGAAATTCGCCACGCCAACGATCTCTTTTTCCTCCGCATCGAGCAGCGCGAAATAAAATGCAGACCCCTGCTTATGAAACTCGCCGATCATTGACAGACGCGCCTGCCACCCGGAGGGATAGCAGTGGCTGTCGTCACGTACCGGCTCCCAGGGTTTTAAGAACACTTTATTCTCGGCGTAATAATCGGCCAGACGCCAGGCGTCACGATCGTGGACCAGGCGCACCACCAGCCGGTCCGTCGTCAAACGCACCTTCGGCACGTTACTGCGATAGCCAAACATTTCCTTTTCAGTCCCCCTGACTTCAATCTTGCTCTCATCACTATACCTGTCCTGCACGATAGTGTGAAAACAGCAACATACCATTTTCTGCGCCATCTCCTCTTTTCGATGAATAGGCTCAATCGAACTTGCTTTTTGATAAAAAAATATTGTCGCAAGGGTGCTGGGAAAAGCAGCAGATTGCCCGCAGAATATCCTCGCTTATCTCTATTTTTCCCTGGAGGGGAAATGTCCCGCGTCTCGCAGGCAAGGAGCCTGGGTAAATATTTCCTGTTAGTCGATAACATGCTGGTCGTACTGGGCTTTTTTGTCGTTTTTCCGCTGATTTCCATCCGCTTTGTCGATCAGATGGGTTGGGCAGCGCTGATGGTCGGCATTGCGCTCGGCCTGCGCCAGCTGGTGCAGCAAGGATTAGGCATTTTTGGCGGCGCCATTGCCGACCGCTTCGGCGCGAAACCCATGATTGTCACCGGCATGCTGATGCGCGCCGGCGGCTTCGCGGCGATGGCCGTTGCCCATGAGCCCTGGGTGCTCTGGCTCTCCTGTATCTTGTCCGGGTTAGGCGGCACGTTGTTCGATCCGCCACGAGCCGCGCTGGTGGTCAAACTGGTGCGCCCGCATCAGCGCGGCCGCTTTTTCTCCCTCCTGATGATGCAGGACAGCGCCGGCGCGGTGATTGGCGCCCTGCTGGGCAGTTGGCTGCTACAGTATGACTTCCGTCTGGTGTGCAGCGCCGGCGCCGCGCTGTTTATCGCTTGCGCCGCGTTTAACGCCTGGTATCTGCCAGCATGGAAACTGTCCACGGTGAAAACGCCAGTCCGCGAGGGGCTGGGACGGGTGCTGCGGGATAAGCGCTTCGTCACCTATGTCCTGACGTTAACAGGCTATTACATGCTGGCGGTGCAGGTGATGCTGATGCTGCCGATCATGGTGAACGACATTGCCGGTTCGCCGGCCGCCGTGAAGTGGATGTACGCCATCGAAGCCACCATTTCGCTGACCCTGCTCTATCCCATTGCCCGCTGGAGCGAGAAACGCTACCGCCTTGAGCACCGGCTGATGGCCGGTCTGCTGGTGATGACGCTGGCGATGCTGCCGATTGGCATGACCAGCAGTTTGCAGCAGTTATTTACCCTGATCTGCCTGTTTTACATCGGTTCGATCATCGCGGAACCCGCCAGGGAGACGCTGGGCGCCTCGCTGGCGGATGCCCGGGCGCGCGGCAGCTATATGGGGTTCAGCCGCCTGGGTCTCGCCTTCGGCGGCGCGCTGGGTTACGCGGGCGGCGGCTGGCTGTTTGATGCCGGCAAAGCCGTGGGCCAGCCCGAACTGCCGTGGCTGATGCTCGGCGCCATTGGGTTTATCACTTTCCTTGCCCTGTGGTGGCAATTCAGTCCAAAACGCTCCGCCTCCGGTATGCTGGAGCCGCGCACCTAAGAGCGTAGGTCCGCGGTTTCTCCTGCCTTTCAGCCTATTCTGCTGGCATGAAGAATGCTGACAGGTCATGATGCTTTGTGTCAGGATGAATGATGGTACGAGCTTGAGGAACCCCATGAAAAAAATATTGATCGCCGCGGCGCTGATTGTCAGCGGTCTGCTGAGCGGCTGTAACCAGTTGACCCAATACACGGTAAGCGAGCAGGAGATAAACCAGGCGCTGCAGAAGCGTAACCATTTCGCCAAAGATATCGGTCTGAAAGGCGTTGCCGATGCCCATATTGAGCTGCAGAACCTGACCAGCGCTATTGGCCGTGAAGAGCCGGGTAAAGTCACGCTGACCGGGGTCGCCAACGTCGATCTGAACTCCCTGTTCGGCACCCAGAAAGCGACGATCGATCTGAAGCTCAAAGCGCTGCCAACCTTTGACAGAGAGAAAGGCGCTATCTTCCTGCAGGAAATGGAGGTGGTCGATGCCAAAGTGGCGCCCGAGAAGCTGCAGTCGGTGATTCAGGCCCTGCTCCCCTATCTGAATCAGTCGCTGCGCAGCTACTTCAGCCAGCAACCGGCCTATGTCCTGCGTGAAGACGCCAGCACCGGCGAAGCGCTGGCGAAGAAATATGCCAAGGGCATAGAGGTGAAACCGGGCGAAATTGTCATCCCCTTTACCAATTAATCTCCAGGGCGCTACGGCGCCCTGAATTTTTTACGGAAATGAGTGCAAAGGAAAACGTTTACGCTTATCCTTAGTGCCCGGCAAAAAACAGCCCTGATGACTGAACCTATTAGCCGGAGCCTTCCATGACAGCACAACCCCAGGTATTGAAAATCCGCCGCCCAGACGACTGGCATATCCATCTGCGTGATGACGATATGCTGAAAACCGTCGTGCCTTACACCAGTGAGTTTTATGGCCGGGCGATCGTGATGCCGAATCTGGTGCCGCCTGTCACCACCGTCGCGGCGGCTATCGCCTATCGCCAGCGCATTATGGACGCCGTCCCGGCCGGGCACGATTTTACCCCGTTGATGACCTGCTATCTGACAGACTCCCTCGACCCGGCGGAGCTGGAGCGCGGCTTTAACGAAGGTGTGTTCACCGCCGCCAAGCTCTACCCGGCCAACGCCACGACCAACTCCAGCCACGGTGTCACCAGCACCGACGCCATTATGCCGGTGCTGGAGCGGATGGAAAAACTGGGAATGCCGCTGCTGGTACATGGGGAAGTCACCCACGCCGAGATTGATATTTTCGATCGTGAAGCGCGCTTTATTGACACGGTGATGGAGCCCCTGCGCCAGCGCCTGCCCGGTCTGAAGGTGGTCTTTGAGCATATTACTACCAAAGATGCCGCCGAATATGTGCGTGACGGCAATGAACTGCTGGCGGCCACTATTACCCCGCAGCACCTGATGTTCAACCGCAACCATATGCTGGTCGGCGGTATTCGTCCTCACCTGTACTGCCTGCCGGTACTCAAACGCAATATTCATCAGCAGGCGCTGCGCGAACTGGTCGCCAGCGGCTTTAGCCGCGCCTTCCTTGGCACCGACTCCGCGCCGCACGCCCGCCATCGTAAGGAAGCCAGCTGCGGCTGCGCCGGCTGCTTCAACGCCCCGACCGCCCTCGGCAGCTACGCCACCGTGTTTGAAGAAATGAACGCTCTGCAGCACTTTGAAGCCTTCTGCTCGCTGAACGGCCCGCGCTTCTACGGTCTGCCGGTCAATGAAAGCTATGTTGAGCTGGTGCGTGAAGAGACCACGGTCGTTGACAGCATTGCGCTGCCCAATGATAGCCTGGTCCCGTTCCTGGCGGGTGAAACCGTTCGCTGGACGATGAAGCGATAAAAAACGTAGCCCCCTGTTGTCAACGCCCACCGGATACTGTATAAATAACCAGTATCAAACACAGGGGGCAATTATGCGCATCGAAGTGTCTATCGCCAAAACGACCGCCTTACCCAACGGCGCGCTGGAAGCGCTGAATAACGAACTCTCCCGGCGTATCGCCGAGCAATTCCCGGCCATCGACAGTCAGGTGAGCGTGCGCTACGCCACCGGCAACCAGCTCTCGGTGTTCGGCGCCCTGAAAGAAGACAAAGACCGGATAAGCGAAATCCTGCAGGAAACCTGGGAAAGCGCGGACGACTGGTTTGTCCACGATCTCTCCTGAAGCATGGCGGGATCCAGTTACTCTGGTTTGCTCCCTCATTGTGCTTTTCTTTGCCGGGTCGCCCCGGCTTTTTTCTCCCCGCCTCTTGTTCAGAATATTCCTGATTATTCTGCTTAATATCGGCTAAAATGGCCATTTCCCGCGCTTATCTTGCGTAAAAAAGCGGCGAAAACAAGAAAATCATGCTGCCTTTCATTTAATTTCTCGAGTTTATTCTTGATCCCTGATATAATTAACTTGCTTCAAAAAACATGCATTAAACCTCGAGAATTGTTGTCTTTTAACATATGAATAAGGGGTTATGATGGAAAAAAATAATGAAGTCATTCAGACCCATCCCCTCGTTGGATGGGACATCAGCACCGTTGATAGCTACGATGCGCTGATGTTGCGCCTGCACTACCAGAACCCCACTCAAGAAAACAGTCATGATGCTGAAATTGGCCAGACGCTATGGCTAACGACGGACGTCGCACGTCAATTTATTTCAATCCTGGAAGCAGGCATTGCGAAGATTGAATCTGGCGAATACCAGGAAAACGAGTACCGCCGACATTAACGCGATACGGGGAATGACTAAACAATAGTCTTAACAGGCACCTGCGGGTGCCTGAATTATTTTCGGGCTTGTATAAGCGCAGGGAGTTAATTACCCTGCTAATAAGGCAATTACCCGGAACTCACCATGCAATACGATCTTATCATTATCGGCAGCGGATCGGTCGGCGCTGCCGCTGGCTATTATGCGCGTCGTGCCGGACTCAATGTTCTGATGACCGATGCCCACCAACCTCCCCATCAGGAGGGCAGCCATCATGGCAGTAGCCGTCTTATCCGTCACGCTTATGGCGAAGGTGAAAAGTATGTTCCGCTGGTGCTGCGCGCCCAGCAGCTGTGGGATGAACTGGCTGAAATCAGCGGCGAAGCCGTTTTTGAACGCACCGGCGTCATTAACCTCGGCCCCGCCAGCTCTCCTTTCCTGGCCAACGTCGCCGCCAGCGCCAGGGCGTTCGATCTTGAGGTTGAAGAGTTAGATGCTCAGGCCGTCATGCAGCGCTGGCCGGAGATACGCCTTCCCGACGACTATCGGGCGATTTTCGAACCGGCGTCCGGCGTACTGCGCAGTGAGCTGGCTGTCGAGACCTGGATACGTCTGGCACGGGAAGCTGGCTGCGCGCAGCTATTCAACTGCCCGGTCTCAGCCATTCATCACCATGCAGACGGGGTCACCATTGATACCCTTGACGGTGAATATCACGGCAAGAAATTGCTGATTAGCGCCGGTACCTGGGTCACCCGCCTGCTTCCGGACCTCCCCATCCAGCCGGTACGTAAGGTTTTTGCCTGGTTCCAGGCCGATGGCCGTTACAGCAGCAAGAATCATTTCCCGGCATTCACCGGCGAGCTACCCAACGGCGATCAATACTACGGTTTCCCGGCGGAAGATAACGAGCTAAAGATCGGCAAGCATAACGGCGGTCAGCCTGTCTCCACGCCGCAGGAGCGATCGGCGTTTGGCGCTGTCGCCAGCGATGGTTCCGAATCCTTTCCGTTTTTACGTAACGTCCTGCCCGGGATCGGCGGCTGTCTGCACGGCGCCTCCTGCACCTATGACAACACGGTCGATGAAGATTTTATTATCGATACGCTCCCTGGCAGACCAGACACGCTGCTGATCACCGGTCTGAGCGGCCATGGCTTTAAGTTTGCGCCGGTGCTGGGAGAAATTGCCAGTCAGTTTGCCCAGGGACAGACGTCGACCTTTAACCTGACGCCTTTCTCACTGGCGCGCTTTAGCTCATAACGGAATGCGGCACGCTTGCCGCCGGAAAAAAAACGGCCTCTGTGTCGAGGCCGTTAGTCATTGAGAACGGTTATGCGTCGCCTGTTTAATATGCTGGTTAACAACGTGCGCGAGCACTTTATGATCTACCTTGCGCTGTGGTTGCTGCTGGCGATCATCGATCTCGTCTGGTTATGGTTTTTCTGACGACTCCGGCTCGGGGATCCCGAGTTTGGTGTTCAGTCGGCCACGCGATTTGTTAAAGATTTTATTGCCGTTTTCGCGTCCGGCGCGCAGTTTGCGCTGCTCCTCTTCCGGCAGCTTATGCTCTTCCATGCACGCTTCGCTACAGCAACCGGCAAACTTCTCAGCGCAGCTCGGGCACTGAATAAACAGCAGATGACAGCCATCATTCAGGCAATTGGTATGGGTATCGCACGGCGCGCCACACTGATGACAGTGCGCGATGACGTCATCGGAGATACGCTCGCCCATCCGCTCATCAAAGACAAAGTTTTTGCCAATAAAACGGACCGGCAGCCCCTGCTCACGTGCGCGGCGGGCGTACTCAATAATCCCGCCCTCGATATGCCAGACCTTATTGAAACCGTTATGCTTCATCCAGGCGCTGGCTTTTTCACAGCGAATACCGCCGGTGCAATACATAACAATTTTCTTGTCTTTGTGGTCCTGCATCATTTCCACGGCTTTCGGCAGCTGGTCGCGGAAGGTATCCGCCGGGATCTCCAGCGCGTTTTCGAAATGACCCACCTCATATTCATAGTGGTTACGCATATCGATAAATACCGCATCCGGATCGTCAAGCATGGCATTGACGTCCGCCGCCTTGAGATAATCCCCAACATTGGAGGCATCGAAAGAGGGATCGTCGATGCCATCGGCGACAATACGGTCACGCACTTTCAGGCGCAGCACCCAGAAAGATTTCCCATCGTCCTCGAGGGCGATATTGAAACGCAGCCCCGCCAGCGCCGGATCGAAGCCATAGAGAAACTCACGCAGGGCTTCAACGTTGCTTTCCGGCACGCTGATTTGCGCGTTGATCCCTTCCCGGGCCAGATAAATACGGCCAAAGACCTTCAGCTGGGTTAAGGCAACCCATAACGCATCGCGAGTGGCTTGTGGGTCGACAATGGTGAAATATTTATAGAATGAGATCGTCGTGCGCGGCTCGGTCTCAGCCAGCATTTGCGCCTTTAACGTCTCATTTGAAATGCGGTTGTGTAACACTGGCATGGTGTACCTGCTCGACATAGAAATGAGGAAATAAACGGCGGGCATGATATAGCAAAGCTAATTAATTTACATCCCTACATTTTACGCTACATTTCTCTCACCCGGTCGCGCCCCGCTTAACAAAACGAGCTGACTGTCGCCGCCTTTGGCTGGCCGGTAAAAAAATGCGATAATATAAGACGTTGCTCACTGATACGGGTATGAAATGACTCATTTGCCTAAATTTTCTCCGGCGCTGTTGCATCCGCGCTATTGGCTGCTGTGGCTGGGTATCGGCCTGCTGTGGCTGGTTGTCCAACTGCCCTATCCGCTGATTTACCGCCTGGGAAATGCCATCGGCCGGCTGGCCATGCGCTTTATGAAGCGTCGGGCGAAGATAGCCTACCGCAACCTTGAACTCTGCTTCCCAGAGAAAAGCGAGCAGGAACGTCACCGAATGGTGGTGATGAACTTTGAATCGGTGGGGATGGGACTGATGGAGACGGGGATGGCCTGGTTCTGGCCGGTTCGTCGTATCGCCCGCTGGACCGACACCATCGGCTTTGAGCATATCCGCGATGTGCAGGCGCAGCAGCGCGGCATTCTGCTGATCGGTATTCACTTCCTGACCCTCGAGATGGGCGCGCGAATGTTCGGTATGAATGAGCCGGGAATTGGCGTCTATCGCCCCAACGACAACCCGGTGATCGACTGGCTGCAGACATGGGGCCGCTTGCGCTCAAATAAGGACATGATTGACCGTAAGGATCTGAAAGGGATGATCCGGGCGCTGAAAAAAGGTGAAGTGGTCTGGTATGCGCCGGATCACGATTACGGTCCGACCGCCAGCGTCTTCGCCCCACTGTTCGCTGTCGACCAGGCGGCGACCACCTCCGGCACCTGGATGCTGGCGAAAATGTCCAAAGCCTGTATCGTCCCCTTCGTCCCGCGTCGCAAACCGGATGGTAAAGGTTATGAACTGATTATCCTGCCGCCAGAGTGTTCCCCGCCGCTGGACGACGCGGAAACCACGGCCGCCTGGATGAACAAGATTGTTGAGCAGTGCATCATGATGGCCCCGGAACAATATATGTGGCTCCACCGCCGCTTCAAAACCCGCCCCGAGGGCATGCCCTCCCGCTACTGATCCCTTTTCCCGGCCGCGCATGTGGCCGGGAATGCGCTTCTCGCTCATGCTTAAGGCTCTGCTTTAGCTTTAAAAGCTCTCCTCCATTGCGGCATTTATTTCCCAGGCGCATAATTAGCAGGCTCATATTTTCTCTTAATTTGACCTGCCGCGCAGGCCAGTGGAACCCTATGTCCTCTGCTGATACCCCTATTAACTGGAAACAAAATCTGACCGTGACCTGGCTCGGCTGCTTTTTAACGGGCGCCGCCTTCAGTCTGGTTATGCCCTTTCTGCCACTCTATGTCGAACAGCTCGGGGTCACCGGGCATAGCGCGCTGAACATGTGGTCCGGGCTGGTCTTTAGTATCACCTTCCTCTTCTCCGCCATTGCCTCACCGTTCTGGGGCGGTCTTGCTGACCGCAAAGGACGAAAAATTATGCTGCTGCGTTCCGCCCTCGGAATGTCCGTAGTGATGATGCTGATGGGGATGGCACAGAATATCTGGCAGTTTCTGCTGCTACGCGCACTGCTCGGCCTGCTGGGCGGCTTTATTCCCAACGCCAACGCCCTGATTGCCACCCAGATCCCGCGCCACAAAAGCGGCTGGGCGCTGGGCACGCTGTCAACCGGCGCGGTGAGCGGCGCCCTGCTCGGCCCGCTGGCGGGTGGCTTCCTGGCCGACCACTGGGGCCTGCGCACCGTCTTCTTTATGACCGCGGCGGTGCTGTTTATCTGCTTCCTGTTTACCCTGTTTTTAATCCGTGAAAATTTTGTGCCGATCGCCAAAAAAGAGATGCTCAGCGCCAGAGAGGTTTTCTCCTCGCTACAGAATCCCAAGCTGGTGCTCAGCCTGTTTGTGACCTCGCTGATCATCCAGGTGGCCACCGGCTCCATTGCGCCGATTCTGACGCTTTACGTGCGCGATCTCGCGGGCAACGTCAGTAACATCGCCTTTATTAGCGGGATGATCGCCTCGGTGCCGGGAATAGCCGCGCTGATGAGCGCCCCGCGGCTGGGCAGGCTCGGGGATCGTATCGGGCCGGAAAAGATCCTCATCGTCGCGCTAATTATCTCTGTGCTATTGCTGATCCCGATGTCGTTCGTTCAGACCCCACTGCAGCTGGGTATCCTGCGTTTCCTGCTCGGCGCGGCAGACGGGGCACTGCTGCCGGCAGTGCAAACCCTGCTGGTGTATAATTCCACCAGCCAGATCTCCGGGCGTATCTTTAGCTATAACCAGTCGTTCCGCGATATTGGCAACGTCACCGGCCCCCTGATAGGCGCCTCGGTGTCCGCCAACTACGGTTTCCGCGCGGTATTCCTGGTCACCGCGGGCGTGGTGCTCTTTAACGCCATTTATTCTACCCTCAGCCTGCGCCGACCTGCCGCGGAAGCCTCGCAGCCTGACCGCCATTCAGTAAATTAATGTCCAGAGGGGCCCAGCCCCTTGACGCTTTGGCTACCGCCTTCTATAGATTGAATCGTGTTCAATTCATATTCTTCTCAGGAGATTCGCTATGCCAAAGGATTCGATGTTCTATGCCACGCTCGAAGAAGCTATTGATGCAGCACGCGAAGAATTTCTCGCCAATAATCCTGACAGCGATGAAGAGAGCGCTAACGTTGAGCAGCTTAATATTCAAAAGTATGTGCTGCAGGATGGCGATATCGCCTGGCAGGCCGAATTTTTTGCTGACGAAGACGAACAAGGCGAATGTTTACCGATGCTCAGCGGCGAAGCTGCGCAGAGCGTTTTCGACGGGGATTATGATGAGATAGAGCTGCGCCAGGAGTGGCTGGAGGAAAATACCCTCCATGAGTGGGATGAAGGCGAATTCCAGCTCGAGCCCTCGCTGGACACCGAAGAGGGACAGACGGCGGCCGACGAGTGGGACGAGCGCTAATCAGTTATAGGGCCCGTGGCTGGCATCCAGCGGCAGCAGCAGCGTATCGAACACCAGCGAGAACGGAAGGTCCAGAACGGTGAGATAGCGCCATGCCGAGTCGCGAACGTCCCACTGCACGCCCGGGTAATATTGATTGCCATGCCCCTGCCCGGGCACCGTCCGGCTGATAATGCTGCCGCAGCCGCTCAGCAGCAGCGCCATGGCAATGATCGATAATATTCGCATTCACAACCTCGTGTTTCAGATAAAAAAATACCGGCATCGCTGCCGGTATTTTCCTTTACGTACGGCTTATTTCGTTTTCAGCGCCAGCGGGTTAAGCGCTAACTGCTGATAGGCGTTGACCCACGATGAATATTTCTCCGGCGCGGCCCAGACGCGATAGTGCAGACGCGACATGGTCACCGGGTCGCTCAACAGCACCAGTCGACGATCGCGGTTCAGCTTATCCGGCGTTTCGTTCAGCGCCTGCTCAACGTGGCGCTCGCGAGCGATCTCAAGGATATGACCATGACGGTGGCGCGCGGTGGCCATCGCCGTGGCGAGGGCGTTAAACGACGGATTGAATACCGCGTGCATAAAGCCATCGTCCAGTGAACGCTGACGGTTCAGCGTCAGGTACGCGTCGGTATCCTTGAGCACCTGCGGCGGCGAATACTCTTCCGGGATCAGGAACAGCTTCCAGCGCTTGGTGCGCAGGCCCACGGTCGCCCGGCTGGAGATCGCCGACACGAACGGCGACAGGATCAGCGAGACGACGATCGGCGCCAGCCAGAACAGGAAGCGCAGATCCAGCCATGCCATTCCGACTGCCCATACCAGCCCCAGCAGCAGCTGCGAGCCGTGACGCATAAAGGCTTCTCCCCACGGCGTGGAGTCATCATCACGCTGCGGCGAATTCCACACCACTTCCCAGCCGAGGAAGGCGCTGACCACGAAGACGGTGTGGAACAGCATGCGAACCGGCGCCAGCAGGACCGAGAACAGGACCTCCAGCAGCAGAGAAAGCGTGACGCGGATAAATCCGCCATACTCTTTCGGCCCTTTACACCACACCAGAATAATACTCAGCAGCTTCGGCAGGAACAGCAGCACCATGGTCGAAGCGAACAGCGCGATGGCCAGCTCTGGACGCCACTGCGGCCACACCGGGAACAGCTGACGCGGCTGCAGGAAGTACTGCGGCTCGGTCAGGGCATGCACCACCTGTAGCGCCGTCGACAGGGCAAGGAACATAAACCACAGCGGCGCCGACAGGTACGACATCACGCCGGTGAGGAACACCGCCCGGTGAACCGGGTGCATCCCTCTGACGAGGAACAGGCGGAAGTTCATCAGGTTGCCCTGACACCAGCGACGGTCGCGTTTCAGCTCGTCCAGCAGGTTCGGCGGCAGCTCCTCATAGGAGCCCGGCAGATCGTAGGCAATCCACACCCCCCAGCCGGCACGGCGCATTAGCGCGGCTTCGACGAAGTCGTGCGACAGAATCGACCCGGCAAAGTTACCCTCGCCCGGCAGCGGCGCCAGCGCGCAGTGCTCGATGAACGGCTTCACGCGGATAATGGCGTTGTGTCCCCAGTAGTGGGACTCCCCCAGCTGCCAGAAGTGCAGACCGGCCGTAAACAGCGGACCGTACACCCGGGTGGCAAACTGCTGGCAACGCGCATACAGCGTGTCCATGCCCGAAGCGCGCGGGGATGACTGGATGATCCCGGCGTTCGGGTTCGCTTCCATCAGGCGCACCAGGCTGCTCAGACACTCGCCGGTCATCACCGAGTCTGCGTCCAGCACCACCATATAGCTGTACTTGCTGCCCCAGCGGCGGCAGAAATCATCGATGTTGCCGCTCTTACGCTTCACGCGACGACGGCGACGACGATAGAAAATCTGCCCTTCGCCCTGCACTTCGGCAATCAGCTCCATCCACGCCTTTTGCTCAGCCACACAGATATCGGGGTTATAGCTGTCGCTGAGAATATAGACGTCGAAATGAGCGGCGTTACCGGTCGCTTTCACCGACTCCCAGGTCGCCCGCAACCCGGCGAAAACGCGGTCAACGTCTTCGTTACAGATCGGCATAATAAGCGCCGTACGGTGCGCCGGGTTCAACGGTTCGTCACCAACCGTCGAGGCGGAAATACTGTACTTGTCGCGGCCAATCAACAGCTGCAGAAAGCCCATTAACGCAGTCCAGAAGCCGGCGGAAACCCAGCAGAACAGCACCGCGAAGAGGATCAGAATGCCGCTCTGCAACACGTACGGCAGCAGCTGCATGAACGAGATCCACAGGTTCTGCCCCACCATGTCGGCCGGGTTGATCAGCGCCCAGCCCTGATAAGGCAGAATGGTTTTCATATACCAGGTGGCCACCACGGTCTGCGACAGCGTCAGCAGCAGCAGGATGTAGCGACGAATGGTGCCGACGGTACGCCATTTTTGCTCACTCTCGCGCTCTTCTTGCGTCAGGCGGGAGAGATAGCGCGGCGTGACATCGCGGCCGCGCAGACGATCCCAGAAGCGGCCGACCGGGTTAGTCCGCCACGGGTCCGGGATCATCGAGGAACGCCTGGCTTTCGGCATAGCATGCAGCTGGGTACGACCTTCGTCATCCTTCACCAGTTGATCGCCAGAAAGCGAATCCGGCCAGCTGTGCGCCAGACGCGCCTTCACCGACCCCAGCGGAGAGTCGTCTTCGCGAGCGAAGGTCTGATGTTCGTCATCCAGGGCCTGATGAACGGCCTGCAGACTGGTGTCCGGCAGCGCCGATTTTTCGGCGTCCGACAGCGGCAATGCGTCAATGTACTTCGTTATCTTATTCATTGGCAGGCAGCTGATAGCTCCAGGTTTCGCTCAACGTGTCATCACCGTTAACCAGTGCGGCACGCATTTCCGTCGTTTTCTTCGGATCTTTGACCTTCAAACGCAGGATCATCCGCCAGCCTTTGGTCACTGGATTGTAACGCACGGTATTTTCAACGATTTCCGCGTTATCGCCGGTGCTCGCCTGAGCAGCGACCGGGGTATCCGCTGGCAGTTTCTTCATATCGGCGCCGGTGAAGTCGACAATGAAGGCAACCGTACCGTCCGGCTGACGGATCAGGTTCGACTGCTTCACGTCGCCGGTAGAGCGGCGGGTCTGCATAACGTAAGCGTTATCTGGCGCATGCAGCTTGTCTTCATCGCGGCTGAAGGTGATGGTGTATTTGAAGTTCATCTCCTTGCCCGGCTCCGGCAGCTGATCCGGCGTCCAGTAAGTCACGATGTTATCGTTCGTTTCATCGTTGGTCGGAATTTCAACCAGCTCGATTTTCCCTTTGCCCCAGTCCCCTTTCGGGGTGATCCAGGCGCTTGGACGCAGGTCATAACGATCGTCGAGATCCTCGAAGCGCGAGAACTGACGGCCGCGCTGCAGCAGGCCAAACCCTTGCGGGTTTTCCATCGCATAGCTGCTGACAGCCAGGTGTTTCGGATTGTTCAGCGGACGCCAGATCCACTCGCCGTTACCGGCCAGGATAGACAGACCATTGGAGTCGTGCAGCGCCGGACGATAGTTGAGCGTCGGAGAAGGCTGGTTGGAACCGAACAGGAACATGCTGGTCAGCGGCGCCACACCCAGTTTGCCGACTTTGTCACGCAGGTAAACTTTGGACTGGACGTCCACGACGGTGTCGCGTCCCGGCATGATGACAAAGCGATAGGCGCCGGTTGCCCGTGGGGAATCCAGCAGTGCATAGATAGTCAGACGCTTGTCAGTGGCTTTTGGACGTTCGATCCAGAACTCACGAAAACGCGGGAACTCTTCGCCGGACGGCAGCGCGGTATCGATAGCCAGACCACGCGCGGACAGACCGTAAACCTGACCCTGACCCAGCACGCGGAAGTAGCTGGCACCGAGCATGCTGACGATTTCATCGTTCTTATCTTTGCTGTTGATCGGATACAGTACTTTGAAGCCGGCGAAACCGAGGTCTTTCACCGTGTCTTTATCGTGCTGGACGTTACCAAAGTTGAAATAGTCCGGACTATATTTAATTTTGCGCACGCTGGTCGCCGTCACTTCATTGATGGTGACCGGCGTGTCGAAGTACATCCCCTGATGGTAAAATTCAAGCTTGAATGGGGTTTTCTGGTTATTCCAGTAAGCTTTATCGTGATTAAACTGAATTTGCTGGTAGTCCGCGTATTTCATGTCGCGGAAAGCGGAGGGCAGGTTACTCTTCGGCGCTTCATAGCCTTTCCCGGCTAACGTTTTGGCCTCTTTTGCAACGTCATCAATGCTAAACGCCCATGCAGATGAAGTACACAGGGACAACATTACGGCTGCGCTTAACCAACGCATTTTCATCATCTGTGGTTTATGTTTCATATAAGTAAGCACTTCCCCCTTTGTGTGCTTAAATCGATCCGATCTATTTTAATGGAAACTCAGGCAATCCGACAACATAATCCCTGCTTTGTTCAGCCTGGCGGCACAGGGAATAAACAGTTCGCTGTCCCGTTTGCACTTTGAGTGCTTATCCTGGAGACAGATACCCCGAGTTCATGTAGGGTTGCTGATAATGTAAGCGTTATCACCTTGAGTGATAAGACGAATTATCTGAGATTGTCGTGAATCGTATGAATAATACTCCGGTACAGCGTGAATATTTCTTCGACAGCATCCGCGCCTGGTTGATGCTGCTGGGGATCCCTTTCCACATTTCGCTGATTTATTCCAGCCACAGCTGGCATGTCAACAGCGCCGAACCCTCGTGGTGGTTGACGCTGTTTAATGACTTCATCCATGCCTTTCGCATGCAGGTCTTTTTCGTCATCTCCGGCTATTTCTCCTACATGCTGTTCCTGCGCTACCCGCTGAAAAAATGGTGGAAAGTGCGCGTTGAACGGGTCGGTATTCCGATGCTGACCGCCATCCCACTGCTGACGCTGCCGCAATTTATTATGCTGCAATACGTCAACGGCAAGGCGGAAAACTGGCATACCCTTTCGATGTACGACAAATTTAATACCCTGGCCTGGGAGCTCATTTCCCACCTGTGGTTTTTACTGGTTCTGGTGGTGCTGACCTCGCTGGGGGTGGTGCTGTTTAAATGGCTGACGCGCCGTCCGGCTGGCCACGGCCTCGCCTTCAGTGACACTGTCACCATGGGCCAGCTGACGATGATTTTCCTCGCGCTGGGGGTCTTTTATGCGCTGATCCGCCGGTCCTTGTTCCTGCTCTATCCGCCCCTGCTGAGCAATGGTCTGTTTAACTTTGTGGTGATGCAGACGCTGTTCTATCTGCCCTTCTTTGTGCTGGGCGCGCAGACCTTTATTAATCCACGCTTAAAGACCATGTTCACCACTCCATCGCCGTGGTGCTGCGCCGCAGCGCTGCTCGGGTTTATCGCCTATCGACTGAATCAGCAGTATGGGTCCGGCGACGGCTGGATGTATGAAACCGAATCGGTGATTACTATGGTGTTGGGGCTGTGGATGGTCAATGTGGTCTTTTCGCTCGGCCATCGACTGCTGAACTTCCAGTCAGCGCGCGTGACCTATTTCGTCAATGCCTCGCTGTTTATTTACCTGGTGCACCACCCGCTGACGCTACTGTACGGGGCGTGGATCACCCCGGCCATCAAGTCCAATACCTTAGGCTTTATTGTCGGGCTGGTTTTTGTGGTGGGTATCGCGCTGATCCTGTATGAAATTCATCTGCGCATTCCGCTGCTGCGTTTCCTGTTCTCCGGTAAACCGATGAACAAACCGGCCAAAACCCCGGCTTCGGCCAGCTAATTTGCCGCGGGTGCGGCACGCCAGGCGTGTCGCATTACGCCTGCTCGTCAAAAAGCCGGTCGAAAATCATATTATACAGAGCTTCTAAATCTGCCTTATCGACCGGGGTCGAGGCGCTCAGCTCACAGCGATAGGCGGCCCCCTCGGTCAGAACGGCGATGAGCTCTGATGCGGCATTGCGTCGCGCATCGCTGAGCCCGGGATGGTAGCGCTGCGACAGACGTCCTCCTTCCTCTTTCAAACGCCGATCGGCCTGCACCAGGATCTCGCGCAAGCGTGGGTTACGCGAGGCTTCGGCGTTGATCTCCATCAGCAGATAATTGTCGCTTTTGGTGGCTGCCGACGTCGGGATCCTGCCGGCCAGCACCGCCGCTTTGCGCGCCAGATTGTGGTTCTCATCGATCATCTCCCCGACCCTGGCGTGGACGATTTCGCTGACAATCGCTTCGATGATCGCCTCTTTGCTGGCAAAAATACGATACAGCTGACCAACGCTCAGGCCCGCCTCGCGGGCAATATCGGCAACGGAAGCGCCATGCAGCCCCTTTTCAGCAAAACACCTTTGCGCAGCGGCAACGATCTCTGCGCGGCGCGCCTGCTGCTTCTGCTGTACTTTTCCTTCTGACACCCTGCTCCCTCCTGCTATCCATCTTTCCCGTCAATACCGGCGGTTATCATAGCCTATTCTGCTGGATCAGGGGTATGACGCCAGCAGGCGGCGATAGATAGCCGCCGTTTCCTCATCAAAACAGACGAACAGGACGCGCTCAAGGGGGTTATAGCGAGTGAGAAACGCGGTGACGGTGCGCACGGCGATCTCCGCCGCTTCCTCTTTTGGATAGCCATACACGCCGGTGCTGATCGCCGGAAACGCAATGGAGCGATAGTTGTTTGCCGCGGCCAGCTTCAGACTGTTTTTGTAAGCATCCGCCAGGGTTTGCGCTTCCATGCGGTCGCCGCCGTGCCAGACCGGGCCCACGGTGTGGATCACCGCGCTGGCGGGAAGATCGCCCGCAATAGTGATCACCGCGTGACCGGGAGGACATTCGCCCTGCTGCTGCAATACCTGTTTGCAAGCCGCCAGCAGCGCCGGGCCGGCCGCCCGGTGGATCGCGCCATCTACCCCGCCGCCGCCCAGCAGCGAGGGGTTTGCCGCATTAACAATCACATCGACTTCAAGCGTCGTAATATCGCCGAGAATTACCTCAGGTTGAACAGCCATTTCTCCTCCTGTCGGCATAGCGCGTGGATACGGCTTTCTGCCGATACTAGGGCATTCCCGCCCCCGGGAGCAAGATTATCCCTCAGCCCTGGCGACGGGAAGCTAAAAAAAACAGGACCCTAAGGGTCCTGTTGAGTCTGCTGTTTCGCCAGTCAGGCGTTGTCATTAGCGAACGATTTATGTTTGCCCGCGCGGGCCGCCAGCCACAGGCCACTATTCTTCATGGCATAGCCAAAAACCAGACCCAACGCCAGGGAGGGCACCACCAGGCGCCAGTCGCCGTCTGCCGCAAAAGTCGCGCAGGCGCCGATAAAGGTGCCCGGTACAAACGACAGCAATGTCTGTCGCGCCTGAATGCACATCAGGAAGGCGACGATACCGGTCATCATATAGCTGAGGATCTGCAGCTGCGGGGCCAGTGCGCTACCGTGGATAATCACTAATGCCCAGACCACGCCGCTCATTACCGTGCACGAGGAGATGGCCAGACCTTTCAGACCGCCCTGCGGGCAGGCGAAATAGGCCGTACAGCCGAGGAAACCGGCCCAGCTCAGCAGGCCGAGAGCGACCGCCACCCATCCCCAAATTCCGGAGAGAATGCCCGTCGTTAATGCGATTGCGAAGAGTATGTTCATGGCGCGTATCCTAGCAGATACGCGCCGGAAGAATGAGATCTAAAACACAGTATATGAATGAACCTAATTTCAGTTGCATTCAAATAGTGATTAAAATCACATATTATTGCTCATCTTCTTCCTGAAGCTCGTCCCACATCGCGGCGATGGCGTCGCGGGTCAATGGCGCCATGGTGCGCCAGAATGGCGTGTGCGCATGGGCTTCGACTTTGCCCAGCATCGTCCCGCACCATGGCAGGATATAGTCAGCAAACAGAAGCTCCAGCGTCTCGCTCTGGTCTTCTGTAGCATGATCCTCCAGCCAGGAGGCGGCCAACAGCAGCGATCCGAGATGATCCGCCGGACCTTCCCCTGTCGGGATACCGTGTTCGCTCATAAAAGCCCGTACTTCTGCTTCCGAGGAACCCTCCACCCACGCGCTACGGTACGGCGGCACGCTGCAGGCTTCACCGACGAACAGCGCATTATAGTCCGTCGCCAGGGACTGCATCTCACAGCTTTTCTGCAGACGCGCCAGCAGTTCATCCTGCTCAAGCGGCCAGCTGGCAGCCAGTTTGCCCTCACGGATCAGGGTAAACAGCGGCACCAGCAGCAGGTCCTGCGGTTGACGGTAATACAGCGAACCCAGCACGCGGCAGAGGATTGAAAACTCGTTCATTCAGTTATTCCAGTTATACAAATTAAAGGTCAGCAAATTCCGGGATCGCCGGCATGCCCCGCGACTCGAGGAAGTTGAGCAGGCGACGCGGAGAAACGTTGAGGATCCTCTCCTCCGGGAAATCGACCGCATCAAGGATCTTGCGGCATTCGGTAAATTCCCCGAGGGTAAAGGCAGTGTGAGAGTCCGAGCCCAGCGCCACCCATCCCCCGGCATCACGCACCGCCGCAGCGATAGCTCGACAGTTATCTTCACTGCCCACGCGCGATGAAATAAAAGAGGAGTTATTAATCTCCAGCGCCACCTGATAGCGGGCCGCCGCTTCGGCAATAGCCGGGATATCCACCGGGAATTTCGGATTACCCGGATGGCTAATCATATGCACCTTACCGCTGGCCATCGCGGCAATCATCGCCTGCGTATGGGTGTCTCGATCCTGCGGCGGGAACACCGGCTCATGGAATCCGGCAATGATCAGATCAAGCGAGGTTAACATCGGCCCGGAGCAGTCGATCTCACCTTCGATATTTTTAATATTCGACTCAATACCGCGCAGGATCCCCACCCCGTCTACCAGACGGGGCCAGATGCGCATATTAACGAAGTGCCAGTAGTGCGGGGCATCCGCCATATCCGGGCCATGGTCGGTGATGGCGAAGAGTTTGATCCCTTTACGCTTTGCTTCCGCAATATAATCGTGCAGGGTGCTGTAGGCGTGGGTGCTGGCGACGGTATGCATGTGCAGGTCAACGGGATACATCACATTCTCCTCTTCTGTTTGCCGCAAGAATAGCAGGAAACCGGGCTATTGATTAGCAAAAACCCCGCCGTGGCGGGGTTCTCTCGTCTTAATAACCGCGCTGGCGGTCAACCTGACCGCTTACCGGTTCCCCTCGCTCAAGCCGGCTAATGGTCTCCGCAATGTAGGTGATAGCTTCCATTGGACGGGTCACTGCCGCCACATGGGGGGTCATGGCCACCCGCGGATGTGCCCATAGCGGGCTCTCCTGCGGCAGCGGTTCGCGACTGAAGACATCGAGCATCGCCCCTTTGAGCTTACCGCTGTTCAGCGCCGCCAGCAGATCCTCTTCAACGACATGCACGCCGCGAGCAAGGTTGAGGACATAGCTCTCATCCGGCAACTGCGCCAGCAGCGTTTGGTTAATAATACCGGCAGTTTCGGCGGTATTCGGCAGCAGGTTGATCAGCACGCGAGTGCCCTGCAGGAATTCGCCCAGTTCGGCCTGACCGGCGAAGCTCTGTACCTGTGGCCAGGATTTGCGGCTACGGCTCCAGACGCGAAGCGGGAACCCCCAGGGTTGCAGACTTTCCGCAACCTTCGCCCCCAACACGCCGGCGCCCATAATCCCGACAGTGAATTCGTCGGCGCGATACTCGGGCAGCGGCTGCCAGCGGGAAGCCAGCTTCAGCGCCTGATAGTCATCAAAGCGGCGGAACCAGTGCAGCACCTGGCTCACGGCATACTCCTGCATCTGCCGTCCCATACCGGTATCTTCGAGGCGAAACAGCGGGATCGACAGCGGCAGCATATCCGGATGGTCACGCAGCTTGCTGAGAATAGAATCTACCCCCGCCCCGAGGGCAAACACGGCCTTCAGCGCCCGGCCCTGCAGCATCTCTACCGGTGGATGCCAGACCAGGGCATAGTCCGCCGGCTGGTTGTCACCCGCTTTCCACTCGCGCACCCGCGCCCCGGGTAACTGTTTTTCCAGCTCACGGATCCAGAATGGGGTATCAAAGGTCTGATGGTAAAAAATAATCTCCATAGGGGCTCCTGATAGCAGACGCCTTTGGCCGATTGACGCTGGCGTCTTATTTTACTCATTGTTTTCTATTGGTTTGCCAGCATAACAAATTTCCCCCGAGCGAAAAGGGAAAAGGCACTGGCGACAAAAAAAACGGATTTCGCACGTTTAAGGAGCAAGTTGCTCGAAGTTTGTCTAAACGCGCTTTTTTTGCAAAAAGTTGATTGACGGGCGATACGTATTTCCCTACATTAGCGCCCGTTCCCGACAACAACGGGAAAGACAATATGGTGAGGTGTCCGAGTGGCTGAAGGAGCACGCCTGGAAAGTGTGTATACGGCAACGTATCGGGGGTTCGAATCCCCCCCTCACCGCCATATTCAAGATGAGAGCCTGTACGCAAGTACGGGCTCTTTTCTTTTATATTCTCCGCTGGGGGGATGAGAACCCCCGACCGGGGTTCGACAACTGGCGCAGCCAGTTGGACAGACCGCGAGCCTGCGAGCGGGCTGCCCCGCAGGGGCGAGCGAAGCGAGTCAATCCCCCCCTCACCGCCATATTTTAAGAAGAGCTCGTACGCAAGTACGGGCTTTTTTTTCGCATGTAGCACCTGCTGGGGGGATGAGAACCCCCGACCGGGGTTCGACAACTGGCGCAGCCAGTTGGACAGACCGCGAGCCTGCGAGCGGGCTGCCCCGACAAAAACGCCGGGAGCGTTTTTGAACAACGCCTGCGTTGGCCCCGCAGGGGCGAGGCCCATGGATGGGCCGAGTAACGGCGAGCGAAGCGAGTCAATCCCCCCTCACCGCCATATTTTAAGAAGAGCTCGTACGCATGTACGGACTTTTTTTTCGCTTGTGGCACCGCAGACATCCCCGGGGTCGGCAGCAATGCCTCCCCCGGCTACCAGACCGTACCCGCCAGGTAGCCCGGCTAAGCGCAGCGCCGCCGGGAGGATGCCCAAAAACAACAAAGCCCGGGCTAGCCCGGGCCTTGCTCACAGTATGACGATTAATAATAGGCTTTCAGCGTCCGCTGGCAGAGAGCCGAGCGCACGCAGTCATCGGTGGTGAAACGCACGATGCCGATCATCTCGTCTTCCTCAAAACGCGCCAGCGCATCACTCAGGCCAGACCTCACACCAGAGGGCAAATCGCACTGGGTGATATCGCCATTGACGATGACCGTCACGTTCTCCCCGAGGCGGGTTAAAAACATCTTCATTTGCGCAGCGGTCACGTTCTGGGCCTCGTCCAGAATCACCACCGCATTTTCAAAGGTACGTCCGCGCATATAGGCGAACGGCGCGATTTCCACCTTGCCGATTTCCGGACGCAGGCAGTACTGCATAAAGGAAGCCCCCAACCTTTTCACCAGCACGTCGTAAACCGGTCGGAAATAGGGCGCGAACTTCTCGGCGATATCTCCCGGTAAGAAGCCAAGATCTTCATCGGCCTGCAGAACGGGACGGGTAACAATAATTCTGTCCACATCCTTATGGATCAGTGCTTCAGCTGCCTTCGCCGCACTGATCCAGGTCTTGCCGCATCCGGCTTCGCCGGTGGCGAAAATCAGCTGTTTATTGTCGATGGCATTCAGATAATGCGCCTGAGCTTCATTGCGCGCCTCAATTGGGGAAGTATCACGGCTGTCCCGCGCCATGCCAATTGCTTCTACGCCACTCATTTGCACAAGCGATGTGACCGATTCTTCTTCACGCTGTTTATGGCTACGTGAATCCCGTCTCAGCACACGTTTTGCTTCACGACGAGCTTTGATCACTGCTTTTTGTCTTCCCATGGATAGCACCTTGCGTTGTAGGTTTACATCACACGCGTCAACATCGACGCGACTATGCGCACGAACGATTGAGGTTTGGCTTCCTTGTAAGCCATTGCTTGCCGGTAGAACTGACAACGAGTCGCGGCTACGCGCACCGCGTACCCTGCCAAGGTGGTAATAATTCGAAGCGGAGGGAGAAAGAGTAAGAAAATCGCTGCCGGAAGCGGGGCTTCCGTGCTGAAGAGTACGGTCTGTGGTTTTACGTTGTCCGGTACGGGACCTTACCATTCGCGATCTCCATAGTGAAACGTCACACTGCCGGGAACTACCGCGTATGTAATAAGTACATCAAAAAAGATTCTTAATGCAACTTATTTTTCACAATGACGCAACAAATAGTTCTTAAGCAAGTGTAGGAGACTATCGGTCATTTGTATTACAGAAATATAACACATGGCAGGAAATATAATAAAAAAGAGAAAAACAGCAGAAAACGCCCTGCCCTCACGGACAGGGTCGGTATCAGGCCTGCAGCAGCGACTCTCCCAGATAGTGTTTTTCATCAACTACGCCGGGTAAAACAAAGAAGTAGCCCCCGCCGATGGGTTTGACGTACTCCTCCAGCGCCTCGCCGTTAAGCCGTTTCTGCACCGTCAGAAAACCCTTTTCCAGATCGTGCTGATAGCAAACGAATAACAGCCCCATATCCAGTTGTCCGGCGTTAGTGACGCCCAGCGAATAGCTGTAGCCGCGGCGCATCATCAGGCTGGACTGGGTTTCCGGCGTGCGAGGATTGGCCAGACGAATATGGCTATCCAGCGCGATCGTTTCGCCGCCAGGATCTTTGCTGTAATCCGGGGTATCGTGTTCGTTTTTCATCCCCAGCGGCGCACCGCTGTGCTTGTCGCGGCCAAAGATCGTCTGCTGCTCTTTCAGCGGCGTCCGATCCCAGAACTCCACGTGAAACTGGATGATGCGCGCCGCCTGATAGCTGCCGCCCACGGTCCAGGCCGGCTCGTCCTGATCGGCTGTCACCCACACGACTTTATCCATCAGCGCGCTGTCGTGGCTCGGCGGGTTAGCGGTGCCGTCCTTGAATCCCAGCAGGTTGATCGGGGTCTCTTTGCCTTTACTGCGCGCCGCGCTGTCGGAGATAAACCCTTCCCGCTTCCAGCGCACACTCAGCAGATCCGGCGTATGTTTGATGACATCGCGCAGGGCGTGGATCACCGTATCCTGAGTATTGGCGCAGATCTGCAGCAGCAGGTCGCCATGGCACAGGGCGGCATCCAGTGAATCGTTGGGGAAGCGGGTCATCGGCTGCAGTTTTTTCGGCGCTTTATCCGCCAGGCCAAAACGCTCATCAAACAGTGAATGGCCAACCGAGACGGTCATGGTCAGGTTATCCGGTGCAATCCACGCCCCTAAGATGCCGGAATCCATCGGCGGCAGCCGGGGATTCGGCGTATCCGGCGCCGGGCCGCCCTGGGTTAAAAAGGCGATACGCTGGGTCAGCAGCCGAAACAGACGCTCGAGGTCAGCTTTATCTGACGCCAGCACATCGAACGCCACCAGCATCATCGAGGCCTGCTGCGGCGTCAGGATGCCCGCCTGATGCGGGCCGTAGAAGGGCTGTTTTTCCTGACGGGCGTCGGGTGTGAGCGTCCCCGGGGAACTTTCTGCTTTTGCCGCATGCGCCACCGGGCAGCCGCCGGTGATGGCCAGCGCGCCGCCAAGCGCGCCGATCCCTTTCAGTAAGCGACGACGTGACGGCTCGTTCACGTCGTGTGGTTTCTGTTGTGCCATCGACTTAGTCCAGACCCAGGATCCCGCGCAGCTGAGCCAGATCTTCCGCCAGGGTGGTGATCGGCCCTTTCAGCGCATTACGGTCAGCGGTGGTCAGCTTATCGTAGGTCTCGAAACCGTCTTTGGTGCGATATTTGCTGAGGATGCTGTCCACTTTCTTAAAGTTGGCGTCCACTTTCGCCAGCAGCGCGCTGTTCTCTTTTTGCAACTGCGGACGCAGCAGGTCGACGATTTTCTGTGCGCCGTCAATGTTGGCCTGGAAGTCCCACAGGTCGGTGTGGCTGTAACGATCTTCTTCGCCGCTGATCTTGCTGGCTGCGACTTCCTCAATTAATCCTGCCGCCCCGCCCACCACTTTTGACGGTGGGAACGCCAGCTCGCTGATGCGTTTTTGCAGCTCCAGCACATCGCTGTTCAGCTGATCGGCATATTTTTCCATCCCCTTGACGCTGTTATCGCCAAACAGCGCCTTTTCCAGACGGTGGAAACCGGTGAATTTCGGATCTTCCGCTTTTTTCTCGAAGTCGTCTTCGCGGGCGTCGATGCTGCCGTCAAGGTCAGAGAACAGCTCGGCAATCGGCTCAATGCGCTCGTAATGCTGGCGCGTCGGGGCGTACAGCGCTTTCGCTTTTTCGATGTCGCCCGCTTTCACCGCGTCGGTAAAGGCTTTGGTACCGCTGACCAGCTGCGCGGTTTCCGCCGTCACATAGGCTTTGTAAGCGGTGATCGCGTCGCCGAGGCTCAGCACCGCATCCGCTTTCGCCGCGTCTTTGGTTGCTTCGCCGGTGACAATCAGTTTCCCTTTCGGGTTGGTGAGCAGGCCGCAGGTCATATCATATTCGCCTGGCTGCAGGTTAGCGGTGAGCTTTTGGGTAAAGCCCGGCGCGATGTTCTCACGCTCTTCCACCACCATGACCCCTTTCAGAATTTCCCACTCCAGAGCTTTCTGGCTATGGTTCTGAATAATAAACTGGGTTTTACCCGCTTTAACGGTCACCTGCATCGGCTCGCACTGCTTGTCGTTGACGGTGACTTTGACCTGCGGGATATCCGCAGCCTGAGCACCCAATGCAGAGCTGAGCAGCGCGGCCACGGTCGCCCGCAGCGCATTACGGCGAAAATGAATCATCATGATCATCCCTTTCGGTAAGTAGAGTGTCGCTTATAAGCTCGCAGCGCCCGGTCAGGCAGCCCGCGAGGCAGTGGTATTATTCCGCGGCGGCAGGGCAAACAGCACCAGCGCCGGGATCAGATAAAGCAGATAGACCGCCACTTCGCTAACGCTCGGGGTCTCCTGGTAGCCGAAGATCCCTTCAAGCAGTGTGCCGAACAGCGTATGCGTCGACAGCACGTTGCTCAGATCGAAGGCCGTATCCTGGAACAGGTTCCACAGGCCAGCCTCGTGGAAGGCGCGGATCGCCCCCGCGGCCAGGCCAGCGGCCACCAGCAAAATAAACAGGCTGGTCCATTTGAAGAACACGCCGAGGTTAAGGCGGATACCGCCCCAGTAGAGCAGGAAGCCCAGCACGATTGCCGTGGCCAGGCCCAGCAGCGCCCCCAGCGGCGGCCAGATGCCGACATCCTGCTGGAATGCCGCCAGCAGAAAGAAGACCGACTCCAGCCCCTCACGGGCAACGGCGAAAAAGACCATCATCACCAGCGCCCAGCCATGGTGATTACCGCGCTGCAGCGCCTTGTCCACGGCCTGCTCCAGTTGCTGTTTAACGTTGCGCGAGACATTGCGCATCCAGAAGACCATCCAGGTCAGGATCACCACCGCGATGACCGCGACGATCCCCTCGAACAACTCCTGTTCGCGCTGAGGAAATTCCCCGGTGGTTTCGTTGATAAAAATGCCTAAGCCAAGACACAGCGCCGCCGCGAGGATCACGCCAATCCACATCACGCCAATCCAGTTGCCGCGCTGGGTGCGTTTCAGATAGCTGGCGATCAGGCTGACAATCAGCGCCGCCTCAAGGCCTTCGCGTAACATAATGAGAAATGGGACAAACATGCCAATACCCTTAAATGTAAAGCACCGTCAACGAATGCAAAAACAGGTAATATTTATGATAGTGATTATCATTACAATACTCAGAAACACAAGCGAAATGTTTAGAGAATGATGACTATCTGTAAATAAATCGCTGGCAAATAATGACTTACGAAAATATTCGCCTGTTATGAGGGTAAAGAATAAGCAAAGGATTTTTTACGCCAGATATTTACCCGTGGCGGCGGCTATGGCTAAATGGCGGCCTTATTGACCTGCGAAAAGAACAACATGACTGCATTTTTTCATTTCCTGCTGGCGCTGGTGGTGATCCTCGCCCTGGCCTGGCTTGTCAGCTACGACAGACAAAATATTCGTATTCGTTACATTCTCCAGTTGATTATTATCGAAATAGCGCTCGCCTTCTTTTTCCTGCACGCAGAAAGCGGCCTGTGGCTGGTGAAAAATATCTCCGGCTTTTTTGCTTCACTGTTAGGCTTTGCCGCCGAAGGGACCAATTTCGTCTTTGGCGGCATGAGCGAAAAAGGGTTAGCCTTTATTTTCCTGGGCGTCCTGTGTCCGATTGTGTTTATTTCCGCGCTGATTGGTATTCTTCAGCACTGGCGGATCCTGCCGATTTTCATTCGTGTCATCGGTACCCTGCTGTCGAAGGTAAACGGCATGGGTAAGCTGGAATCTTTCAACGCCGTCAGTTCGCTGATCCTCGGCCAGTCGGAAAACTTCATCGCCTACAAAGGCGTGCTGGGCGACCTCTCCTCACGGCGTCTGTTCACCATGGCGGCGACGGCCATGTCGACCGTGTCACTGTCGATTGTCGGCGCCTATATGACCATGCTGGATGCCAAATATGTCGTCGCGGCGCTGATCCTGAATATGTTCAGCACCTTTATCGTGCTGTCGGTGATTAACCCGACGCGGCCGGACAGCGAGCAGGAAATAAAACTCGAGAAGCTGCACGAATCGCAGAGTTTCTTTGAAATGCTCGGGGAATATATTCTGGCCGGCTTTAAAGTGGCGATGATTATTCTGGCGATGCTGATCGGCTTTATCGCCCTGATCAGCGCCATTAACGCGCTGTTCGCTACCCTGTTTGGTCTCAGCTTCCAGCAGATCCTCGGCTACGTCTTCTATCCGCTGGCCTGGCTTATCGGTATCCCGCTGAGCGATGCGCTGAACGCCGGCAGCATCATGGCCACCAAACTGGTCGCTAACGAATTTGTGGCGATGATTGAGCTGCAAAAGATTGCCGCCAGCATGACGCCGCGCGGGCTCGGCATTCTCTCGGTCTTCCTGGTGTCGTTTGCCAACTTTGCCTCGATCGGCATTATCGCCGGGGCGATCAAAGGCCTGAATGAACCGCAGGGCAATATCGTCTCCCGCTTCGGCCTGCGGCTGGTGTATAGCGCCACGCTGGTGAGCCTGCTTTCCGCCAGCTTCGCCGGGCTGGTGCTGTAAGACAAACGGCGGGGCTGCCCCCGCCGTTTACTCAGAACTGCACGCAGACCGGCTGGTCGACACGCATCACCGACTCCTGCGCGAAGCGTGATTTATAGCCCTGGCGCAGGGCTTCAATACCGGCCTCGCTCTGCGCATCGTTGCCATGGATCACCATCAGCGCCTTACTCTGCTCCCGCACCACCTGACCATTCTGGCCAAGCCACTGGCCGCGGGCATCAAACACCGTCAGCCCATCGCGAAAGCGCGGCGTGACGTCGCGGTCGACAAACTGTTGCCACTCTTCAGCAGTGATGTCTTTCCCCGCCGGGCGGCTCAGGCCGAAATAAAGCGTGGTTTGCACCATGGACCGATCCGCCGGGCAGGCGCCGGGCTTCGGCGCGCGGGTCGACGAACTTCCACCCGCCACGCAGCCGCTGAGTAACCCTGCCAGCACCAGCGCTATTGCACCCTGTCTGAACGTCATCTTTGCTATCCTCATTGTTATTAGTCAGGAAATATCAGCGGATTTTCAAATAATTAGCAAGGGTTATAATATTCCGGCCCGGCACCAGGCAAAAAAAACCCGCCAGCGGCGGGCTCGTGAGCGTCAGATGACCTTACTCAGCCGTGGCGCGTACCGGCGGCGGCGTATGATAATGGGCATCCGCTTCGGCGAAGCGCTGCTGCATGCTGGCCGACGGCGCTTTATCCAGCAGGCTAAAGACCACAATCCCCAGGCTACCGAAGATAAAGCCCGGAATAATTTCATACAGGCCCAGCCAGCCAAACTGCTTCCAGACGATCACGGTCAGGGCGCCAATCACCATCCCGGCCAGCGCGCCGTTACGGGTCATGCGCGACCACATCACCGAGAACAGCACCACCGGACCAAAGGCGGCGCCGAAGCCAGCCCAGGCGTAGCTCACCAGTCCCAGCACGCGGTTTTCCGGATTGGCCGCCAGGGCAATCGCCACCAGGGCAACCACCAGCACCATCATACGGCCCACCCACACCAGCTCTTTCTGGCCGGCGTTTTTACGCAGGAAGGCTTTATACAAATCTTCGGTGATTGCGCTGGAGCAGACCAGCAACTGACAGCTCAGGGTGGACATCACCGCCGCCAGAATCGCCGACAACAGGATCCCGGCAATCCACGGGTTAAACAGGATTTGCGCCAGTTCGATAAACACGCGCTCGGCATTCTGATTAACCGCGCCCGCCAGGCTCGGGTTGTTATTGAAGTAGGCAATCCCAAAGAAGCCGACCGCCACCGCGCCCGCCAGGCACAGGATCATCCAGGTCATACTGATGCGACGCGCGTGGACGATGCTGTGGTGCGAATCCGCCGCCATAAAGCGTGCCAGAATATGCGGCTGACCGAAATAGCCCAGCCCCCAGCCCATCAGCGAAATAATTGCCACGAAGTTCAGCCCCTTGAGCATGTCGATATTTTCGATGCTCTTTTGCTTAATGACTTCCAGCGAATCCCCAAAGCCGCCGACGGAAATAATCACGATCACTGGGGTGAGGATCAGGGCAAAAATCATCAGGCTGGCCTGCACGGTGTCGGTCCAGCTGACGGCGAGGAAACCGCCGACGAAGGTATAGATAATCGTCGCCGCCGCCCCGGCCCACAGTGCGGTTTCATAACTCATGCCGAAGGTGCTTTCAAACAGACGCGCCCCCGCCACAATTCCCGATGCACAATAGATGGTAAAGAACAGCAGAATAACCAGCGCTGAAATAATTCTCAGCACCCGGCTTTTATCTTCAAAACGGCCGGTAAAATAATCGGGCAGCGTCAGGGCGTTATTATTCACCTCGGTATGCACGCGCAGGCGCCCGGCTACCAGCTTCCAGTTAATCCACGCCCCCAGCGTTAAGCCAATGGCAATCCAGCTTTCGGAAATCCCGGAGAGAAAAATGGCGCCCGGCAGGCCCATCAGCAGCCAGCCGCTCATATCCGAGGCGCCGGCGGAAAGCGCGGTCACAAATGGCCCCAGACTCCGCCCCCCGAGAATATAATCATCAAAGTTTTTGGTCGAACGCCAGGCTATAAACCCTATTAAAACCATACCAAAAATATAAACAATAAATGTCACCAGCATCGGTGTGCTAATAGCCATGCAAAGTCTCCAGAATTTTTATCGACAGCATCCCGCTTCGTCGTTTTTTTCCACTACCGGAACGGGGTAATGGTGCGTTGTTTAATTGGGCGACCGTATCCTGACGGAAGCTTCGGTTTTTCACAAATGATTTAACACAGCATTTACACGAAAACCCGACAGCGCAAAACGTCATTTTTTTAGAGGTTGCACTCTCTCACGTTTTTAAAGGTTGCACCAAACAAAAGTGTTAACTCACGCATACAAATACCCTATGAGCACGGGGTTAAAATTCTGCTATTTTAGGCATTATTTTTAACAAATCCGCCATTTCACGGCTTGCGTCACAAGCCACAATTAACAGGGTTGCACAAAGTTGCAACATAGTGGATATTTCCATGCAACCGCATAAGCCTAACGATAAATGACAGGAGTTTTGAGCATGGGCACCACCACCATGGGTGTTAAGCTTGACGACGCAACTCGCGAGCGCATTAAGTCCGCCGCGAGCCGTATTGACCGCACGCCGCACTGGCTGATTAAACAGGCCATCTTCAATTATCTGGAAAAGCTGGAAAACGATGAGACGCTGCCTGAGCTGCCGGCGCTTCTGAACGGCGCCGCCAATGAAAGCGATGAAGCGGGTTCACCGGCGGAAGAGCCGTATCAACCGTTCCTCGAATTTGCCGAGCAGATCCTGCCGCAGTCGGTGAGCCGCGCAGCGATCACCGCCGCCTGGCGTCGCCCGGAAACCGACGCGGTGCCGATGCTGCTGGAACAGGCCCGACTGCCGCAGTCGCTGGGCGAACAGGCGCACAAGCTGGCGTATCAGCTGGCGGAAAAACTGCGCAACCAGAAGACCGCCAGCGGCCGCGCCGGCATGGTGCAGAGTCTGCTGCAGGAGTTCTCCCTCTCCTCACAGGAAGGGGTGGCGCTGATGTGCCTGGCGGAAGCCCTGCTGCGTATTCCGGATAAAGCCACCCGCGATGCGCTGATCCGCGACAAAATCAGCAACGGCAACTGGCAGTCGCACATCGGCCGCAGCCCGTCGTTGTTCGTCAACGCCGCCACCTGGGGGCTGCTGTTTACCGGGAAACTGGTGTCGACCCATAACGAGACCAGCCTCTCCCGCTCCCTGAACCGCATCATCGGTAAGAGCGGCGAACCGCTGATCCGCAAGGGCGTGGATATGGCGATGCGCCTGATGGGCGAGCAGTTCGTCACCGGCGAAACCATCGCCGAAGCGCTGGCTAACGCCCGCAAGCTGGAAGAAAAAGGGTTCCGCTACTCCTACGATATGCTCGGCGAAGCGGCGCTGACCGCCGCCGACGCTCAGGCCTATATGGTCTCTTATCAGCAGGCGATCCACGCCATCGGCAAAGCCTCCAACGGCCGCGGCATTTATGAAGGGCCGGGCATCTCCATTAAGCTCTCCGCGCTGCACCCGCGCTACAGCCGCGCGCAGTATGACCGGGTGATGGAAGAGCTTTACCCGCGTCTGAAATCGCTGACCCTGCTGGCGCGCCAGTACGATATCGGCATCAACATCGACGCCGAAGAGGCCGATCGCCTGGAGATCTCCCTCGATCTGCTGGAAAAACTCTGTTTCGAGCCAGAGCTGGCCGGCTGGAACGGCATCGGCTTTGTTATTCAGGCCTACCAGAAGCGCTGTCCGTTTGTTATTGATTACCTGATTGACCTCGCCACCCGCAGCCGCCGTCGCCTGATGATCCGTCTGGTGAAAGGCGCCTACTGGGATAGCGAAATCAAACGCGCGCAGATGGAAGGCCTCGAAGGCTATCCGGTCTATACCCGCAAGGTTTACACCGACGTCTCCTACCTCGCCTGCGCGAAGAAGCTACTGGCGGTGCCGAACCTGATTTACCCGCAGTTCGCTACCCACAACGCCCATACCCTGGCGGCTATCTACCAGCTGGCGGGCCAGAACTACTACCCGGGCCAGTATGAGTTCCAGTGCCTGCACGGCATGGGCGAACCGCTGTACGAGCAGGTGGTGGGCAAAGTCGCCGACGGCAAACTGAACCGGCCGTGCCGGATCTACGCCCCGGTGGGCACCCACGAAACGCTGCTGGCGTATCTGGTGCGCCGTCTGCTGGAAAACGGCGCCAATACCTCTTTCGTCAACCGTATCGCGGACAATACCCTGCCGCTGGACGAGCTGGTGGCCGACCCGGTCAGCGCAGTAGAAAAACTGGCGCAGCAGGAAGGCCAGGCCGGCCTGCCGCATCCGAAAATCCCGCTGCCGCGTGATCTCTACGGCAGCGGCCGCAGCAACTCCGCCGGCCTCGATCTGGCGAACGAGCACCGTCTGGCCTCCCTCTCCTCTTCCCTGCTCAACAGCGCCCTGCATAAATGGCAGGCATTGCCGATGCTGGAGCAGCCAGTGGCCGAAGGCGAAATGCAGCCGGTGGTTAACCCGGCAGAGCCGAAAGATATCGTCGGCTACGTCCGCGAAGCCAGCGACGCCGAAGTGCAGCAGGCGCTGACCAGCGCTATCAACAATGCGCCGATCTGGTTCGCCACCCCGCCGCAGGAGCGCGCCGCCATTCTTGAGCGCGCCGCGGTGCTGATGGAAAGCCAGATGCCGACCCTGATGGGGATCCTGGTGCGCGAGGCGGGTAAAACCTTCAGCAACGCCATCGCCGAAGTACGCGAAGCCGTCGACTTCCTGCACTATTATGCCGGCCAGGTGCGCGACGATTTCGATAATGAAACCCACCGCCCGCTGGGCCCGGTGGTCTGTATCAGCCCGTGGAACTTCCCGCTGGCGATCTTCACCGGCCAGATTGCCGCCGCGCTGGCGGCCGGCAACAGCGTGCTGGCGAAACCAGCCGAGCAGACGCCGCTTATCGCCGCCCAGGGCGTGGCGATTCTGCTGGAGGCCGGCGTGCCACCGGGCGTTATTCAACTGCTGCCGGGCCGCGGGGAGACCGTGGGCGCCGCGCTAACCTCCGATGAGCGCGTACGCGGCGTGATGTTCACCGGCTCCACCGAAGTGGCGACGCTGCTGCAGCGTAATATTGCCAGCCGCCTCGATCCCCAGGGTCGCCCGACGCCGCTGATCGCCGAAACCGGCGGGATGAACGCGATGATCGTCGACTCGTCGGCGCTGACCGAGCAGGTGGTGATCGACGTCCTGGCTTCCGCGTTCGACAGCGCCGGCCAGCGCTGCTCCGCCCTGCGCGTCCTCTGCCTGCAGGAAGAGGTCGCCGACCATACGTTGACCATGCTGCGCGGCGCCATGAGCGAGTGCCGGATGGGCAATCCGGGCCGGCTGACCACCGATATCGGCCCGGTTATCGATGCGGAAGCGAAAGAGAATATTGAACGCCATATTCAGGCGATGCGCGCCAAAGGACGCACCGTCTACCAGGCGGTGCGCGAGAATAGCGAAGACGCAAGCGAATGGCGCCACGGGACCTTTGTGCCGCCGACGCTTATCGAACTCGATAGCTTCGACGAGCTGAAAAAAGAGGTCTTCGGCCCGGTGCTGCACGTGGTGCGCTATAACCGTAACGAGCTGGACAAACTGGTGGAGCAGATTAACGCCTCTGGCTACGGCCTGACGCTCGGCGTGCATACCCGCATCGACGAGACCATCGCCCAGGTCACCGGCAGCGCGAAGGTGGGCAACCTGTACGTCAACCGCAATATGGTTGGCGCGGTGGTCGGCGTGCAGCCGTTCGGCGGCGAAGGGTTGTCCGGTACCGGTCCGAAAGCCGGCGGCCCGCTGTACCTGTATCGTCTGCTCTCCAGTCGCCCGCAGGACGCGGTTGGCGTG
>NZ_KV789924.1:0-804 GCF_001807705.1 Klebsiella sp. HMSC25G12 | reverse complement strand
CCTTCGCCCGCCAGGATGCGGAGCGCCCGCTGGACGCCCAGCTGAAAACGCTGCTGGAAAAACCGCTGCAGGCGCTGCAGCAGTGGGCGGCGGGTCGTCCTGAGCTGCAGGCGCTGTGCCAGCAGTACAGCGAGCAGGCGCAAAGCGGCACCCAACGCCTGCTGCCGGGGCCAACCGGCGAGCGCAATACCCTGACGCTGATGCCGCGCGAGCGCGTGCTGTGCGTGGCGGATAATGAACAGGATGCGCTGATCCAGCTGGCGGCTGTGCTGGCGGTGGGTTGTGAAGTACTGTGGCCGGACAGCGCCCTGCAGCGCGATCTGGCGAAGAAGCTGCCGCGGGAGGTCAGCGAGCGCATTCGCTTTGCCAAAGCGGAGCAGTTACCTGGCCAGGCCTTCGACGCGGTTATCTACCACGGCGATTCCGACCAGCTGCGCGAGCTGTGCGAGCAGGTGGCGGCGCGCGATGGGGCGATAGTCTCCGTGCAGGGCTTCGCCCGCGGCGAAACCAACCTGCTGCTGGAGCGGCTGTATATTGAGCGCTCGCTGAGCGTTAACACCGCGGCGGCAGGCGGTAACGCCAGCCTGATGACCATCGGCTAAAACAGGCGCCCCCGGTGGCGCTGCGCTTACCGGGGCTACCTGTCTCATGGCACGGGGGACGGCCTGTATTGTAGGTCGGGTAAGCGTAGCGCCACCCGACAACATAACAATACAACGAGGTAGCCCGGATAAGGCGCTGTGCGCCGCCATCCGGGAGAGCGGCGCTGTGTTCATCCCCGGTGGCGCTGCGCTTACCGGGGCT
>NZ_KV789923.1:0-65254 GCF_001807705.1 Klebsiella sp. HMSC25G12 | reverse complement strand
GTTCGAGTCCCGTCCGTTCCGCCACTTATTAAGAGCCCTGAGCATTTGCTCAGGGCTTTTTTGTTTGATCTGTTCTCTATTATTGCTAATTCAGCAAAAATCCTCTGCATTAATCGCTCTTTTTCTCCTCCACACCATCAGCCATAATTTCATCCGTTAACCGAAATGAAGAAATAACGAGGAAAATCATGGCAATCCCTGCATTTGGTCTTGGCACCTTCCGTCTGAAAGATGATGTTGTTATCGCATCCGTAAAAACCGCGCTGGAGCTGGGCTATCGTGCTATCGACACCGCACAAATCTATGACAACGAAGCCGCGGTGGGTCAGGCCATCGCCGAAAGCGGCGTGCCGCGTGATGAGCTGTTCATCACGACCAAAATCTGGATCGAAAACCTGAGCAAAGACAAACTCATCGCCAGCCTGAAAGAGAGCCTGCAGAAGCTGCGCACTGACTATGTTGATCTCACGCTGATCCACTGGCCGTCACCGAACGATGCGGTAGCTGTTGAAGAGTTTATGGCAGCCCTGATGGAAGCGAAGAAGCTGGGGCTGACCCGTCAGATCGGTATCTCCAACTTCACTATTCCACTGATGGAGCGCGCGATTGCCGCCGTTGGCGCTGAGAATATCGCGACTAACCAGATTGAGCTCTCGCCGTATCTGCAAAACCGTAAAGTGGTCGATTGGGCGCGTGAGCACGGCATCCATATCACCTCTTACATGACGCTGGCCTACGGTAAGGCACTGAAAGATGAAGTGATTGCCCGCATCGCGGCGAAACATGGCGCGACCCCAGCGCAGGTTATTCTGGCATGGGCAATGGGCGAAGGCTATGCGGTTATCCCATCGTCCACCAAACGTGACAATCTGGCCAGCAACCTGAAAGCGCAGGATCTGCAGCTGGATGATGAAGATCGTAAAGCGATCGCCGCACTCGACTGCAACGATCGTCTGGTGAGTCCGGAAGGTCTGGCTCCACAGTGGGATTAATCTCCCGCTTTCGGCATGCCGTTCGCACTGCCGTCTGAGACGATATTACGACAGCTCCTTCGGGAGCTGTTTGACGTGCTCACTTAGAAAGTCAATAAATGCCCTGATGCGCGTGCTGACCGCCCGGTCGCTGTAGTACACCGCACTGAATGGCATCTCCACCGGCAAGCGTTTGTCGGCAAGTAACTCCACAAACTCCCCACGGCCAATCTCTTTATCCACCATATAATCCGACAAACAGGCTATGCCGTTACCGGTCAGGCACAGCTGCTTGAGCGTTTCGCCGCTATTGGAGGACACCGCCGATTCGATCTCTAACAGCTGACCATCGCAACAGGAGACAGGCCAGGTATTCAGCGATACCGGCTCGGTGAACCCGAGGCAGTGATGCTGTTTCAGATCTGACGGATGCTGCGGCATACCGTAGCGCGCGACATAGTCTGGCGAGGCGACGATCTTACGATAGCTGGTAAATAGCGGTCGGGCGCGCAGGCTGGAATCCGTTAAGGTCCCGGCCCGAATGGCCACATCCACTTTTCGTTCAATCAAGTTAATAAACGTCTCTGAAGAGACGAGCGACAGCGTCATTTCCGGGTAGCGCTCGCGAAATGGCTTCACCAGCGGCATGAGAAAATGCAGCATCACCGGCGTCGCGGCATCCACCCGCAGCAGGCCCCGCGGCGTTGTGCGCGTTTCCAGCAGGTCATTCTCTGCTGCCGCCATTTCCTGCAAGACCACCTGCATCCGGCGAAAATAGCGCTCGCCTTCCTCCGTCAGACTGAGCTGGCGGGTGGTCCGATTGAGCAGGCTTACGCCTAGCTTTGATTCCAGCTTCTTGACCGCCCGGCTGACGGCAGAGTTGGCCTGTCCGAGCTGCTCGGCCGCCCGGCTGAAACTTCCGCTTTCCACCACCGCCACAAAGATGGCGATCTCCTCTGATGTGGCTCTCATTATTGCACCTGTAGCAAAATTCTATTGATACTTTGATAGTTTTTGTTATTTATACAACCCTTCATACTACGTGTCATCTTAATCCTGATGCTACGGAGTAAATTATGCCACTGGCGCTATTTGCCTTAACTATCGGTGCCTTCGCAATTGGCACCACTGAATTTGTGATTGTCGGCCTGGTCCCGACTATCGCGCAACAACTCTCTATCTCTCTGCCTTCGGCGGGACTGCTGGTCTCTATCTACGCGCTGGGCGTGGCGATTGGCGCTCCGGTGCTGACGGCGTTAACGGGGCGTATGCCGCGTAAACAGCTGCTGCTGGCGTTGATGGTCCTGTTTACGGCGGGTAATGTGCTGGCCTGGCAGGCCCCGGGCTATGAAACGCTGATCCTGGCGCGATTGCTGACCGGTCTGGCACACGGCGTGTTCTTCTCTATTGGCTCGACAATCGCCACCAGCCTGGTGGCAAAAGAGAAAGCCGCCTCAGCTATCGCTATTATGTTCGGCGGCCTGACGGTCGCGCTGGTCACCGGGGTGCCGTTCGGGACTTTCATCGGTCAGCATTTTGGCTGGCGGGAAACGTTCCTCGCGGTATCGATTCTGGGCGTGATTGCGCTTATCAGCAGTCTGCTTCTGGTGCCGAATAATATTCCGGGCCGCGCCAGCGCCAGCCTGCGCGATCAGATGAAAGTCTTAACTCATCCTCGCCTGCTGATGATCTACGCCATTACCGCGCTGGGCTATGGCGGCGTATTTACCGCCTTTACTTTTCTTGCTCCGATGATGCAGGAGCTGGCCGGTTTCAGTCCGTCTGCGGTTAGCTGGATCCTGTTGGGCTACGGTGTCTCGGTCGCTATTGGCAATGTGTGGGGAGGCAAACTGGCCGATAAGCATGGCGCCGTCTCCGCGCTGAAGTTTATCTTCGCCGCGCTGGTTGTGCTGCTGCTGGTCTTCCAGTTGACCGCCAGCATCCACTATGCTGCGCTGGCAACGGTGCTGGTAATGGGTATTTTCGCCTTCGGCAACGTGCCGGGTCTGCAGGTATACGTGGTGCAAAAAGCCGAACAGTATACGCCTGGCGCCGTCGACGTCGCTTCCGGCCTGAATATTGCCGCCTTCAATATTGGTATTGCGCTGGGGTCCATCGTCGGCGGGCAGACGGTTGAACGGTATGGTCTGGCGCAGACGCCGTGGATTGGTGCGGTGATTGTGCTGGTCGCCTTGCTGTTGGTGGTGCTGAGCGGTCGTTTAGATAAATCGCCGAGCCGTTCGACAGCGGTTTCTCTCGAAGGCTAGGGTTTATCGCAAATTGCATTGAAAGTGGATGGGAAAATCCCTATAACAGAAGAACCAGTCGTTGTTGGGCTGGTTTCTGTTATTGAGGATTGATGCCCAAATTGCGAAAGAATACCTATGCCATGCGCTACGTCGCCGGACAACCTGCGGAGAGGATATTGCCTCCGGGGGCGTTTGCGGGCGTCAGTCCGGTTTATCCTGCCGGCACGCCGTTAAGCAGCGATGAAAAGATCCGCGTGCTGGTATGGAATATCTTCAAGCAGCAGCGCGCAGAGTGGCAGTCGGTCCTCAAAAATTTCGGCAAAGATGCGCATTTGGTCCTGTTGCAGGAGGCGCAAACTACCCCAGAACTGGTCAGGTTCGCGACTTCAAACTATCTGGCCGCCGATCAGGTACCGGCGCTGGTATTGCCGCAGCATCCTTCCGGCGTGATGACGCTGGCCTCCGCTCACCCCATCTATTGCTGTCCGCTGCGCGAGCGCGAGCCTATTTTGCGATTGCCGAAATCGGCGTTAGTGACCGTTTATCCGCTGCCCGATGCGCGGCTGCTGATGGTGGTCAACATCCATGCGGTCAACTTTAGCCTTGGCGTCGATGTCTACAGCAAGCAGTTGCTGCCGATCGGCGATCAGATCGCTCATCACAGCGGGCCGGTGATCATGGCCGGGGATTTCAATGCATGGAGCCGGCCGCGAATGAACGCGCTGTACCGCTTTGCGCGTGAGATGTCGTTACGCGAAGTTCGTTTCTCTGACGATCAGCGCCGCCGTGCGTTTGGTCGTCCGCTCGATTTTGTGTTCTATCGTGGGTTAAGCGTGCACGATGCTTCCGTGCTGGTGACCCGCGCCTCCGATCACAACCCGCTACTAGTCGAATTCAGTCCCGGCAAGCCTGATTAATTTAAGGTATGTCAGGCCTGCCATCGGGCAGGTCTGCGTTCAGCACGATGCTGCCCTAAATTACTCACACAACCGAAGGACAACACAATGACAACACGCTCTCACCATGACAACGTCGAAAAGCAGTTCGGCTCCCAGGCCAGCGCCTATTTGACCAGCGCCGTGCACGCCTCCGGGCGCGATCTGCAGCGGCTGGCTGAACGGCTGGCCGATTTCCCTCAGGCGAAAGTGCTGGATATGGGCTGCGGGGCAGGGCACGCCAGCTTTACCGCGGCGGGACAGGTTGCGGAGGTGACCGCCTATGATTTATCAAGCCAGATGCTGGAAGTGGTTACCGCGGCGGCAAAAGAGAAAGGCTTTAGCAATATCGTGACCCAGCAGGGATATGCTGAAACGCTGCCGTTCGCTGATGCCAGCTTTGATGTGGTGATTAGCCGCTACTCCGCGCACCACTGGCATGATGTCGGCCAGGCGCTGCGTGAGGTGAAACGTGTTCTCAAGCCGGGCGGGGTGATGATCATAATGGACGTGATGTCGCCGGGTCATCCGGTACGTGATGTCTGGTTGCAGACCGTGGAAGCGCTGCGCGATACCTCGCACGTGCGTAATTATTCCAGTGGCGAGTGGCTGGCGCTGGCCAATGACGCAGGCCTGGTGATTAATCATTTATCGACCGATCGCCTGCCGCTGGAGTTCAGCTCATGGGTGGCGCGGATGCGCACCCCAGAGGCGCTGGTAGAAGCGATTCGCTTATATCAGCAGAGCGCTTCGGCGGAGGTCAAAGCCTACTTCGAATTACAGCAGGACGGGTCGTTTACCAGCGATACCATCCTGTTCGAAGCGCATAAAGCGGTTTAATACGGGCAACAAAAAAGGCACCGGGGGAAGCCGGTGCCTTTTTATCGAACCCTGACGTATCAGGACTCTGGTCGATCGCTGTTTTTCACAAACAGCGTTAGCTGATCGCCAGGCCGCAGATTGTCGGTATCGCTGTTCCAGCGCATCACGTCGCGAATATTAACACCGTGACGCTTGGCGATGCTCGACAGCGAATCACCTTTGCGAACACGATAGGTGATGCTATCGCTGTTGTTCGCCAGGCGCTGTGCGCTGCTACCTGCGCCGACAACCAGACTCTGCCCGACTTTTAACCCTGAACCGCGCAGATTGTTCCACTGCTGCAAATCCCGGGTCGTGACGCCGAGACGCGAAGCAATCCCGGAAATCGTGTCGCCAGAGCGTACCTTATAGCTACGGCTGGTCAGCGGCGTATTGTCCGCGAGCTGCGTTGGCTGCACGGCGGCAATGTCGCCAGAGGCCAGCGATTCACGCAGCTGAGCGGCGTGCTTCTGCGGCACCATGACGTACTTTGGCCCACTCGCGCCCAGCGTTGACCCCTTTACGCCAGCGTTGAAGGTTTTCAGTTTGCTGACCGGCATTCCTGCCATGTCCGCGAGCTGAGAAATATCAACCGGGCTGTCGAGGCGAACGCGCGCCAGCGCACGGCTTTCATCGGCCGTAGGCAGCTTTACGCCGTAACGCTTGCTGTTTTTGAGAATGTCGCTCAACGCCAGCATTTTCGGTACGTAGATTTTCGTTTCATGCGGCAGAGACAGCGACCAGAAATCGGTGGGTTTACCACGCGAACGGTTCGCTTTTACTGCTTTCATGACCCGACCTTCGCCGCTGTTATAGGCTGCGACCGTTAATAACCAGTCGCCGTCGAACATTTTGTTCAGACGTTGCATCATGTCCAGCGCCGCGGTAGTAGATGCGACGACGTCACGACGCGCATCGTAACTGCGGGTCTGTTTTAAACCATAATTGCGCCCTGTGCTCGGAATGATCTGCCAAATGCCTGCGGCATTGGCGCCAGACGTCGCGTGTGGGTCAAAAGCGCTCTCCACTATGGGTAGTAATACCAGTTCCATTGGCATGTTACGTTTCTTAACCTGCCCGGCTATCCAGTACATATACGGCTCTGCCCGTAAAGTTACATCGTGGAGATAGCTCTTATTTCTTAAGTACTTCTGTTTCTGTTCGCGAATCCGGGGATTATCCGGTATTCCCATCTTTAGCTCGTCGCCTATGGAAGTCCACAGATCCTGGTCTTGCGCGTAGAAGGTTCCATCATCTAACCAGCGCGCTTGACTTGTGAACTTACCTGCTTCCCCTTGACCAGCCGCAGAAAGGCTCTGTGCTCGCTGTTCGACGGTGCCATCGTGCTTAGACGCCTGGCACCCCACCAGCAGGACAGAGGCGAGTAATATCGCTCGTGCCTTCATGTGTGTGTCAATAGTTGCTTAAAAGACGACCAAGGATAACGGCGAAGTTGGCCGATGACAAGAATTAAATATCAGAAGTCGTCTTTCTTTGACCTTAACCATGCAAATCGCGCCACAGAGTGTTGCAAATTTGTTTCTTGGTTAATTTTATCAATTAAATCAATATCATTTACGCGTAAAAATAAATTTATACGACGCTCATTTTTCAGAGTTACGGGTAGTGTTTTTTGTTTTTTTGCACGTAACTCATTAACTTTATGATAGTAATCGTTTATGTCCCTATCATCTGGCAGGATACTCAATGCAAACTTCATATTCGCTAACGTATATTCATGTGCGCAACATATGAGGGTTTCTTCAGGAAGGGCGTTAATTTTCATAAATGATTGATACATCTGCTCTGCAGTACCTTCGAAGAGCCTTCCGCAGCCGCCGGAGAACATTGTGTCGCCACAGAACAGATAAGGTTCGCTGTAGTAACAGATATGTCCTAATGTGTGACCTGGCGTAGAGAAAATGGAAAAATCGTGCCCGAGAATTGACAGCCGATCGCCATCGCCTACCACCTGAGTGACTCCCTTATCCTGGGTTTCCGCCGGCCCGTAAACCACTATAGAAGGGAATTTTTCACGTAATTGTTTTACGCCGCCGACGTGATCCTGATGGTGATGGGTTAGTAAAATGGCTTCGGGCTGCCATTGGTTTTCCTCAATGGCCGCCAGAACCGGCGCGGCTTCGCCTGGGTCAACGATGATGCAGCGGCCGTTATTCTCACTGAGAACCCAGATGTAGTTGTCCTGAAACGCGGGAATACTGATAAGATTCATAAATTACCTCTAAAGCGTAGCGGAAGGTGGCAATGAAGCCGGCAAGGATACCTCACACAGTGACAGCGCCTGAGCATTGGTCCAGTATGCCGTGGGGCGAATACTATCGCGAAACGCTGGAGCAGCAGATGAAACCGTGGCTGGCTAAATTATATGGCTTTCATCTGCTTAAGATTGGCAATCTGAGCGCGGAAATCAATACTGAAGCTTGCGCCATCTCGCACCAGGTCAATGTCTCCCTGGCAGGAAATCCGATGCAGGTCCGGGCCGATCCGCTGCATTTACCCTTTGCCGAAAAGTCCGTCGACGCCTGCCTGCTGGCGCACACCCTGCCGTGGTGTAGCGATCCGCATCGTCTGCTGCGGGAAGCCGATCGTGTACTGATCGATGATGGCTGGATGATCCTGACCGGGTTTAATCCGGTCAGCCTGATGGGGTTGCGTAAGCTGGTGCCGCTCCTGCGCAACGGTACGCCTTATAATAGCCGTATGTTTACGCTGATGCGCCAGCTGGACTGGCTGTCGCTACTCAACTTTGAAGTGCTGCACTATGGGCGTTATCAGGTTTTACCCTGGTCGCGCCACGGCGGCAAACTGCTGAGCACACATCTGCCAGCGCTGGGCTGTTTGCAATTGATTGTCGCCCGCAAACGGACCATTCCGCTGACGCTCAATCCGATGAAATCCGGTAAAGCGAAAACCCAGCTGCGGCCGGCAGTCGGCGCCACCCGGCAGTGGCGCAAGGGGCAGAATTAGCTCTCCGGCTGGTAGCCGATGTCGTCCTGAGTGGGATGGGAGGCCGCCGCGCGGGCCAGCTCGTCGCAGCGTTCGTTTTCTGGATGGCCGGCGTGGCCCTTCACCCACTCCCATTTGATCTTATGCTGGCCAAGCGCAGCATCCAGCCGCTGCCAGAGGTCGACATTCTTTACCGGTTTTTTCTCTGCCGTTTTCCAGCCGCGCTTTTTCCAGTTGTGGATCCACTGGGTGATCCCCTGGCGGACATACTGGCTGTCGGTGCTGAGCACCACCTCACAATGCTCTTTTAACGCCTCGAGAGCGACGATTGCCGCCATCAGTTCCATGCGGTTATTGGTGGTCAGACGGTAGCCGGCGCTAAAGGTTTTTTCGTGCTGGCGGTAGCGCATGATGGCGCCGTAACCGCCGGGTCCTGGATTTCCCAGGCAAGAGCCGTCGGTGAAAATTTCTACCTGTTTGAGCATCTCTGGTAGACTTCCTGTAATTGAAATCGATTTGTAAACGATAAGTCTGACATAAATGACCGCTATGAGCACTGCAATTACGCGCCAGATTGTTCTCGATACCGAAACCACCGGTATGAACCAGATCGGGGCGCACTACGAAGGACACAAGATTATCGAGATCGGCGCCGTGGAGGTGATCAACCGCCGCCTGACCGGTAACAATTTCCATGTCTATCTGAAGCCCGATCGGCTGGTGGATCCTGAAGCATTCGGCGTGCACGGGATCGCCGATGAGTTCCTGCTGGACAAACCCACCTTTGCCGACGTGGCTGATGAGTTTATGGATTACATCCGCGGCGCGGAGCTGGTGATCCATAACGCCTCGTTCGATATCGGCTTTATGGATTATGAGTTCGGTAAGCTGAACCGCGGCATTGGAAAAACCGAGACCTTTTGTAAAATCACCGACAGCCTGGCGCTGGCGCGGAAAATGTTCCCCGGCAAGCGCAACAGTCTGGATGCGTTATGTTCGCGTTACGAAATAGATAACAGCAAGCGTACGCTGCACGGGGCATTACTCGATGCCCAGATCCTTGCCGATGTCTATTTGATGATGACCGGCGGCCAGACTTCGATGGCGTTCTCTATGGAAGGCGAAAGCCAGCAGCAGGCGGGAGAGATGGGCATTCAGCGCGTCGTCCGCGCCGCCAGCCAGTTACGGGTGGTTTATGCCTCTGATGAAGAACTGGTGAACCATGAATCCCGCCTCGATCTGGTACAAAAGAAAGGCGGAAGCTGCCTGTGGCGTGCCTGATAACCACTAAAATGGATTAAAAGTAGGCGGTTGGGCGATTTTTGCAGCAAACGATTCAAAACGGTAGAAAAAGCGTTGACGGGGTAGAGGGGAATCCGTAATATTCGCCTCGTTCCCAACGGAACAACAACGCGGAGCGGTAGTTCAGTCGGTTAGAATACCTGCCTGTCACGCAGGGGGTCGCGGGTTCGAGTCCCGTCCGTTCCGCCACTATTCAGAAAGCCTGAATCAGCAATGATTCAGGCTTTCGTCGTTTTCGTCGCCGAATTTCAGCGCGCCTCTTGTTCCTCCTGCATACACTGCATGAATACCCGCATCGCCGGACTGATTGCTTTCCCGGCGTGATGGGCGCAGAGCGCATGGATCGTCAGCGGCGTCTCGCTGAACGGCAGCTCGACCAGCGTCCCGCGTTTGAGTTCCTCCTCTACCGCAAAGCGCGGCAGAAAACTCACCCCTAGATTGCCCGCCACGCACTGCTTGATGCTTTCAATACTCCACAGTTCGATGGTGTTCTCCATGGTAATGCCGCGCTGGCGCAGGGTACTTTCAAAAATCTGCCGGAACACGCACTGGGGTTCGTTGATGATAAAACTCAATGGGATATGCTGCCGCGGGCGCAGGAAGTCGACCGGCGCCTGATCGACTGACGCGACCAGCGCCAGCGGCTGCGGGCCAAGTTCCATCATGGTGAGCGCATCATCGTTGCCAACCCGGTAAAACACCCCCAGGTCGACTTCGTCAGCGAGCAGCGCATCACGGATGCTGTAGCAATTGAGCGACTGTAGTGACAGGCGGACCTTCGGGGCGCGTTGCTTAAAACGCTGCAGCACCGGCGGCATTTTGTACGCCAGCAGGGTTTCACCAGTGGCGACGCGAAGTTCGCCGCCGGGTTCATCGTCCTGGCGCGCCGCCTGGCGAATCGACGCCATCACTTTGGTCAGATCGTAGACGTGCGGCAGGACATTTTTACCGGCGGCGGTGAGACACATCCGTCGGCCAATTTTCTCAAACAGCGGGATAGCAAGCTCCTGCTCAAGCTGCTGGATATGAAAGGTTACGGTGGACTGGGTGCAGCACAGTTTCTGCGAGGCGCGCAGAAAGGATCCTTCTTCGACAACCGTTTTGAAGGTGATAAAGCGTCGCAGATCCATATTTCCTCTTTATATCGACATTCTCGAATTCAGAATGAAAAAACATTCATTTTTTTAAATTATCAGCTTCGGGTACTGTCTGCCAGTCAAGAGGAGAAAACACGTGACACCTACCCTGATTAGCGCCTTTTTAACTTACACCCTGATCACCGCCCTGACGCCCGGGCCGAATAATATTCTGGCGCTGAGCAGCGTCACCGCGCACGGCTTTCGACGGAGCATGCGGGTTCTGGCCGGCATGAGCCTGGGGTTTGTGATCATCATGCTGATTTGTGCCGGGCTGACGTTCACTCTCGTTACCCTGGATGAGGGGATAACCTCCCTGCTACGCTGGGTCGGCGCAGGGTATATCCTGTGGCTGGCCTGGCACATTGCCCGCAGCGACCCGGCCAGCGGTGGGCAGGAGGAGCGGCCTGTCAGCTTCTGGGCCAGCCTGGGGCTGCAGTTTGTGAATGTAAAAATTATCCTGTACGGCATCACGGCCCTGTCGACCTTTGTTCTGCCAGTGACTCGCGAGCCATTCTGGCTGGTGATGATAAGCCTGTTGCTATCAGTAATAGGCGTTGCCGGCAATCTTTGCTGGGCGCTGGCCGGTCATCTGTTTCAGCCGGTGTTCGAACGCCATGGAAGAGGGTTAAATCTGCTGCTGGCGCTGCTGCTGGTCTGGTGCGCGGTACGAATGTTTATGGAATGAATTAAGGGAGCGTAACGCTCCCTTGAGGTTATTTATCCTGCGGCAGGGCGGGTTGCCCTTCATTTACCCAGGTCATGAAGATCCGATAACCGATGGCCAGCAGGGTGGCGCCGAGAAACATACCGAGAATGCCGTTAGAGGCCATTCCGCCGAGGGCGCCCAGCAGCACTACCGGCATTGGCGCGTCGACTCCGCGCCCCAGCAGCAGAGGTTTGAGGACGTTATCGGCCATGCCGGCGACGATCAGCAGGATGGTGTAGAAGATATCCATGCCGGTACTGTGGGTGCCGAGACTCCACATTAGCGCAATGGCCGGGGCCGTCACCAGGATCACCGGCACCTGGGCAATGCCGAGGATCAGGGCCAGAATAAAGAAGATCCCGACGGCGGGAATGCTGGCCATCAGCATGATCACGCCGACCAGCAGCGCCTGGATCAATGCCACCCCGATGACGCCCTGGGCGACCGCGCGGATGGTGCTGGTGCACAGGCGGGTGAGGGTCACGCCTTTATTTTCATCGGTAATACGGATGGCAATACGCTGGGCGCTGATGGCGCCCGCTGCGCCCCAGGCCATCATAATTCCCGAGACGATAAACGAAATAATAAAGCCAATCAGCCCGCCGCCCATGCTGGCCAAAATACTGAGAAACTGTTTGGCAATGTCGCCGATTTGCGAGCGGTAATTACTGAGCAGTCCCGGGAGATCGACGGAAGCTCTCATCCACAGGGCGCTAAGCCGTTCGCCAATGATCGGTAACGCGGCAATGCGCGAGGAGGGCGGGGGAATGGTAAAGCTCTGGCTGCCCATCTTGTCTATCATGGCGCTGGCGCTTTCCGCCAACGAGGTGATCATCAGCACCGTGGGGATGACGATCAGTAAAATACCTAACAACACCAGCACCACTGACGCCAGTCCCTGTTTGCCCGCTAACAATCCGGCAAAATATTGATGTAAGGGATAGAGCGCCACGGCGAGGATCAGCGCCCAGAGCATCATATTGATAAAGGGAGAAAAGACGGTAAAACAGAATGAGGCCAGCGCCAGAATAAGCCCGAACCGAATAAACATATCGAGAAAGCGGGTGACCAGCCGTTTTTCAATCAACAGCAGATTATTATTATCCATTTTCTTTTACGCTCACATAATATTCTTACGCCAACGCTCAGCGTTGTTTAACAAAACACGCCAGCAACAGAAAATTCATGATTTACAACGCAGAAGTGAGTTGAAGGTGATCTCCGCCCATTTGGTTGTGGGGGCTTTTAATGAGTGTAGAACAGAAATGAATGGCGCCCGGCAAATATTCTGCGGTGCGCTGGCGGGCGAAATCCCGCTTTCTTTACCTGCTGAATGAGGAAGAAAGCGGAGGGAGATTAACCGAGGGTAAAAGGATCGGCATCGCGCCAGGCGGGAAATTTTTCGCGATATTCCTGGAGGGCAGCCAGCGACAATTCGGCATCAAGACGGGTGGCCTGATGCGGATCGGCAGTGGCGACAATCTCCCCCTGGGGACTGATAATCCGGCTATCGCCGCGGTAATGATGGCCGTTACCGTCAGTACCGACCCGGTTACAGCCGGCGACATAGGCCTGGTTCTCGATAGCGCGGGCGACCAGCAGCGACTGCCAGTGCAGGGAGCGCGGCGCCGGCCAGTTGGCAACATACAGCGCCAAATCATAGTCGTTCAGATTACGCGACCATACCGGAAAGCGCAGGTCGTAACAGACCAGCGGCAGGATACGCCATCCGCGCCATTCAAAGACCACGCGTCGGTCACCAGCCTCATAATGATGGTGTTCATCGGCCATACGGAACAGGTGCCGTTTATCATAATGGTGCACCGTACCGTCGGGCTCGACCAGCAGGAAGCGGTTAACAGCGCCGTGTTCGGTTTGCAGCGCTGCGCTGCCGGCAATCAGCGCCTGGGTTTGCGCGGCCCGGGCATGCATCCACTCCACCACGTCGGCTTCGGGTAAAGACTGTTTTGCCGCTTCCATGGCAAAGCCGGTGGTGAACATCTCCGGTAAAACAATGACATCGCGCCCAATAATCCCTTCCAGTTGGCGATCAAAATGGCGCAGGTTGGCAGGGCCGTCCATCCAGACCAGCGGTTGTTGCAACAGCGTAATTTTCAGGCCAGGCACAATGGTCAACTCCATTCTCATGAGGGGGTTAGGTTAACTGTAACACCATATCAGCCTCGCGGCGGTCAGCGGAATATTTTGTTAAAAAAATGCTACTGACAGAAGCCACGGAGGAGGGGGGACGAAAAAAAGGCGGGGAAAATTCCCCGCCCGGCGTGTGATGTGGTGATTGTTTTATTATGCGGCTTCAACTTTGCGAACTTTTTCCGGCAGCTTTACCGGCTTTGTCGCCAGCTCCTCTGGCGCAAAGTCGTCGACGTTGATGCTGCGCAGGCGACTGTGCTCTGCGCGGGTCAGAATAGCGGCTTCTTCCTGATTTATTAATCCTTTGGCCAGCGCGTTGTGTGCCAGCTCATCCAGACGGGTGAACGGCAGGTTTTTACCCAACTCTTTGCAGATCCGCTGGTGGATAGGATCGGCCGCCATCACTTCCAGCAGCGCCTCTTCCAGCAGACCAACCGGGTTATGCTCGCTCGGCGTCAGGTACTGACCGCGACCGATGCGGGAGCGAGTGGCGCTGGGCACCTGCAGAATTTTAGCGACTTTATGGTCCAGCTTATCCGACGGCGCATGATGATGACGCCCGGTCGGGAAGATGGCCACACGCATCGCACCTGCCACCAGACGGTTGGGGAAGTTTTTCAGCAGATCGTCGATGGCCTGTTCAGCCTGGTGCAGCGCATCCTGCACTCCCCAGTGAACCAGCGGCAGATCGGCTTCATTGCGTCCTTCATCGTCATAGCGTTTCAGCACCGCGGAGGCCAGATACAGCTGGCTTAACACATCCCCCAGACGCGCGGAGATACGTTCGCGACGCTTGAGGCTGCCGCCCAGTACCGCCATCGACACGTCTGACAGCAGCGCGAGGTTGGCACTCAGACGGTTCATTTGCTGATAGTAGCGACGGGTGGCGTCACGGGTCGGCGCGCTGCTGGTGCGTCCGCCGGTCAGGCCCAGCCAGAAACTCCGGACTTTGTTACTGCCGACATGGCCGATGTGTTTGAACAGCAGCTTATCGTAGGCGTTCAGGTCGTTATTCTGCGCGGCGGCCATCTCTTCCAGCACGTAAGGGTGGCAGCGAATAGCCCCCTGACCGAAGATCATCATGCTGCGGGTCAGGATGTTTGCGCCTTCAACGGTGATGGCGATCGGCGCGCCCTGGTAAGCCCGGGCGAGGAAGTTACCTTCGCCCAGCATAATGCCTTTCCCGCCGGTAATATCCATCGCGTCGATAATGGAGCGCTGGCCGCGGTGGGTACAGTGATATTTCACAATCGCGGACAGCACTGCCGGTTTCTCGCCGAGCATAATGCCGTAGGTGATCAGCGACGCCGCGGCGTCCATCACATAGGCGTTACCCGCGATGCGCGCCAGCGCCTCTTCAATCCCTTCCATTTTGCCGATCGAGATTTTGAACTGACGGCGAATGTGGGCGTAGGCGCCGGTCGCCATGGCGACGGATTTCAGGCCGCCGGTGGCGTTGGAAGGCAGGGTAATGCCGCGGCCCACGGACAGACATTCAACCAGCATGCGCCAGCCCTGACCGGCCATGCTCGGGCCGCCGATGATGTAATCGATCGGCACGAAGATATCCTTGCCGCGGGTTGGGCCGTTCTGGAACGGGACGTTCAGCGGGAAGTGGCGACGGCCAATTTCCACGCCCGGCGTTGAGGTGGGGATCAGCGCGCAGGTGATGCCCAGCTCTTCCTCGCCGCCCAGCAAACGGTCCGGGTCAGAGAGTTTGAAGGCCAGCCCCAGCACGGTGGCGATTGGCGCCAGCGTGATATAGCGTTTGTTCCAGGTCAGGCGCATCCCCAGCACCTGTTGACCCTGCCAGTCGCCCATGCACACCACGCCGGTATCCGGAATAGCGCCGGCGTCAGAGCCCGCTTCCGGACTGGTCAGTGCGAAGCAGGGGATTTCCAGGCCGCGCGCCAGACGCGGCAGATAATGATTCTTCTGTTCTTCGGTACCGTAATGCTGCAGCAGTTCGCCCGGGCCCAGCGAGTTCGGGACGCCGACGGTGATCGCCAGGATGCCGGAGACGCCAGAGAGTTTCTGTAGCACTCGTGCCTGAGCGTAAGCGGAGAACTCAAGCCCGCCATACTCTTTCTTGATAATCATCGCGAAGAAGAGGTGCTCTTTCAGATAGGCCCACAGCTCGGGCGGCAGATCGGCCATTTCGTGGGTGATGGCGAAGTCGTTAGCCATCCGGCAGGCCTCTTCCACCGGGCCGTCGAGGAAAGCTTGCTCTTCGGCGGTCAGGCGCGGCTGCGGATAGTTATGCAGCTTGTGCCAGTCCGGGTTGCCGCGGAACAGATCGCCTTCCCACCAGGTGGTGCCGGCGTCGATGGCTTCTTTTTCCGTACGCGACATCGGCGGCATCACCTTGCGGAAAGCGCGAAATGCCGGTGCGGAAATCATCGATTTACGCATGGGGGCAAAGTTGAACGGCAACAAAATAATGGCCAGCGGCAGCAGCAGCCAGATATTCCACACTCCGGCCGCGCCGAGCGCCGCGGTCCAGGCGAGCAAAATCACACTGCTGAGCAGCAGGCTGACCCGGTGATAGAAGAGCGCACCGAGTAAAACGACGGTTGCAACAATACTCAAAATCATCATAGAGAAATGCTCCCTGAGCTTGTAGGAGGTCTGACCACTTGTGATGTATTGGTTGTAGTGCATGCGTTTTTATTTAGCAATGTGTTTACAAAATAATTACAACCTCGCTCACATTGTTGTATGCAAAAGCGGCACATAAAATCAAAAGGACGGGGGATAACGCTGCCTGCTGCTTCTCGCTTCGGCGGCTATCCGGTACACTGCCAGGGTTATTCCACTCATACTGAAGGATTATCCTCATGTACCAGGATCTTATTCGTAACGAACTGAACGAAGCCGCGGAAACGCTGGCTAACTTTCTGCAGGACGAAGCCAATATCCATGCTATCCAGCGTGCCGCTGTTCTGTTGGCGGATAGCTTTAAGGCGGGTGGGAAAGTGCTGTCCTGTGGTAACGGCGGTTCCCATTGCGATGCGATGCATTTTGCGGAAGAGCTGACCGGTCGTTATCGCGAAAACCGCCCGGGTTACCCGGCCATCGCGATCTCCGACGTCAGCCATCTCTCCTGCGTGAGCAATGATTTTGGCTATGAGTATGTGTTCTCCCGCTATGTTGAATCCGTCGGCCGTGCGGGCGATGTGCTGCTCGGCATCTCCACGTCAGGTAACTCCGGCAACGTGATCAAGGCCATTGAAGCCGCGCGGGCGCAGGGGATGAAAGTGATCACCCTGACCGGTAAAGACGGCGGCAAAATGGCGGGTTCCGCCGATGTTGAAATACGCGTGCCGCACTTTGGCTATGCCGACCGCATCCAGGAGATCCACATCAAAGTGATCCATATCCTGATTATGCTGATCGAAAAAGAGATGGTGAAAGGCTAACAGGCAGGCGAGTGTGTACTGTTGACGGCGGCCTCGCTTTGGCGCCGTCGTGATTTGTGAGGGTGAGGTGATCTATGTGCGAACTGCTCGGGATGAGCGCCAATGTGCCAACAGATATCTGTTTTAGCTTTACCGGGCTGGTGCAGCGCGGGGGCGGGACGGGGCCGCATAAAGACGGCTGGGGCATTACCTTCTATGAAGGCAAAGGCTGTCGCACATTCAAAGATCCGCAGCCGAGCTTTCAGTCGCCGATCGCGAAACTGGTCCAGGATTACCCGATTAAGTCCTGTTCCGTCGTCGCCCATATCCGTCAGGCCAATCGCGGGATGGTGGCCCTGGAGAACACCCATCCCTTCACCCGCGAACTGTGGGGGCGCAACTGGACCTATGCGCACAACGGGCAGCTCAAAGGCTATAAATCGCTGAAAACCGGTAATTTCCATCCGGTAGGTGAAACCGACAGTGAAAAAGCGTTTTGCTGGCTGCTGCACCGTTTAACCGAGCGCTATCCGCGCACGCCGGGCAATATGCTGGGCGTTTTCAAGTATATCGCCACCCTGGCGGGTGAACTGCGTGAGAAAGGGGTGTTCAACATGCTGCTGTCGGACGGGCGCTACGTGATGGCGTTCTGCTCGACCAATCTGCACTGGATCACCCGGCGGGCGCCGTTTGGCGTGGCAAAACTGCTGGACCAGGATGTGGAGATCGACTTTCAACGCGAGACCACACCCAACGATGTGGTCACGGTTATCGCCACGCAGCCGCTGACGGCCAATGAAACCTGGCACAAGATCATGCCAGGCGAGTGGGCGTTATTTTGTCTCGGGGAGCGTGTAGTTTGAGGCCAGCTGCGGCTGAACAACCTCGTGGCTGAGCGGCTTGCTTACCACATAGCGGCCGTCGGTCACTGACACAATCGGCGGTTTGTGGGTCTGCTGGAAATAGTCATAGCCAGGCTTAAGCTGTTTCCAGAAATCTGCATAGTAGGAGTATTTGTGGCGTTCCATATTGGCGTTGGTCATGCGGAACGGATAGATACTCACCTGCACGCTTGGCTGGCCGAAGACTAAGGCGCCGGTCACAAACTGGAAGATCTCATCGATCCCGCTGTCGGTCATGGCGTAGCAGCCGACTGAGACGCAGTCGCCATGGATCATCAGGTATTTCCCTTCATAACCATGGGCGCGATCGTAGGCGTTCGGGAAGCCGATGTTAATGGCTTTATAGAAGCGGCTGTCGGGTTTGAGCTGGCTGCGGGTGACGCTATAGAACCCTTCCGGACTCTTGAAATCACCCTGACGCTGTTTCGGACCCAGGCCACCGGAATAGTTGCAGATCCGATAGCTGTCGAGGAGCTGGTAGGTTTCACCCATTTTGACGTAAAGGTCGAGCATGCGCTCTTCTTTAAAGATCTCAATGTAAACCGGTGAACCCATTAATTGCTGCTTGTATTCTTTGCTAACCGGCGTCGTCGGGCTATTGCTGCTGAGCAGCCCGGCAAATGACACGCACGGCAACAGAAGCATCGCAATAAATAATGCGATTTTGCGCATACTGCTTGTTCCTTGATAAAACAAAATAGCCACATTGCCAGGACGGCAAGAGAGACCCGAAATCAGAGTTTTCTGGATTTAGAGCGCTCACATTAGCATCACGGCATTTTTTCGCAAGGGCGACGTGGCGGCGTTTACAATTCAGCCTCACTTTATAACCCGCTTACGGCGAAAACACAGTCAGAACTTTGCGCAATAGCTCGCATTTTAGAAGCACTTATTGCCCCTCGTGCTACAGCCGCCGCTCACGAAATGTTACACTTGCGCCGGTTCATCACCAGAGTAAGAAAGGAGGCTTCTCTTCCGTCATGAGCGCCACTGGCGCCGTTTCGCCCTTTCTTCTCTGCCATTCTGTCAATAAGCTGGCCCCGGCCTGCGTCGGGGTTGAGGTTACGGATACCTGCTAACGATATGATTAAAATCACGAAAGGGCTGGATTTGCCCATAGCTGGCATGCCATTACAGCAGATCTCTCCTGCGCCAGCGGTGAAGCGCGTCGCGCTACTCGGCGAAGAGTACGTCGGGATGCGTCCCGCTATGGCGGTCAAAGAGGGCGATCGGGTCAAAAAAGGTCAGATCCTGTTCGAAGATAAAAAGACCCCCGGCGTCTACTTTACCGCCCCGGCGAGCGGGGTTGTCAGCGCCATCCACCGCGGTGAACGGCGCGTTTTACAGTCAGTGGTGATTGATATCGAGGGCAATGACGCGGTGGCCTTTACCCGTTACGCCGCGGACGCACTGGCTGAGCTGCCGCGCGACACCGTACAGCAGCAGCTGCTGGCCTCGGGCCTGTGGACCGCGCTACGCACCCGGCCATTCAGTAAAACGCCGCGCCCGGGCAGCGTGCCCGCCGCTATTTTTGTCAACGCCATGGATACCAATCCGCTGGCGGCGGAGCCGCAGCCGATTATTCTGGCCGAGCGTGCCGCCTTCGATGCCGGTCTTACCGTGCTCACGCGTCTGACCGACGGGAAAGTGCACGTCTGCCAGCCCAGCGGCGGCAAGCTGGGCGGCCATCCTGCCGGCCAGGTCTGTTTTAATCAGTTCTCCGGGCCGCACCCGGCGGGGCTGCCGGGAACCCATATTCACTTTCTGGAGCCGGTGAGCCTGAATAAACAGGTCTGGCACCTCAATTATCAGGATGCGATCGCTATCGGTCAGCTTTTCCTTGAAGGTGAGCTGAACTGCGAACGGGTGATTGCGCTCGGCGGCCCGCAGGTGAAGTCGCCGCGGCTGGTCAAAACGACGCTGGGCGCCAGCCTGGACGATCTGCTGGCGGGCGAGCTGGAGGAGGGGGAAAACCGCGTCATTTCCGGCTCGGTACTTAGCGGTACCCGCGCCCACGGCCCCCACGCTTTCCTCGGGCGTTTCCATCTGCAGGTGAGCGTGGTTCGCGAAGGTCGGGAAAAAGAGCTGTTTGGCTGGGTGATGCCGGGCAAAGAGAAGTTCTCGATTACCCGCACTACGCTAGGCCATTTCTTCAAGCGCAAGCGCTTTCATTTCTCCACGGATACTAACGGCGGCGAGCGGGCGATGGTGCCGATCGGCAACTATGAGCGGGTGATGCCGCTGGATATTCTGCCAACCATATTGCTGCGCGATCTGCTGGCCGGCGATAGCGATAGCGCCCAGGCGCTGGGCTGTCTGGAGCTGGATGAAGAAGATCTGGCGCTCTGCACCTACGTTTGTCCGGGCAAATATGAATACGGTCCGGCGCTGCGCAGCGTGTTAACCCAGATTGAGCAGGAAGGATAAGAGATGGGCTTAAAGCACCTGATTGAGAAACTTGAGCCGCATTTCACGCATGGCGGCAAGCTGGAAAAATATTACCCGCTGTATGAAGCGGCGGCGACCATCTTCTACACGCCGGGGCAGGTCACCCGCGGCGCGGCGCACGTGCGCGACGCCATCGACCTCAAGCGGATGATGATCCTCGTGTGGTTTGCCGTATTCCCGGCGATGTTCTGGGGCATGTACAACGTTGGGCTGCAGACCATTCCGGCGCTGCACAAACTGTACGGCGCCGAACAGCTGCAGCAGGTGATCGCCAACAACTGGCATTACAGCGTCGCCCAGTGGTTAGGGGTCAGCTTCAGCGCTGACGCCGGCTGGCTGAGCATGATGACCCTGGGCGCGGTCTTCTTCCTGCCGATCTATATCACCGTTTTTATCGTCGGCGGCTTCTGGGAAGTGCTGTTCGCGATTGTGCGCAAACATGAGATCAACGAAGGCTTTTTCGTTACCTCAATTCTCTTCGCGCTGATTGTGCCGCCTACGCTGCCGCTATGGCAGGCGGCGCTGGGGATCTCCTTTGGGGTGGTGATCGCCAAAGAGATTTTCGGCGGTACCGGGCGCAACTTCCTCAACCCGGCGCTGGCGGGGCGCGCGTTCCTGTTCTTCGCCTACCCGGCGCAGATTTCCGGCGATCTCGTGTGGACGGCGGCGGACGGTTTCTCCGGCGCCACGCCGCTCTCCCAGTGGGCCAGCGGCGGCGGTGAAGCGCTGGTTAACGTCGCGACCGGCATCCCGGTGAGCTGGATGGACGCCTTCCTCGGCAACATTCCCGGCTCAATTGGCGAAGTCTCCACGCTGATGATCCTGATCGGCGGCGCGATCATTCTCTTTGGCCGCGTCGCGTCCTGGCGCATCGTCGCCGGGGTGATGATCGGCATGATCGCCACCGCCACCCTGTTTAACGTTATCGGCTCCGATACCAACCCGATGTTCTCGATGCCGTGGTACTGGCATCTGGTGCTCGGCGGCTTTGCCTTCGGCATGATGTTTATGGCGACGGACCCGGTATCCGCCTCGTTTACCGATAAAGGGAAATGGAGTTACGGCGTGCTGATCGGCGTGATGTGCGTGCTGATCCGCGTGGTGAACCCGGCTTATCCGGAAGGGATGATGCTGGCGATCCTCTTCGCCAACCTCTTCGCACCGCTGTTCGATTACCTGGTGGTGCAGGCCAATATTAAGCGGAGGAAGTCGCGTGGCTGAGAAGAAAAGTAACGATAGCATCGGCAAAACGCTGCTGGTGGTGCTGGTGCTTTGTCTGGTCTGCTCCATCGTGGTAGCGGGCTCGGCCGTGGGGCTGAAATCCCGCCAGCAGGCGCAGCGGGCGCTGGATAAACAGCGCAATATCCTGGCCGTCGCCGGCCTGATACAGCCCGGGATGGATGCTGATGCGGTAGCGGAAACCTTCGCGGCGCGCATTTCGCCGCGACTGGTGAATCTGGCGACCGGCGAGCTGCTGGAGAAAGACCCGGCAAAATTTAATCAGGCCCAGGCGCTGAAGGATCCGCAGCAGAGCATCGCGCTGGACGCCAGCCAGGATCCGGCCGGCATTAAGCGGCGTAGCAACCTGGCGGAAATTTATCTGGTGCGCGACGCGCAGCAACAGATTGAGCAGATGGTGCTGCCGATCTACGGCAATGGCCTGTGGTCGATGATGTACGCCTTTGTGGCGCTGGACGTTGATGGCCGCACGGTGAAAGGCATTACTTATTACGATCAGGGGGAAACCCCGGGGCTGGGCGGCGAAGTGGAGAACCCGAACTGGCGCCAGCAGTTTATTGGCAAGCAGGTGCTGGATGACAACGGCATGCCGGCACTCCGGGTGGTGAAAGGCGGCGCGCGCGCCGGTGACCTGCATGCAGTAGACGGTTTATCCGGCGCCACGCTAACGTCTAACGGCGTGCAGCATAGCTTTGATTTCTGGATGGGCGAACTGGGCTTTGGTCCGTTCCTGAAAAAGGTGCGTGAGGGAGGGCTGAATAATGGCTGAACAGAGCGATATGAAAGAGGTGAAGCGCGTGCTGGTGGGGCCGCTTATCGCCAATAACCCCATCGCCCTGCAGGTGCTCGGCGTCTGCTCCGCGCTGGCGGTAACCACTAAACTGGAAACCGCCTTCGTGATGACCATTGCGGTGACGCTGGTGACGGCGTTCTCCAGCATGTTTATCTCGATGATTCGGCACCATATTCCCAATAGCGTGCGCATCATCGTGCAGATGGCGATCATCGCCTCGCTGGTCATCGTGGTGGATCAGCTGCTGCGGGCTTTCGCTTATGAGACCTCTAAGCAGCTGTCGGTGTTCGTCGGGCTTATCATCACCAACTGTATCGTGATGGGGCGTGCCGAAGCTTATGCCATGAAATCGCCGCCGCTGGCCAGCTTTATGGACGGTATTGGCAACGGTCTCGGCTATGGCGCGATCCTGATAATCGTCGGCTTCCTGCGCGAGCTTATCGGCAGCGGCAAGCTGTTCGGTATCACGGTGCTGGAGACGGTGCAGAACGGCGGCTGGTATCAGCCGAACGGCCTGTTCCTGCTGGCGCCGAGCGCCTTCTTCATTATCGGTTTGCTGATCTGGGCCCTGCGTAGCTGGAAGCCTGAGCAGCAGGAAAAGGAGTAATCGATGATGGCTCATTACATTAGCCTGTTTGTCCGCGCGGTGTTCGTTGAGAACATGGCGCTGGCCTTCTTCCTCGGGATGTGTACCTTCCTCGCGGTGTCGAAAAAGGTCTCCACCGCCTTCGGCCTCGGCGTCGCAGTGACGGTGGTGCTGGGTCTTGCTGTGCCAATCAACAACCTGGTCTATAACCTGGTGCTGCGCGACGGCGCGCTGGTGGAAGGCGTAGATCTCAGCTTCCTGAACTTCATCACCTTTATCGGGGTGATTGCGGCGCTGGTGCAGATCCTCGAGATGATCCTCGATAAGTACTTCCCGGCACTCTATAACGCGTTAGGGATCTTCCTGCCGCTTATCGCCGTTAACTGCGCCATTTTCGGCGGCGTGTCGTTCATGGTGCAGCGTGATTACAACTTCCCGGAATCCATCGTCTACGGCTTCGGCTCCGGCATCGGCTGGATGCTGGCGATCGTGGCGATGGCGGGGATCCGCGAAAAAATGAAGTACGCCAACGTGCCCGCCGGCTTGCGCGGGTTAGGGATCACCTTTATCACCACCGGGTTGATGGCGCTGGGCTTTATGTCCTTCTCCGGCGTGCAGCTATAAGGGCGAATAAGTATGGAAATTATTCTTGGCGTCGTGATGTTCACGCTGATTGTGCTGGTGCTGTCGGGGCTTATCCTGGCTGCGCGCTCAAAGCTGGTGAACGCGGGCGACGTGGTTATTGAGATCAATAACGAAGCGGATAAACAGATCCGCACCCCGGCGGGTGACAAACTGCTGAACACGCTGTCCAGCAACGGTATCTTCGTCTCTTCCGCCTGCGGCGGCGGCGGCTCCTGCGGCCAGTGTCGGGTGACCATCAAAGAAGGCGGCGGCGATATTCTGCCGACCGAGCTTTCGCATATCACCAAACGCGAAGCCAAAGAAGGGTGCCGCCTGGCCTGCCAGGTGGCGGTGAAGCAGAATATGAAAATTGAGCTGCCGGAAGAGATTTTCGGCGTGAAAAAATGGGAGTGCGAGGTTATCTCTAACGATAACAAAGCCACCTTCATTAAAGAGCTCAAATTACGGGTGCCTGATGGTGAAGCGGTGCCGTTCCGCGCCGGCGGCTATATTCAGATCGAATGCCCGTCGCATAAAGTGGCCTATGCCGACTTTGATATTCCTGATGAATATCGTTCAGACTGGGACAAATTCAATCTGTTCCGCTATGTCTCTGAGGTGAAAGAGCCGACCCTGCGCGCCTACTCGATGGCTAACTATCCGGAAGAGAAGGGCATCATTATGCTCAACGTGCGCATCGCCACGCCGCCGCCGAAGGTCCCGGATGCGCCGCCGGGGATCATGTCGTCCTATATCTGGTCGCTGAAGCCTGGCGATAAGGTGACGATTTCCGGGCCGTTCGGCGAGTTCTTTGCTAAAGAGACCGACGCTGAGATGGTGTTTATCGGCGGCGGCGCCGGCATGGCGCCGATGCGCTCGCATATCTTTGATCAGCTTAAGCGGCTGCACAGCACGCGCAAAATCAGCTTCTGGTACGGCGCCCGTTCGCTGCGCGAGATGTTCTACGATGATGAGTTCGAGCAGCTGGCGCGCGACAACCCTAACTTTACCTTCCACGTCGCGCTCTCCGATCCGCTGCCGGAAGATAACTGGACCGGGCATACGGGCTTTATCCATAATGTTCTGTATGAAAACTATCTGCGCGACCACCCGGCGCCGGAAGACTGCGAATTCTATATGTGCGGGCCGCCGGTGATGAACGCCGCGGTGATAAAAATGCTCAAAGACCTGGGCGTCGAAGATGAGAACATCATGCTCGACGACTTTGGAGGCTGACGATGCTGACGGTATTTGTCGCGACCTTTGTGATTTTTGCGCTGGTGATCCTCGGTATGTCGCTGGGCTACCTGGTGAAGCGCAAGAGCATTCAGGGCAGCTGCGGCGGGATCTCGTCGCTGGGGCTGGAGAAAGTCTGCGACTGTCCGGAACCGTGTGACGCGCGTAAGAAACGTCTCGCTCGCGCGGCGCAGCGTCAGCAGCGGCGTATTTTGTAATGCCCGGCGGCGCTGCGCATGCCGGACCTGCGGCTTCGGTTCTGTAGGCCGGGTCAGGCGCAGCCGCCACCCGGCATAAAGCGGCTCCGTGCCCGGTGGCGCTGCGCTTGCCGGGTCTGCTGCTTCGGTTCTGTAGGCCGGGTCAGGCGCAGCCGCCACCCGGCAACAACATGCCAGCAATGTGAGGCCGCTTTCGCGGCCTTTTTAGCCGTTGACTCCCTTACTGCCAGCTTTTCGCCTGTGCCGGAGAATCCACCATCACCCCGTCGGCGCCCAGCTCCTTCGCCGTGCGGTAGTCTTCCGCACTGTTGATGCCGAAGAAAATAATGTGCGCTTTGCCCTGTGAGCGGAAGCAATCCATCGCCTCTTTATCCCAGGTGAGCGTTGCCGGGGAGATCCCTTCGCCAAGGGTAAACTTCTCCACTACCTCCACCTTGCGCTTCAGCTCCAGCCCATACCACTGCTCGCCCTCGTGCTGGCTGCTCAGTTGACACTGGTGGCTGAGTGAAATAGTCGCAAGTTTAGTGCGAGTCTCGCTGCGGGTGACGAAGCGGGGAATAGCCGATGGCAGGGCGGCGATATAGCGGTCATCGGTGGAATAGACCCGCACGCGATCGAGGCTGTCGGTGGCTTTTAACACCGCCAGCAGGCGTTCGCCCATCACCGCCGGTTCGGCATCTGGAGATTTGATATCGATATAGAAAAAAGTGTGCGGCCACTGTTGCAGCACGCTTTGCAGGGTCGGGATCGTGGCCTGCTTACCGCGCCACGGGTGGCTGTCATCCCCCCATTTCCAGCCGACGTCGACTTTCGCCAGCTCGGCGGCGGTTAAGCTGGAGACCTTACCCTCGGCGTTGGTCAGGGCGGAGAGAGCGCTTGAACGATAGAGTACCGGTACGCCGTCGCGGCTTAACTGCACCGTGACCCAGATGGCCTCAGCGTGGTTCTCCAGCGCCAGTTTAATGGCCGGCAGGGTATTTTCCGGCGCATCGCCGGTACCGCCGCGGTGGGCAATCAGCTGTGGGTTAGCTAAAGCGCTGCTGGCGGCCAGCAGGCAAAGGGCGGTGAGTCGTTTCTTCATAATTGTATCTTTCAGATTAGTTGATTAACGTTATGAAAATAAACATGATTTATTGCACTTTTATGTTGTCAGCGTTTTTTTGACCACCGGAGTAAAAAAAGCATCAAACTGGCGCGCAGTTTTGCTATGCTGTATGGGTATACAGTGTTGAGTCTGACGATGCGTAAAATTATCCATGTCGATATGGACTGTTTCTTTGCAGCGGTGGAGATGCGCGACAACCCGGCGTTGCGTGATATCCCCCTCGCGATAGGCGGCAGTCGGGTACAGCGTGGCGTGATTAGTACCGCGAACTATCCTGCGCGTAAGTTTGGTGTGCGCAGCGCCATGCCGACGGCAACGGCGCTCAAGCTGTGCCCGCATCTCACGCTGCTTCCCGGCCGCTTCGATGCCTACAAAGAAGCCTCGAATCATATCCGCGAAATTTTCTCCCGCTATACCTCGCGCATTGAGCCGCTGTCGCTGGATGAAGCCTACCTTGACGTCAGCGACAGCGTGCATTGTCACGGGTCGGCCACTCTGATAGCTCAGGAGATCCGCCAGACCATCGAACGGGAGCTGCACCTCACCGCCTCGGCGGGCGTGGCGCCGGTGAAGTTTCTCGCTAAAATCGCTTCCGATATGAATAAACCCAACGGCCAGTTCGTTATCGCTCCCCATCAGGTGGCAGAGTTTGTGCGGGCGCTGCCGCTGGCGAAAATACCCGGTGTCGGAAAGGTGTCGGCGGCGAAGCTGGAAAATATGGGCCTGCGTACCTGTGGCGATGTGCAGAACAGCGATCTGGCCATGCTGCTCAAGCGCTTCGGTAAATTCGGTCGTATTCTGTGGGAGCGCAGCCACGGGATTGATGAGCGGGAAATCCATAACGATCGGCAACGTAAATCGGTGGGTGTGGAGCGGACGTTAGCGGAAGATATCCACGAATGGTCAGCGTGCGAAGCGATTATCGAAAATCTCTATCCCGAACTGGAGCGGCGGCTGGCGAAGGTCAAACCGGACCTGTTGATCGCCCGCCAGGGGATTAAACTGAAATTCAATGACTTCCAGCTGACCACTCAGGAGCACGTCTGGCCGCGGCTGAACAAAGAGGATCTGATTGCCACCGCCCACAAAGCCTGGGATGAGCGCCGCGGCGGACGGGGCGTGCGTCTGGTTGGGCTCCATGTGACGCTGCTCGATCCGCAGCTGGAAAGGCAGCTTTTATTAGGGATTTAACCATGCATATTCGTGCTTACCGCGACAGCGATTTGCCATTGCTCTGCCAGATCTTTCTGCGCGCGGTGCAGGAAACGGCGAGCCGGGACTATACCCCGGCGCAGATTGCGGCCTGGGCACAGGTGGATGAGACGCGCTGGCGACAAAAGCTGGCTGACTCAGTCGGGCGGGTAGCCGTGGTTAACAATCAACCGGTTGGCTTTATCACCGCCATCGGGACGCATATCGATTTGCTCTTTGTCTCGCCGGATCACGCCCGGCAGGGTATCGGCGGCGCGCTTATCGAGGCGCTCTGCGCTCAGTATCCTGCGCAAATCCTGACGGTGGACGCCAGCATTACCGCAAAGCCCTGTTTTACGGCCCATGGATTTAAAGTGGTGGCGGAGCAGCGGGTGGCGGCCCGTGGGGAGTGGTTTATTAACTACCGGATGGAAAAACGCGTGGCGCTAAGGTGATGCGGGGGAAAACCGGCGGCAGACTGCCGCCGGTGGTGGGGCTTATTTAGCCGGAATGGCTTTCAGCAGCTCGGTCAGCAGCGTCCAGTACTGGCCGACGCTCTCGATATGTACCTGCTCATCCGGGGAGTGCGGACCAGTAATGGTTGGCCCGATGGAGACCATGTCCATCTCCGGATACGGTTTTTTGAACAGACCGCATTCCAGACCGGCGTGGATGATCTGGATGTTCGGCGTCTTGTTGAACAGACGCTGGTAAGTCTCGCGCACCAGGTGCATTACCGGCGAGTTGGCGTCCGGCTGCCAGCCAGGGTAAGCGCCTTTGGCTTCGGTTTTCGCCCCCGCCAGTTTACCCAGAGAATCCAGCATGCTGACCACGTAGTCTTTGCCGCTGTCGATCAGCGAGCGGATCAGGCAGTGGATCTGCACGTTGTCATCGGTCATGGTGACGACGCCGACGTTCAGCGAAGTTTCCACTACGCCTTTCGCCACGTCAGAGTTGCGGATAACCCCGTTCGGCGTGGCGTTCAGCAGGCGGATGAAACCGTCGCGGGAAGCCTGCGTCAGCGCTGCTTTGTCGTTATCGACCGCTTCCAGGAGCACTACCAGGTTCTTCTCTTTGGCCTCCAGCTCGTTTTTCAGCAGCGCCTGGTAAGTATTCACCAGCGCTTTCAGCGCATCGGCTTTATCCGCGGCGACGGCGACGGTCGCGTATGCTTCGCGCGGGATGGCGTTGCGCAACGTACCGCCGTTGAAATCGACCAGACGCAAATCCAGCTCATCGGCGTGGCCGGCGAGGAAGCGCGACAGCAGCTTGTTGGCGTTACCCAGACCCAGGTGAATGTCACCGCCGGAGTGGCCGCCTTTCAGCCCTTTTAAGGTTACTTTAAAGCTCTGGAACCCGGCCGGAATCGCTTCTCGGGTCAGCGCCAGGTTAGAGGTGAAATCGATCCCGCCGGCGCAACCCATGTAGATTTCGCCTTCTTCTTCGGAGTCGGTATTGATCAGGATATCCGCCTGCAGCCAGTTGGCCTGCAGACCGAACGCGCCGTCCATACCGGCCTCTTCGGTCATGGTCAGCAGCACTTCCAGCGGACCGTGAGCGACGCTGTCGTCGGCCAGCACCGCCAGCGCGGACGCCATCCCGATGCCGTTATCCGCGCCCAGCGTGGTGCCGCGCGCTTTCACCCATTCGCCGTCAATGTACGGCTGGATCGGATCTTTGGCGAAGTCGTGGACGGTATCGTTGTTTTTCTGCGGCACCATATCGAGGTGCGCCTGCAGCGCTACCGGCTTGCGGTTTTCCATACCGGCAGTCGCGCCTTTACGAATCAGAATGTTGCCAACCTGGTCACGTTCCGCGTGTAAGCCTTTTTCTTTTGCCCAACCCATAATGTGCTCGGCGAGCTGTTCTTCGTGATAGGACGGGTGCGGGATGGAGCAAATCTTGGCAAAAATATCCCAAAGCGGCTGCGGGGATAGTTGAGACAGTTCAGACACGGTAAGTCTCCTTACAGACTCCTGCATACAGCGGTTGCAGGACGAGGGTTAGCGTTAAAATACACAACAAGCCCGGGCTTGCGCGATGGGGTTGAGAATACCACTTTCCACCGCCGCAGGTAGTGTAAACAACGCAAAAAGCGTTGCGCAAACCGCTTAACACTGGTTTTTAGTGCGTCAGATCTCTATAATCTCGCGCAACCATTTTCCCCCTCGAACATTATTTAAGCCGTATTACACAGGCTGGGACACTTCACATGAGCGAAAAATACGTCGTCACCTGGGACATGTTGCAGATTCACGCCCGCAAACTGGCCAGCCGTCTGCTGCCGGTTGAGCAATGGAAAGGCATTATTGCCGTCAGCCGCGGTGGACTGGTACCGGGAGCCTTACTGGCGCGTGAACTGGGCATTCGTCATGTTGATACCGTATGCATCTCCAGCTACGACCATGATAACCAGCGCGAGCTGAAAGTGCTGAAACGCGCGGAAGGCGATGGCGAAGGCTTTATCGTTATCGACGATCTGGTGGATACCGGCGGTACCGCCGTGGCGATCCGCGAAATGTATCCAAAAGCACACTTTGTCACCATTTTCGCCAAGCCGGCAGGCCGCCCGCTGGTGGACGATTACGTTGTGGATATTCCGCAGGACACCTGGATTGAACAGCCGTGGGATATGGGCGTGGTGTTTGTACCGCCTATCGCAGGTCGTTAATTCTTCAGGACAGTGCTATTTACCACGCCCGGCTTGCCGGGCGTGGTTTTTTTTATCCTTTAGCAGGTTACAATAACAGGAGTGGCACTACGACGGAGGCTGCACATGTCACAGGCTAACCTCAGCGAAACGCTGTTTAAACCCCGCTTCAAACATCCCGAAACCTCTACGCTGGTGCGTCGGTTTTCCGCCGGAAAACCGCAGGCGATGCAGTCGGCGCTGAGCGGCAATCACGTCGATCACTGGTACCGTCTGATCAACCGTTTGATGTGGATCTGGCGCGGCGTGACCCCGCAGGAGATCCTCGATGTGCAAGCGCGCATTGTGATGAGCGAGGCCGAACGAACGGATCCAGAACTGTTCGATACCGTTATCGGCTATCGCGGCGGCAACTGGATCTTTGAGTGGGCGAAAGAGGCCATGCAGTGGCAGCAAAAGGCCGGGCAGGAAGCCGATCCTTTGCTGAGCGGCCGCCACTGGTTGCATGCATCGAACCTGTATAGCATTGCCGCTTATCCGCATATTAAAGGCGATGAGCTGGCCGAACAGGCGCAGGCTTTAGCCAACCGGGCGTATGAAGAGGCCGCCCAGCGGCTGCCGGGCTCGCTGCGCGAACTGGAGTTCACCATTCCTGGCGGTTCGCCAATAACCGGCTTTTTGCATATGCCAAAAGGCGATGGGCCGTTTCCGACGGTGCTGATGTGCGGGGGCCTGGACTCACTGCAGACGGATTATTACAACCTGTATGAGAACTACTTCTCACCGCTCGGTATTGCCATGCTGACGATCGATATGCCTTCCATCGGCTTCTCGTCAAAATGGACGCTGAATCAGGACACCAGCCTGCTGCACCAGCACGCGCTGCGCCATCTGGAAAATGTACCGTGGGTCGATCATACCCGGGTCGCGGCCTTTGGCTTCCGCTTTGGCGCCAATATCGCGGTCCGTCTGGGTTACCTGGAGCCGCAGCGGCTGAAGGCTGTGGCGTGTCTGGGCCCGGTCGTTCATGGTCTGCTGGTGGATCCCCTGCATCAGGGGCGCGTGCCGGAGATGTATCTTGACGTGCTGGCCTCGCGGCTGGGTATGCATGACGCGTCCGATGAAGCGCTGCGCGTGGAGCTCAACCGCTACTCGTTAAAAACACAGGGACTGCTGGGGCGCCGTTGCCCGACGCCGATGCTTTCCGGCTTCTGGAAGGACGATCCGTTCAGCCCCGAAGAAGAGTCGCGGTTAATCACTTCGTCATCTGCCGATGGCAAACTGCTGGAGATCCCGTTTAACCCGGTGTATCGCAATTTTGATCACGCATTGCGACAGATCGCCCGCTGGATCAATCATAGATTTGGTTAATTTATTGCTAAATTCTATTGGTTTGGTAAAACAGTTGCATCACTAAAGGAGATCGCAATGACGTTACCGAGTGGACACCTGAAAAGTAAGTTGATCAAGAAATTCACGGCGCTAGGGCCTTACATTCGCGAAGAGCAGTGCCATGACAACCGTTTCTTTTTCGATTGCCTGGCAGTTTGCGTCAATGTTAAGCCCGCACCGGAGAAGCGTGAATTCTGGGGCTGGTGGATGGAAATGGAAGCACAAGAGTCACGTTTCACCTACAGCTACCAGTTTGGCCTGTTCAATAAAGAAGGTTCATGGCAGGCGGTCGACATTGACGACCCGGAAGTGAGCGACAGACTGGAAAAAACGCTACGCGAGTTCCACGAGCGCGCGGCAGCGCTGCTGACCACCTTTAATCTGAAGCTGGAACCGGCCGACGATTTCAGCGAGCCGGTTCGCCTGCGGGCCTGATTGATCTACGGATACGATTTCTCCACGCCCGTGCGGCGTGGAGGAGCGTGCCGCCATACCCGTAATTTCAACCCCACCATCTGACTCACCCTGCCTGCGGCGACAGCTTGCCAGCCATCGCCTGTTGAATAATCGGGATAGGGGTCAGTAAGTGCTCGCGCATCAGCGCGCTGGCTCGTTCGGCATCGCGCGCCAGAATGGCGTCCAGCAGGGTCTGGTGTTGAACATGTTTGTCTTCCAGCATCTCCACCGACAGCACGGTGGTGCGCAGCCAGATGAAACGGTAGCGCGCCGCCAGATCGAACAGCCTTTCGCGCATCTGCAGCAGATACTGGGAGCCGCAGCCGGCGACGATGGCGGTGTGAAACGCCTGATGGCGCTGGTCCCATTCATCGAGTAAGCGCTCACTGGCGTCACAGGACTCCAGCTTGTTGAGCAGATGGGCGCGGGCCAGCAGCTCGGCTTCCCACTCGTCGCCGCCGCGTTCGATGGCGAGGCGCACCAGCATGGCTTCCATATTGGCGCGCGCGTCGAAGATATCGAGAAGCTCCTGCTCCGACATGGGCGCCACCCGATAGCCTTTCTGATTAACCACCGTCACCAGCCTTTCCGCCACCAGCTGCGAGAGCGCCTCCCGCAGCGGCCCGACGCCGAGCTCATAGCGCGACGTCAACAGGCTCATCCGCAGCTTCTCATCGGGTTGGTAGACCCCGCGGATGATGTCGTTTTTCAGCCAACGGTACCCGTCAATGGCCGTCGCCTGGGGAATGGCGGTCATGTTCTTACTCCTGAATACTCTTCCCGGCGGGCGCCGGGAACAGGGTTAACGCGTATTTTGCAGCGGCAGTTTTTGCCACAATACCAGCTTTTTCCAGCGCGACATAATCGGGACTGTACAAATAATTCCCAATGCTAACAGGCCGGTAGAGATCACCTCCAGCTGCTGCGCCGGACGGAACAGCATCACCACCAGCACGAAGGTGATAAAGGCGATCACCAGCCAGGTCAGGTACGGATAGAGCCACATTCTCAGACGGATCTCGCCGCCTTGCGCCTGAAGGATTTTGCGCATCCGCAGTTGTGAAACGGCGATCACCAGATAGACCAGCAGGGCGATGGCGCCAGAGCTGTCGATGAGGAATTTAAACACCTTCGCGGGGGCATAGTAGTTCACCACCACGGTGAGGAACGCCGCGCCGGTGGAGAGCAGCACCGCCACGTACGGAGTTTTGCTGCGGTTGGTCCGGCCCATGATGGCCGGCGCATCGCCGCGACGGCTCAGGGAGTAGAGCATCCGCGAGGCGGTATACAGCGCCGAGTTCAGACAGCTGGTGACCGACAGGAGGATCACGCCGTCCATAATCAGCTTCGCGTAGGGAATATGCAGCAGCTCGAGCACCGAGCGGTAGGAACCGATGCTCTTCAGCCCCGGCATATTCCATGGGATGAGGGCGACGACGATAAAGATCGAGCACAGATAAAAAATAGAGATACGCCAGATCACCGAGTTGGTGGCGCGGACGATGTGTTTATCCGGCGTGTCCGATTCGGCGGCGGCAATGGTGACGATCTCCGCGCCCATAAAGGAGAACATGGTGATCAGCATCGCGCTCAGCACCGCGCCGAAGCCGTTCGGCATAAAGCCGCCGTGGTCCCACAGCCGCGAAATGCCGCTGACCTCGGCATAGGGATAAAAACCGGTAATGGCGACCGCGCCCAGTACGATAAACGCCAGAATAGCGATCACTTTGCACAGCGCCAGCCAGAACTCGAATTCACCGTAGTTCTTGACGCTCAGCAGGTTACTGCCGGTGAGGGCGAGAGTGATGACCAGGGAGAACAACCACACAGGGACGCCCGGCACCCACGAATGCAGAATAATCGCCGCGATATTGGCTTCCAGCGGAATAACCAGTACCCAGAACCACCAGTACAGCCAGCCGATGGTATACCCCGCCCAGCGGCCGATGGCTTTGTCGGCGTAGGTGGAAAAGGAGCCAGTATCCGGCGTGGCGACGGCCATTTCGGCCAGCATACGCATAATCATCACCACCAGCAGCCCGGCAAACAGATAGGCCAGCAGCACCGCCGGGCCCGCTTCGGCAATGGCGACGCTGGAGCCGACAAATAAACTCGCGCCGATCACCCCGGCGATAGATAACATCGTGACGTGGCGCGACTTCAGTCCCGCCCCTAAATCCTGTGATTGCGACAGTTGCCCCATCATTTACCCTCTCGAAGTGTGTCACCTGGGAGAGCGCCCCGACATTCCCGCGCCGGGGCACGCGTATTATTGTTGTTTTGCAGGTCTCGTCTTCATTCCCTTACGAACGTACTTCGCTTCCGCATGTATTCTGTTCTATGCCTGTTTCTCTATGCCTGTTTCGCCTCGGTAAAGCAGTCGGCGATGATCTTGAGACCCTGCTCGATCTGCGCCTCTTCAATGGTCAGCGGCACCAGGATGCGCAGCACGTTGTAGTACGGCCCGCAGGAGAGCAGGATCAGGCCTTTGTCGCGGGCACGGGCGACGATATCCGCCGTCAGCCTGGCGTTAGGCTTGCTGCGGTCGCCCTTTTCAAACAGCTCAATGGCGATCATCGCCCCCAGGCCGCGAACGTCACCGATCTCCGGATGATCTTCTGCAATCGCCAGCAGGCCCTGGCGCAGGGTGTCGCCGAGTTGGTTGGCTTTTTCCAGCAGGTTCTCCTGCTCGAAAATCTGTAATACCGCCAGGGCAGCGGCGCAGGCGATGGGGTTGCCAGCGTAGGTGCCGCCGAGTCCGCCGGGGGCGATGGCATCCATCACCTCCGCCCGCCCGGTGACGCCCGCCAGCGGGAAACCGCCGGCGATGGATTTGGCGAAGGTGGTGATATCTGCCGCCACGCCCATCTGCTCCATGGCGAACAGCGTGCCGGTACGGCCCGCGCCGCTCTGGACCTCATCGGCGATGAGCATAATGCCGTGTTCGTCGCACAGGGCGCGCAGGCGCTGCATAAAGGCCGGGGAGGCGGCATAGAATCCGCCTTCACCCTGCACCGGCTCGATAATGATGGCGGCGATATCTTCCGGCGCAGCATCGTTTTTGAAGATGCGATGGATGCTGGCGATCGCCTCGTCATCGCTGACGCCGTGCAGCGCGCACGGGTAGAGGGCGCGATAGACGTGGCCCGGCATTAACCCCATACCGGCGGAGTACGGGTTCACTTTCCCGGTTAGCGACAGGGTGTAATGGGTACGGCCGTGATAGGCGCCGGTGAAGGCGATGGTACCGCTGCGCCCGGTTGCCGCGCGGGCGATTTTCACCGCGTTCTCCACCGCTTCCGACCCGGTGGTGACCAGCAGGGTTTTCTTGGCGAAATCACCGGGCACCTTCTGGTTCATCTTTTCGCACAGCGCCAGATAGGGCTCGTAGGCCAGTACCTGGAAGCAGGTATGAGATAGCTTTTTCAGCTGGTCTTCGACGGCGGCGACAACCTGCGGATGCAGATGGCCGGTATTGAGCACCGCGATACCGCCGGCAAAATCGAGATATTCCCGGCCTTCGACGTCCCACACCCGGCAGTTCTCCGCGCGTTCGGCGAAGATAGGGTGGATCTGGCCGACGCCGCGCGGGACCGCATCGCTGCGACGCGCCATCATTGCTTTATTGCTGTTCATCCATCGCTCCTGTTAAAGGCCAATACACATATATTTGATTTCTAAGTAATCTTCGATGCCGTACTTCGACCCTTCGCGGCCGAGGCCGGAGGCCTTGACGCCGCCGAACGGGGCGACTTCGGTGGAGATAATGCCGGTGTTAATCCCGATAATGCCGTATTCCAGCGCTTCGCCGACGCGGAAGACGCGGCTCAGATCGCGGGCGTAGAAATAGGCGGCGAGGCCGAATTCGGTATCGTTGGCCTGGGCAATGACGTCGGCTTCATCCTTAAAGCGGAACAGCGGCGCCAGCGGGCCGAAGGTCTCCTCTTTCGCCACTTTGGCGCTGTCGGGAACGTTGACCAGGATGGTCGGCTGGAAGAAGTTGCCGCCCAGGGCGTGCGGTTTGCCGCCGGTGACGACTTTCGCGCCTTTGGCGATGGCGTCGGCAATATGTTCTTCAACTTTGGCGACGGCTTTCTCGTCAATCAGCGGGCCGGTGGTGACGCCATCCTGCAGGCCGTCGCCGATGCGCAGTTTTTCCACCGCCTGCTGCAGTTTTTCAGCGAAACGGTCATACACCCCGTCCTGGACGTACAGCCGGTTGGCGCAGACGCAGGTCTGCCCGGCGTTGCGGAACTTCGACGCCAGCGCCCCCTCGACGGCTTTATCGAGGTCGGCATCATCAAAGACGATAAACGGCGCGTTGCCGCCCAGCTCCAGGGAGACTTTTTTGATGTCTTTCGCGCACTGCTCCATCAGCTGGCGGCCAATCTCGGTCGAGCCGGTAAAGGAGAGCTTGCGCACCAGCGGGTTGCTGGTCAGTTCGCCGCCGACGGCCCCGGCGGAACCGGTGACCACGTTGAACACCCCGGCGGGGATCCCGGCGCGATTGGCCAGTTCGGCCAGCGCCAGCGCTGAAAACGGCGTCTGGCTGGCCGGTTTCAGGACCATGGTGCAGCCGGCGGCCAGCGCCGGGCCCGCTTTGCGGGTGATCATCGCCGCCGGGAAGTTCCACGGGGTGATGGCGGCGGTAACGCCGATGGGCTGCTTAATCACCAGCAGGCGCTTGTCGGCCTGATGGCCGGGAATGGTATCGCCGTAAATGCGCTTACCTTCTTCGGCGAACCACTCAATAAAGGAGGCGGCGTAGCTGATTTCGCCTTTGGCTTCCGCCAGCGGTTTTCCCTGCTCGAGGGTCATCAGGCGGGCGAGATCGTCCTGATTCTCCATCATAAGATCGAACCAGCGGCGCAGAATATTCGCCCGCTCTTTGGCGGTCAGGGCACGCCAGGCGGGAAGGGCGCGATTGGCGGCTTCAATTGCTTCGCGGGTTTCGTCGGCGCCCATTTTCGGCACACTGCCGAGCTGCTCGCCGTTGGCCGGGTTGGTCACCGCAATCACATCGCCGTTGGGCGCATCGCGCCACTGACCATCGATCAGCGCCTGCTGGCGAAACAGTGTCATATCGTTGAGTTGCATAATCGCTTCCTGTCTTAAGGGGGTTAACGGATAAAAGCGGCGTGTAGTGTCTCCACGCTACGTGCCGCACGCAGCGTGCGTCCGGGATTGCTCTGGCTTTCCAGCAGGGTCTGCACCTTGCTGACGATGTGCGCGCCGATCGGGATAGCGGAGGTGGCCGCCGGCGATGGCGCATTGCAGGTATGTATCGAACGCGCGGTGGTGACGAAGAGAAAATCGTCGATCAGTTTGCCCTGCGGCGATACCGCCTGCGCCCGCACGCCGGCGGGCCACGGGCGTAAATCGCTCAGCGTCAGGCTCGGGCAGTATTTCTGCACCAGCCGCAGATAGCCGCTTCTGCACAGCGAATTCTTCATTTCGCCCAGTCCGGAGCGCAGGTTGTTTTGCAGTACCCGGCGGATGCCGGGCGAGGTGAGGATCTCCAGGGTATCGGCCAGCGAGATATCGCGCTTGCGGTAGCCTTCGCGCTTCAGAGCCAGCACGGCGTTGGGGCCGACGGTGACGCTGCCGTCGATCATGCGGGTCAGGTGGACGCCGAGGAACGGCATCGCCGGATCGGGGATCGGATAGATCAGATGGTTGACGATCTGGTTGTGCTGCGGCGCCAATTGAAAATATTCGCCGCGGAACGGGCAGATGATAAAGCCGGGATCGACGCCGAGCATTTTCACCAGCCGATCGGCCATCAAGCCCGAACAGGCGATCAGCGTCGAGGCCTCATATTCTCCGCCCTGGCGGGTGCGGATCACCACGCCGCTGGCATGTTCTTTCAGGGCACTGACTTCGGCGTCGTAGACGATCGTTCCGCCTTTTGATTCGAAGATCTTCGCCATTGCCGCCGCCACGTCGCGGTAGCTGACGATGCCGCTGGAAGGGACGAAGATCCCGCCGAGCCCGGTAATGTTCGGTTCGCGCTCGCGTAGCTCCCCGGCGCTTAGCCACTCGCGCTGCAGGCCGTTGGCGGCGGTGCGATCCCACAGGGCGCGCATCCGCTCCATCTCCAGCGGCGAGGTGGCGACCAGCATTTTGCCGCAGACGTCATAGCGGATGCCGTTCTGCTCGCAAAACGCTTTGGTGGCGCGGTTGCCGGCGAGGCAAAACTGCGCCTTGAGGCTGCCGGGGGTGTAATACACCCCGGCGTGGATCACGCCGCTGTTGTGGCCAGTCTGATGGCAGGCCGGACCGGTCTCTTTTTCCAGCAGCGCAATGCGGGCGTCCGGGTAAATCTCAATTAACTGCATGGCGGTCGACATGCCGATGATGCCGCCGCCGATAATCACGAAATCATACATCCGCTCAATTCCTTCGCCTGAGAACCCTTATTGATGAGTCTGGTAATGATTCGTGGAATACGCAAAGTAGCCGCGCTGGCGCATCAGTTCGCGGCGCAGGTCCGGGTGCGGCGTAAACCGGTCGCGGCCGTGCAGCCAGAACAGGTTGTTAATCAGCAGGAATTTGCCCACCGGCACCGGTATTGAAAGGATGTTTTTGCTGGTTTCCAGCGCGTCGGAAAGGCGGCTCAGCCAGGTGCCTTCTTCGAAATCTTTCGGCTGGACGAACTGGTCGATATAGCGCATTACCGGACGGCCCAGCGAATCGACGTCGAACACCGGGTGGAAAACATCCTTGCTGACGTTTTTGCTCGGCGGCGCGGCCCAGCGCATTGGGCGGCGAGCCAGCGGGTCGCGGAAAAATTCGTCGAGATGCTCCCAGTCGTCGAGATGCAGCAGCAGGGAATTACCGCCCTGCATGTTCTGCTCGTCGATCTTCATCATTAACACGTAGTCGGTTTGCTCTTCGACGTAGGTGCCGTCGTTGTGCAGCTCCATCACCCGGTGCGGCTGGCGCAGGTAGCTGTCGGAGTTATCGACATTTTTCACCACAAAGCGAGCGTAATACTGACCGCTCATGGCGTCGAAGTTGGAACGGCCAATCAGATGGGCGACGGCGGTGGCCAGCTTGACCATCTCCTCGGCCTGGCTGACGTTATCGATCCCTTCGCCGTTGATCAGCAGCGCGCCTTCCGCACGATCGAGCAATGTTTTGATCAGCAACGGCTGCAGCTGATTGCCGCACAGATCGTCGAGGATCTTGCCGACCTGGAAGCGTAAGAAAGATTTGTATTCCAGCGCCTGCACCGGCCACTGCGCGACCTGCTGCAGGAACTGCGTGGTTGTTTCGGCGGAAAAGGTGAGCTCCAGCAGGCGCGGCGACTGTGCGGAAGGGGCAATGGAAAAGCCCGGATATGGCTGGGCTAACGGCGCGGGTGTCGGTTTTACTGCGGTCAGGGCGTTCATCAGGATCGTTCCTCGCTGTAATGTCAGGGTGATGTTCATTTCGTAGCCATAAATTAAAAATATCTACATTTTTATAAAATGCGTACGAAATGGCCTTTTTGTTTCTATTTTGTGATCTGACAACAATTATTTAACAATGCGGGAGGGAGATAAGGTGGTGGTTAACCTTGAGGAACAGAGCGGGTGGCGGAAAGCGCAAAATGCGGGGGAGGCTGAGGGTAAATCGTAATACCGGTCACAGTTTTTAATCTGCGCCATACCCTTATGAACTGAGGGTGTTAGTATTCAGCGCGTTAATACCTTTCAATGCTTACCGAGGCTTCGATGCTGGAGAATGTCATTATCAGATAATCAGTTCCCCGACCTGCCCAGGCCGGACTGATTATCGCTGCGCTTAAACCTTACGCACACACCTGCGGGTGTAGGCATGTTTTCGCACATGATAATGAACAGGTTTCAGTATGAATTTATCCCGTCAGGAACAACGGACCTTACACGTTCTCGCCAAAGGTGGCCGTATTGCGCACGTCCGCGATACCTCCGGCCGCATTACCGCCGTCGAATGCTACACCCGGGAAGGGCTGTTGCTGAACGACTGCACCCTCGCGGTCTTCAAAAAGCTCAAAACCAAAAAGCTGATTAAGTCGGTGAACGGCCAGCCGTACCGGATCAACACCACTGGTTTGAATAACGTTCGCGCGCAGGCGGACAACCGCTGATACAGCGACCCGGGCAGGGTCGCTGCCCGGGCGTATGGCTCTCAAGGAGAAACACCCATGATCGATATCCCTCGCATTTTTACTATCAGTGAAAGCGAACACCGTATTCATAACCCTTTTACCCCGGAAAAGTACGCCACCCTGGGACGGGCGCTGCGGATGGCGCCGGGCACCGCTATTCTTGACCTTGGCAGCGGCTCCGGCGAGATGCTCTGTAGCTGGGCGCGCGATCATCAGATCGTCGGCACCGGCGTGGACATGAGCCTGCTGTTCAGCCAGCAGGCGACCGCCCGTGCAGAAGCGCTCGGGGTAAGCGACCGGGTAACCTTTGTGCACCAGGATGCCAGCGGATATGTCGCCAGCCAGCCGTGCGATATTGCCGCCTGCGTGGGGGCCACGTGGATCGGCGGCGGGGTGGCAGGCACAATCGAGCTGCTGAAGCAGAGCCTTATCCCAGGCGGCATGTTGCTTATCGGCGAGCCATGGTGGCGCAAACGTCCGGCCACGGCAGAAGAGGCGATTGCCTGCGGCGCGCAGTCACCCGATGACTTCCTGACGCTACCGGCGCTGGTCGCCCACTTTGGTGAACTGGGCTATGACGTGGTGGAGATGGTGCTGGCCGACCAGGAGGGCTGGGATCGTTATGAAGCGGCGAAATGGCTGACGATGCGCCGCTGGCTGGAGGCCAATCCGCACGATGACTTCGCGCCGGAGGTTCGCCAGCAGTTGACCACCGCGCCGCTGCACCATGTCACCTGGACCCGGGAATATCTCGGCTGGGGCGTGTTTGTCCTGATGGCGCGTTAACCGGTATGTCGGTAGCGTCAGGAGGCGCTACCGACCATCTTCAGACCTTCAGTTCGTCGTAGCTGACCATGACGTGCTGGCGAAAGGCAGGCCGTTCGGTTAGCCGTGCATAGTAAGCCGCCAGATGGGGGAGGGAATGACGGGTGATGTCGATGGCAAAGTAGCGGTACAGCACATGGCCAAACTGGATGTCGGCCAGGGTGAACGTATCGCCCACCAGATAGCGACTGCTGGCGAGACGTGCCTCGGCAATCGCCAGCTTTTGCTCCAGGGCCGTCACCGCCGCGGCGATGGCCTGCGGATCCCGCTCGGCGGCGGGCGTGCGCACCACGCGCCAGAACACTGGCGCCGTAAAGCCGAGGGCAATATTCTGCTTTGACCACTCGGCCCAGCGATCAACCTCAGTGCGGGCCAGCAGATCGCCCGGCCAGAAGGCGTCATCGGCGTAGCGATTGGCTAAATAGCGAAGGATAGCGCCCGTTTCCCACAGCGGCGGATTATCGCCATCCTGCAGCACTGGCACCGTGCGATTGGGATTGAGCTGATAAAACGCCTCGCTGTCGGTACCACCATAGCGATGCCCCACGTCGAACCGGAGATAGTCCAGCCCAAGCTCGCCAACACACCACATCAGCGCCTGCACGTTAGAGGAGGTTTTTCGGCCCCAGATGGTCAGCATTGAGATCTCCAGAGAACAGGGAAAGAAGGAGCATAGCAGGTTGGGTTGAAAACGTGAGGGGGAAAAGACGGGTGGTATAGCGGTGTATATGGTGTGGGGACGCATGTTATCCCCTTGCGATAACGCGAATTCATCCCTACAAAGGTATAATGACCATCAATATGGCGCTTGTATAAAATAATGCAGCAATCATCTTTGAACGAGAATAAGGCGAGGGAGTGGAAACGTTAGTTATTCTGGCCGTAGTCGTATGGATACTTTTCAAGCTGGTACAAAAGGTTACGAGCAAACTCTATCCTCAAGACTCGGTGAAGGTACAGGAGAAGCCCGACACGACACCAGCGACGGATGCCTGGGGAAATTACCCTAAAGCTGAAGGGCATGTCGTTTTATTCGAACAGTTCCGACGTGAGCAGGCGCAGCGGCAGCAAGCTGCTAAAGAGGCTGAGACATTCTACCGCTCAAGGGAGTGGCGGCGTTTACGTTACCAGGCGTTCCAGCGCTACGGCAATAAATGTTGCGTATGCGGGCGCGGCGCCAGTGACGGGATGGTGATGCACGTTGATCATATAAAACCGCGTTCTCTTTACCCGCATTTAGCCCTCGATATTGCCAATCTGCAAATCATGTGCAACGAGTGCAACGTCAGTAAGGGCAACAGAGATGAGGTTGCGTGGCAATAATAAGGACAGGTTAGCGGCTATGTGCAATTCCCCTGGTATTAAAATGTTCGTAACGAACAAATAAGCAAGTCTTGACGGAATGAATCCGCAATGACGCTTTTATTTCGTTACAGCAGCTCATTGGTGAATTCCTTCATCACCGCATTTGTCGGTAGCGCCATTTGCCTTGCGTTAGTCCTGCTCATTTTCAATAAAGTGAGATGACTGCCAGTGGCTGGAGATCAATGATGCGGGATACTTACCTAACGACGGGCTGTTACCTTATCGAACGTTCAAGGAAAATACAGGAGGGATAACGGGCAACTTACTCCGTATCACGACGCTATCGCCTCCCTTATTTCTTATTGATGCAACGGTTGGTCACAGGCCGCGAGTATGGATTCATGCATCGCTTCGGAAAGTGTCGGATGCGCAAAGATCATCGACAGGAGACTTTCATCTGTGGCCTCCAGGTGACGGGCGATACCAAACCCCTGGATCTGTTCCGTGACCTGTGCGCCAACCATATGCGCGCCCAGCAATTCACCCGTTTCAGCATCGAAAATGGTCTTCACAAAACCCTCCGTCTCACCGCTGGCCAGCGCCTTACCATTGCTCTGATAAGAGAACTTACCGATCCTGACGGGCCGTCCCCTGGCCAGGGCCGTCGATTCCGTCAGGCCCAGACTGGCAACCTGAGGCCGGGAATAAGTGCAACCGGGCACATAGTCGCGATCAAACGGGTGGGTGCCTTCGACACCAGCCAGTGTCTCAATGCAGATCACGCCTTCGTGGCTGGCCTTGTGCGCCAGACACGGCGGGCCGGCTACATCGCCGATGGCATAAAGCCCAAATACGTTAGTGCGACAAGCCGCGTCCGACTTGATAAAACCGCGGTCTAACTCGACGCCCAGTGCTTCCAGCCCCAGATCTTCAATATTAGGCTGTACGCCAACCGCCAGCAGCACGCGTTCGACTTCCAGGAAAGATTCGGCGCTCGTATTTTTCATTGTACAGCGCACCCCGGTATCGGTGAGCTGTACTTGCGTTACCTGGGTCTGGGTATGGACCTGAATCCCGCGCTTTTCGAATGACTTACGCACCGCCGCTGACACTTCGGCATCTTCCACGGGCAAAATCTGCGACGCTAGCTCGACCAGCGTCACTTTACAGCCCAGATCGTTATAAAGGCTGGCGAACTCGACGCCAATCGCGCCTGAACCGATGATTAATAGCGACCTGGGCAATCGCTTAGGCTGTAGTGCCTCGTAATAGGTCCAGATATATTCGCCATCTGGCTCTATGCCTGGCAATGCGCGTGGTCGGGCGCCCGTGGCCAGGATCACGTGATCGGCCCGGTAATCGTGCGCTTCCCCCCGGGCATCCGCTACCGTTATTTGTCCCTTACCGCGCAGCCGCGCGGTGCCATCAATCACCCTCACGCCATTTTTCTTCAACAGGTACTCAACCCCGCCGGTGAGCTGTTGCGAAACGGCACGGCTAAACTGCACCAGTTTCTGCAGATCGACATTCACCTCACCCACGCTGATGCCCAGCTGACTGGCATGGGTGATACTGTGCGCGACCTCAGCGCCATGCAACAGCGCCTTGGTTGGAATGCATCCCCAGTTCAGGCAGATGCCGCCCAGATGTTGTTTTTCCACTAAGGCGGTACGAAGACCTAGCTGGCCGGCACGGATGGCGGCCACATACCCCCCAGGCCCCCCGCCGATGATCAGCACATCGTAATTATCGTGCATAGCTCGTCTCCTGGATAAACATCAGGGTAGGGGTTTCAGTCAGTCGCTTGAGTTCCTGGAGAAAAGCTGCACCTGCTGCCCCATCGATGACCCGGTGATCGCAGGATAGCGATACCGTCAGTTGGTGGCGCGCGACGATTTGCCCGTCGCGTACTACCGCCCGCATCTCGCCGGTGCCAATGGCGAGGATTGCGCTTTGCGGCGGATTGATGATGGCGTCAAACTGCCGGATGCCGAGCATCCCCAGATTTGACACGCTAAAGGTCCCGCCCTGGAACTCTTCCGGCTTCAGCGTGCCCGCTTTGGCCCTGGTCACCAGGGCGTGAATTTCGGCCGATATGTCGCTGATCGATTTCCGGTTCGCCGAGCGAACAATGGGGGTAATTAGCCCGTCAGGCAGCGCAACAGCCACCGAAATATCGGCATCCGCAAAGCGGCGGATACTTTGTGTCGCTTCATCAAACTGGATGTTGACGTCTGGCACGGCCACCAGCGCCAGGGCACAGGCTTTCACCAGCAGGTCGTTAACCGAAATCTTGACACCGGGTACTTCGCGGTTAATTTCCTGACGAAACGCTAACAGTCGTTCCAGATCGAGATCGACACTCAAACGGAAATGGGGAGACTGTTGCTTGGAGGTTTGCAGGCGAGAAGCGATAGCCCGCCGCATACCGGACATGGGGATGCTCTCAAAGGGTGCCGGGGCACTCTCCTGCACAGGGCTGGTCTGCGGGTGCCCGTCGAGCAACAACGCCGCAGCCAGCACATCATCACGACTCACCCGACCACGTGAACCACTGCTTCGGCAGTCATGCAAGTTGATACCCAGTTTGCCGGCCAGACGGCGCGCCAGCGGGGTGGCCGATACCTGGCTATCATCGGCATGCGAGCGGGGCGCTTTGCTGCGACGAACGGGGGGCATCGGAGAGGCCAGGCGACCGCCGGCGGCAACGATCGCACTTTCCAGATCAGAAACAGAGATACGATCCCCGCGTCCGCTGCCGCGGACCTTTTTCAGGTCGACACCCCAGCGGGCAGACAGTCGTAACGCATGGGGCGTGGCATTAACCTGAGTCACATCGGTCACGCCTTGCAGACTGACGGGGATGACGGTCTGCCCAATAGGGGGCTCCGGACTGTTGGATGGCGGCGAAACAACGGAAGGTGGCTTAGCGCCTGCCTGTGCCGCTAGGTCCGGCGCGGCAGCCTCCGGGTCAGGGGCTGCGGGTTTCACCGTCGCCAGACTGGCAGCAAATTCGTCCAGTTCAGCATCGCTGACCGAAGCGTCAGCCACCAGAGCCAGCACGGCGCCAACCTGAAGCGTCTCACCCTCCCGGGCGATTATCCGGCGTAATGTACCGGCAAAAGGTGCCTCCAGCACATTGACGATTTTACTGGTTTCAATCTCACAGATTTCCTGCCCTCTGGTGAAATCGTCACCCTCCTGGATTGCCCATCGAGCGAGCAAGCCTTCCTCCATGGAAAGCCCCCACTTTGGCATTTCAAGCGTCTTGATTTCGCTCATAGGTTAATCCTCCAGCACTTGACGGACGGCGGCTTCGATACGTTCAACGCCAGGGATCCAGAGTTTTTCGAGAGCAGGGGAGAACGGGACCGGCGTGTGTGGCGGCGTCACCAGCAGAACGGGTGCTTTGAGGAAATGGAATGCCTGAGACGCAATCAGCGCCGCGACATCATGAGCAAAACCGAAGCGTGCAGCAGATTCGTCGACAATCACTACCCGCCCCGTGGAAGCCACCGATTCCAGAATACCTTCTTCATCCAGCGGTGAAATGGTTCGCGGGTCGACCACCTCGACCGAGATCCCCTCTCTGGCCAGTTTGTCCGCCACCTGGTTTGCTTTATGTACCATTGCCGACAACGCAATGATGGTGACGTCCTCTCCTTCGCGAGTGTAGTTGGCTAGACCTAGCGGGATGGTATAGATCTCGTCCGGTACCTCGCCCTTGAGGTCGTACAGCATTTTATGCTCGCAGAATACCACCGGGTCGTCGTCGCGAATGGACTGGATTAACAGACCCTTGACGTCATAAGGCGTCGAGGGCACCACCACTTTCAGTCCAGGCGTGGTGGCAAAGATATTATAGGGTGACTGTGAATGCTGGGCCGCGGCGGAAAACCCTGCGCCGATCATCCCTCGCATTACCAGCGGAGCTCTGGCTTTGCCACCAAACATGTAGCGGAACTTAGCCGCCTGGTTATAAAGTGCATCGTGACTCACACCAAAAAAATCCATGAACATCAATTCCGCGACTGGCCGCAGCCCCGTTGCTGCGGCGCCGGCCGCCATACCGATAATGGCCGACTCGGTAATGGGCGTGTCGATCACCCGATCGGAGCCGAACTGCGTCCACAGCCCTTTAGTGACACCCAGCACACCGCCAAAGGCTTCAATCTTCGCCTCTTCGGGCGCATTTCCGCCATGACCGCCACGCAAGTCTTCACCGATGAGTACCACGCGTTCATCGCGCTCCATTTCCTGAGCCAGGGCTTCCTTGACCGCTTCACGATAGGTTTTTATTGTCATGGTTATCACCCTCAGTATGAGACGTACACGTCTGTCAGCAGGTCTTCCGGAGCCGGGTAGGCAGCGGCGCGGGCCTTCAATACGGCATCGTTGACCAGGGCTTCTACTTCCTCGTCAATCGCCGCCAGTTCTTCCTGGGTGATATGCTGCTTGACCTTAGCGGTGAAAATCTTCAGCGGATCATGTTGTTCACGCAGGCGTTGCACTTCACCTTCCGCGCGGTATAGCGCGGGATCGCCCTCAAAATGACCATGCCAGCGGAAGGCTTTGGCCTCAATGACGCTTGGGCCACCGCCTTCTCGCGCACGCTTGACCGCCTCTGAGGTTGCCTCATAAACGGCAAAGAAATCGGTGCCATCGACGGTCACTGCCGGCAGGCCGAAGCCAGCGGCGCGCCGGGCGATATCACGCCCACCCACGGCGTAGTCATGGCCGGTCCCTTCGCCGTAACCGTTGTTCTCGAAAATAAAGACGGCTGGAAGCTGGAGCACGACGGCCATATTGATGGCTTCAAAGACCAGGCCCTGATTAGAACCCCCATCGCCCGTAAAAGAGACACCGACGTTGCCGGTTTTTAGCGTTTTTGCCGTTAGCGCGGCGCCGATGGCCAGTGGAGGGGCTCCCCCAACGATAGCGTTCGCCCCCAGCATTCCTTTCGACAGATCGGCAATGTGCATCGAGCCACCCTTACCGCGACATAACCCGCTGTCCTTACCGAATATTTCGGCCATCATGCCGTGAATGTCACAACCTTTAGCAATACAGTGGCCATGTCCACGGTGTGTTGAACCAATGAAATCTGCGCTCGTTAAATTTTCGCAGACCCCCACCGCGATGGCCTCCTCACCGGTATAAAGGTGAATGAAGCCCGGAATATCACCGCTGGTATTTTCCTGATGCAACCGCTCTTCAAAGGTCCTGATCTCCCGCATCTTGCGGTAAGCCTGCAATAACGCCTGTTTGCTGAGCATCGTTAAATTCTCCTCAATAAAGGTCACCCAGGCGGGGCCAACAGACAGGGCGAATAACCCTGGCCACACCCATGCAATGAATCTACGAGCGGTTAGAGAGAGTGCGAAGCCACCTTCATGGGGGGGTAGGTGGGGGTTTTCATGCTTGAGGTCAAACTTTCTAAATTTTGTGTGGCCATAAAGTTTGCCTGCCCCATGTCATCCCGGTGGCTGGCGTACAATTGAAAAAAAACAAAACGAGTAGACACCACGGATGAAGCCATTGGATTTAGAAGGTCGCCAATCACCCTCACTGGTCTCCGGGCCATTGCGGCTGACGCGAGGCTTGCCGTTAATCCTGACCAAATTCGTCCCGCCTCGCTCCTCAATACAATTGCTGGAGCGCCCCCGGCTTCTTCAGCTTCTCAGTCCCGTTCAGCAGTGCCGGCTGGGCGTCGTCTGCGCCGGCGCTGGATTTGGCAAAACCACGCTGTTGGCGCAATGGCATCAGCAGATGGTCGCCCAGGGTGAACGTATCGCCTGGCTGAGCCTCGATGAGGATGATGATGACGTATGGCAGTTTATTCCTTATCTGCTGCAAGCATTGCGTCCACTCTATGCTGACTGGGACGCCGATTTCTGGCGTGACATGGAAGAACAGAAGCTCTCCAGCTCCGAGCAACTGCTGGCCGGGCTCATTAACCAGCTACACTATTGCCCGCATGACGTATACCTGATCATCGACGACTTCCACGTGATTAACGATCGTGGGGTCTATGAAGCCCTGGGGTATTTAATCAAGCATGCGCCTGCCGCCTTGCATCTGATCATTGGCAGCCGTTTCCACCCGAATCTTGCGCTGAGCCAGCTGCAGGCCCAGGACCAACTGGTGGAAATCTATGATCGAGACCTGCAATTTACGCTCGAAGAAACAAAACACTATTTTAGCCGCACGGTTGCGCTACCCCTCAGCAACCACCATGCACAGCGGCTACAGTCCGTGACTGAGGGCTGGATTGCAGGGATGAAGATCGCTTCATTGTCCGCAGAATTACAGCATGATCCCGAGCATCTGTTGCGCAATATGCATGGAGGAACACGGTCTATTGCCCGCTATCTGAAAGAGGTGGTACTGGATCCGCTGCCGGAAGAGGTTCTTGATTTTCTGGTGAAAACGTCCTTCCTCAGTCGGTTAAATGCCGAATTATGCAATGCAGTGACTGGACGTGATGATAGTAAAGCGATGCTGGCATGGATTGAGCGACACAACCTTTTTTTGTCAGCCCTTGACGAACAAGGCTACTGGTTCCGCTACCATCCTCTGTTGCAGGAAAATCTTCGGACCATGCTGCAGCAGAACAACGATATTGATCGCAAACAGCTACATGAATTAGCCAGTCATTGGTTCGTCGAACAGAAGCTGTGGTCTGAGGCGGTACGCCATGCGCTCAGCGCAGGCAAGCCGGTGCATAGCCCCGTACAGGACGGCGCAAGCGCTCAGTCACTGGCGGAAGAAGGGGATATCGATACCCTGATCTCATGGATGCATCATTTACCGCCCAGCACCGATCCTTCGCGCATTGACCTGCAAATTAATCTGGCCTGGGCACTGGCGCATTATTTCCACTTTGATGAGTCGAGGCAGCTGCTTGATAACCTCGATCAGATGGTACTTCATCATCGTGAGGATTTAACTCGCAGCACCTGGTGTAAATTGCGCGTTGTGCGGGCAATTTGCGAAGCCTTTGCGGAAAACATCCCGGAGAGTCTGGCTATTGTTCAGCCGTTGCTGGCCGAAGTGCCCTGCGGCGACACCTGGGTTGATGGTCTGATATGCAATATTCTCAGCTATTGCCATGTTGTTAACCAGCGCTATCACGATGCGCTGGAGGTTCAACAGCATATGCCCTCTCCGGAAAGTCCTTTAGATAATCTGTTTGTCTCGGTTTATCGCGCTTTTATCATTGCCCAGTGCCATCTTTGTCAGGGCGATCTGGGGAAAGCCGGGTGGTACGCAGAGAAAACGTTGCGCCAGGCTGAATGTTATACCGGTACCCAGTCGACCAGTGGCGCGACGCTGGCGCCGCTGCTGGCGGAGATAGCCTATGAATGTCAGAGTGGTGACTCGCCCGATCATCTGTTAGCCGACCGGCTCGAATTCATCGACCGATTCAGTCCACCCGATGCGCTGAGTCGTTGCTATACCTATCTCGCGCGTCAGGCCCTGGATGGTGATATGCCGTATGAGGCCGAGCGATTGCTGGAGCATGCGCAGCGTCTTGCCGTGTCTCGCGGCTGGCAACGGCTCCAGGCCATGATGTTAGCCGAGCAGGTGAGAGTGCGGCTGCAGCGCGGCAATGTCACAGGCGCAGAGCAACTGCAGCGACAGCTTGAACAAATGGCCGCCAGCTTCAGAATGGATGCCGAACACCCCTGTCAACGCGCTATCGTTCTGTATGCATCCCTTAGCCACTGTCGCCTTCTTCTCGCCACAGGCCAGGCGCCGCAAGCCTGTATTCTCCTGGCTGACATGGTCTCTGATCAGGAAAACCGGGGGGGCAGGTTAACCGCAGCGCGTCTGCGTACGCTCTGGTCATTAGCCTTGTGGAACAGCGGCAAAACTGCGGCAGCGCGCACAACATTTCAGCCAGTCGTGCAGCTGGCTGAACAACAGCATCTCAAGGGCCTCTTTCTTGAAGCTGGCGATACCTTGCAACCTTTGCTTATCGGTATGAATGAATCCTCTTCGGCTTGTACAGAGGAAGGGATAGTCCATGAACCCTGGGCCGGCAAGCGCGCGCCTGCAGATGGAACACCGTTTAATAGTGGAAGCCCCGATATTCATGGGGAACTCAGCGAGCGAGAGTTGCAGGTATTACAACTGATCGCTGAAGGTCAGATGAATAAAGAAATTGCTCGCTCCCTCGTTATTTCTGCTGAAACGGTCAAATGGCACATCAAAAATATCTACGCGAAGCTCAAAGTGAATAGTCGCACTCAAGCGATGAGCCGGGCGCTGGAGATGAAATTACTGGATTAACGGTTTGAACAGGGAGGCCTGGGCGCAAAATATTATAAAGACGAGCCACTTTCTTAACGGGGCTATGAGCCACGGATAGACGGGCTTTACGCATAGCGATCTCCTTCGTTGGCAGATTGATTATGCCGGATGAATTCTAAATATGAATGGCACGATTATGCGGGATACTTACATGAAAGCTGACATAAAGAAGCCCGACTGGTAAGAACGGGCTTTTTTTTGGCACTCTGGCCTGAATGGAACATCCTACATTAGACGTTAACATCTTACATCTAATTAGTCGAAAATACTAATGCATGCGTAGTTACATTTGATTTGACTATCCATTTACATTTTATCTTTTCACCGTTTGCAGATTAGTCGAGCATCGCCAATAAAATCTGACCACTAAGATTCGGGAGTGTTAGGCTACAGGTCTCAAATCTGAATGACTGCTATATGCAAATACTGGACATTGCTAACATTTATTTGTATCACTACTGTGAGTAGCGAGTCAAATAAAATAAAGTGACCACCGCCCTGAAGGCGAACCCAAACCATTACTCTAAGCTTATATAGTGCTTTTTTTTTAAAAATTTAGCTAAAATTTTATTTTTATCCCATGATATTTAAATAAAGCATCAAAAAAGCACTTTATTTTGTATGAAGCATCGTCGTGATGAAGTTCGACACCTGCAAAACGATAAATATCATAACCTGCCAATTTTAAGCTACGATCAGCTGCAACCAAATCTGCATACTTACTCCTACTCGCCCTACCTGTTTCATCTGAGTAATGTTGAATGCCATCGATTTCGATCACAACCCTACCGCCATCAGGCATTAGCAAAAGAAAATCCATCCGATGATTGAGTAATGCTCCAGCGCCTCTCTCAGATACGGTTTTGGGATCCCAGTGCAGCCAAACTTCTGGTAGCAATGCAGGTAAGTCATAAATTGCTGACCTATATTGTCGAAAGAATTCCTTGAAAAACTTTTTCTGGGGCGGAGACGAATTAGGCAAACTTTGCTGCAATCGTCGATAAAGCGAAATTTTTGCCTCTTCGCTATTCTCTTCACAAATAAAATCTGCCCACCATGCCTGCAGTTCTCGCCAACTCAATCCCTCGGAACTTAATGGACGATCATAGATCAAAACCTCATTGGAGTTTGAAAGAATTTCAATTTCGTTATTAAGAGAGTCACTCAAGCGAATATCGGGTTTGGTGAGAGAGGCAAAAATAATGTTCTTAGGGCGCCCTCGAAATGTCCGCAACGATATCAGGCTAAAAACCGGATAGCCTTCAGCATCAGAGCTATGGATAAGCTCAGCTCCACAGGTTCTTAAAACTTTATTAACGGCCTCAACCTTTGCTAACTGCCTTTCGATACTGATCTGCACGTCCGCAGAGACTAAACCTTCGAGCCACCTACGGAAACGTGGAGCTGATAGTTCGACTATCTGTAGTTTTTCAAATAACCATGCCACGTCACCGTCTTCAGGATTTCGTACAAAATGTCGGTGAATTTCGCCAAGAATCCCTGTCTCATGAATCGAAAACATTTCACTTAAATCCAACGGAAAAACAAACAGATCATTTAATAAACGCTTGAAATTTTCCCAGTGGCCAAATAATTCAAATGGTTGCAGAGCTTCTGCCAGTTCACGACGATGACGCTTGGGTATATCGATGATGGGCTCGTCCGCCCATAGGAGGTCTTGGATATTGTTGCGTATGCTTGGATTGAAAACCTTCTGCGCCAAAAGCGTTCTTGCAAACTCCGGCATATCTGCGTCATCGAGTAAATCAAAGGCTCCATGCAAGCGCTCGCGCTTGGATCCTTCCTCTTTGGGCACAGGTAGACCCAAGTGACGACAGAGATCAGGGATTTTTTCGTTAGTGCAGTGATTTTTCAAGTTTCCCACCACAGGGCGAAGTAATTCTTTTAACGCTAAGATATCCATTGATTTCCCCTTACTTTGCTACACACCTGTTCTCTGTTGACTAATATACCGCTATGCCAATGATGTCATCATCACATTCGAGTAAGACCGGCTACCAAAGTCGGCAGTTCCATGCCATCTTATATGGACAATTTAGGGCCTGTTTTCTCGTATAACCTGGCTTACCGTCTTAGGCGTCAATATATTCACCCTGCGGAGCTCATAGCAGTAAAATCAAAGGGAGTACTATGCCCGCAAACTGTCGATTTCGCCGTCGCATCTCAAAGCGTTAAGCCACGGAGTGCTTAAGAAAGAGGAAAAATGGTTACAATGACTGCTGGACAACCGTACTCAGCTTGGCTCAAAAAAGCTGAACATAGCATAACCACTTCTGACGGCAATGAGATAGAGGTATACGAGCTCGAAATCGATCTTGAAGCAGGGCTTGTACTATCCGCATGGGCCAAACATTTCCGTGAGCATTACTGTCTTGATAGCCAAATTGATCGCCTGCGCAGAGGGACTAACAAATCGCGAGCCGAGTATTTGAGAGACTTGGTGTTTCCTGATGAGTCTGAAGATTTTGGCCCAGCAACGCGCTCCGGTGATTTTGCTGAAATCCTTATCGCGGATCTACTTGAAAGCCATTTTGGTTTTTGGGTTCCACGTACCCGATATGACAACAAAATGGTTCGCAACGAGTCCCCAAAGGGAACAGATGTCTTAGCGTTTAAGTTTGATGGCATAGGCCCATCACGGCCATCTACAAAAGATATCTTGATTTCTTTTGAGTCGAAAGCACAACTCAGTGGTAAGAAAGCAAAGCCTAGATTGCAAGACGCCGTTATCGACTCGATAAAGGATGTGTATCGAATTTCAGAATCCCTTAATGCGATGAAGCGCCGTTTAATTGATCGTCAAGATGAAGAAGGTGCAGATCGGGTAGAACGCTTTCAAGAAGGGTTGGATGTCCCTTATGTACGAATGACAGGGGCGGCGGCTGTTTTTTGTTCAAGTCTTTATGATTCTGTTCACATATCTGAAACTACAGACTGCACTTCGCATGAAAATATTAAAAACCTTATGTTGGTTGTGATACATGCTAAATCGCTTATGAAATTTGTTCACGCTCTCTATTGGAGGGCAGAAAATGAAGCCTAAAAAACGTGCTCGATATGCGGCGGCAGTTACGCTATCAAAAGGAAAAATGTTTGAGTATGGAGTTCCTGAAGGAGACCATATAGAGCTTCCTGATGATCTCGATTTGCAGATGCAGTTTCCATTAGCTGTTGGTACTGTCGGCGACTTTGCGTCCGAAGTGGTGGCTAAGACCATCGGCAATTCGATTGAAGCACAATCCCAAACCCCACTGGATGAGGTTATTTTTTCAGCTCAAGTCCTTCAAGCTTTTGACGATTCCCTGCTTAACAAAGAACTCTCCTTCAATCTTCGCATACTTGCAGCTGCTGGTTTTTATCTTGGCGATGTACCCGGAAATGCTTCAGTCCAATTATCTAAACTGAGCCAACTAGATTTTCCTAAGCACGATACTTTAGCTATAGCAGTTAAAACTGCGATGGATCGGCCTTGGGAGCATACCAACGAGACATTAGAGTCTTCACGTGCAAAAGATATTTTGGATGTTTTGTGCCAACACTTCAGGAATGGCCGGAATGGCCGGCAGAAAGCCTATGATGCAATTAAATCATTGCGCGAATGGGCCTATAGCCATGCGTCTGCACATGACCTACTTATGGCCGATTTGCTCGGAGCGATTAGTGCCACTCGCATCGCTAATTCTGCTTGGACATTACTTCCACGCTATAGCAACCTCCCGCAAGAAAAGTGGGAGACATATTTATCGCGTTCTATGTCAATTAAGGAAATGTGGCCATCTCAGCGCTTGCTAGGAGAGGCTGGATTGTATAGAGGGATATCAGGAGTAGTTCAGATGCCGACGAGCGCCGGGAAATCTAGAGCTACCGAGCTTATTATTAGGTCGGCATTTCTTTCTGCTCGTACGAAATTGGCCTTAGTTATCGCTCCCTTCCGGGCACTATGCCAAGAGATAGCAAACGATCTTGAAAAGGCATTCAAGGATGATGGCTATGACGTCAATCAACCCAGTGACGCGTTGCAACCAGATGTCGAGTTCGATTTTTCTAACTTATCAGATTTTCTCGATTTGGAATATGGAATATTTGACTCAGAGGTCGAATCGAAGCCACAGGTCATTATTCTTACCCCGGAAAAGCTTCTTTACATACTTCGACAAGAGCCAGACATTGTTCAGAAAGCTGGACTGGTAGTTTATGACGAAGGGCATCAGTTTGACACAGGCAGCCGGGGTGTAACTTATGAACTGCTGTTAACATCCATTAAGCGAATGCTACACGAAAATGCCCAGAGCGTGTTGATTTCAGCAGTAATTCAGAATGCTGCTTCTGTTGCTGCATGGCTATTAAATGACGGTTCAAAGGTTGTCTCCAGTAGAGCCTTACAGGCTAGTAGACTCATTGCCTTTGCCAGCCTTCCGAAAGGTAAAGATGGTCAACTTCAGTTCAATGTGGCCTCTGATAGCGATCAGAAATTCTTTGTCCCGCGAGTTATTGTTTCAGAAAAAATGCCTCGATTACCTAAGGAAAGAAAGGATCGTTTTTTCCCTACTCAGGAGAGTGGCTCCATAGCGTTATATCTTAGTTTACGCCTGCTGAAAAATGGTGGGGTTGCTATTTTTACAGGAAGAAAGTCTTCTGCTGCAAAAATTGTTCGTGAGGCCGCCGAAGATATTTTTCGTCGTGGAATTTCACTTGAGCCACCTTCTGCCCATAGTGACCCTGATGAGATTCGTCGCTTTGTTTATCTCTTCGAACGTAATTTTGGTGCTAATGCATATTTGACACAAGCAGCTGCTTTAGGCATTTTTGCTCATCACGGCAACACTCCCCAAGGTGTTCGTCTGGCTATTGAGTATGCTATGAGGCAAAGCCTTATTCGATTGATCATCTGCACCTCGACACTTGCACAGGGTGTTAACCTTCCGATTCGATACCTACTTGTAACAAGCGCAATGCAGGGGCGTGAATCGATCAAAGTACGCGACTTCCATAATCTCATGGGACGCGCTGGACGTGCCGGAATGTACGGTGAGGGTACTGTTATTTTCACTGACCCCCGTCTCTATGACGAGCGTTTCGCAAAGACGTACCGTTGGCAAGAAACGATCAATCTAATCAATCCTGATAGTGCTGAGCCAACTGGAAGTACATTGCTTTCTCTTTTCGATCCTCTGCGAAATGACCTCGGAACAGTTACTCTAAGCTCTTCAAGCTCTGCTGAAGTAGCCACTTACATTGTCAATGACTGGGAAACTCTTTTAAAGTGGGTAGAGAGCGTTCCTATCAATATTCCTAAACAGAACTTTTCGGTCGCTTCACTAATCGAACAACTTAAATCCAAGAAAAAGATAATTGAAGCAATTGAAAGCTTCTTAATGACATATCGTAGTGATGTTCAGCCCGAAACTTTTGTGGACAACTCTCGAGAATTGGTTACTGAAACACTTGCCTACTCGCTTGCCACTGAGGAGCAACAAATACTCCTGACAGATATCTTCGAGTCTGTGGCGCGAAGGATCGAACTTTTTGTTCCAGATACAGCGATCCAGAAGCGTTTCGGGCGGACTTTGTTAGGTATTGATCAAGCATTGGCAATCGAATCATGGGTCACTACAAATGCAAACGCACTCGAGGGAGCAACCTCTGCCGATCACCTGTTTGATGTGCTATGGCCGCTTTTAGTACTCTTATCTAATGAAAAACGGTTGAGTGACACAGTTCCTAATGGGGCACTAAAGACATTAGCATTGGGGTGGCTGGCTGGAGATTCGTTTGCAGCTCTCGTTCAACGGCTTGACAAATTGGGTGCATCCTATCCCTATGGTGCGAACCAAAGAAAATTTGATCTTGATGTGGTTGTAGACCTGTGTGAACAAACATTTGGCTTTGAGTTTGCGCTGTTGCTCGCAGCGGTAAAGGAATCCTTTCTCGCGTTCTCTTCAGAACAGGCGGGTGAGGTTTTTAGAGAATATGTTGATCTTCTTCAGAAGCGATTGAAATATGGACTTCCGAATCAGAGTTGCATTGCCTTTTTTGAAGCGGGATTTGCTGAACGCGTAATTGCCCAGTGTCTTGCAGAAGGAACGACTCAAGGTGCTATTCAAGTTAGTTTTGACGCCCGACACATGATTCGACAAAACCCAGAGAGATTTGAAGTAATGCTACAAGGCTTCCCATCTTATTTTTTTGATGTATTTAAAACAATCACTGCACCTTGATAATATTATCTTCATTGAGACTACCAGAGCCAGGAGCACACAGATTCTTTTAACTTAGAGCAATGGCATATTAACCATTCCCAGCTATCCATTGATTAGGGCCTTCGTCTGTTGCAGAACACTGGAACTTCCTCTCCTCGCTCACAGCAGACCTTTGGCCCAGTGAGCTTGTCCGCTCTGTGCCAGAAACGGAAGTTGGGGTGATAGCCTTCAAAATAGCAAATTAAATCGAAGAGAGAAGAAGGTAATCAATAAATAATACAATAAGTTAGAAACGCTTGAGATTTCTTTTTACTCTTCCAGCACATATACATGCAGTCAGGAGTGGGCTACAGCGCTCATGCCTAACGGCCAGATAGCACAGGGAAGGCATACAGTGGCACCGTATGCCTATCTGTTATCAGCTCCGACCATCGTAGAGTTTGGCGATTTCCGTTGCAGCTTTCTCTATACCCGGATAAACCGTGCTTTCGTTGATGCCGAAGCGGCTGAGCTGCTGCATCAGGCGTTCCTTGTTTCTAATCACCAGTTTTCTGACGTTCAGCGTACTTAGCCCCGTTTCTGGCAGGTCCACGTTTTCGCCAAATAAGAGGAACGCTCCAGCCTGAGACGAAATGCGGGCGTTGCTGAACCGCCCTTTAACTAGAACGATTTTACTCAGATGTGCCGGATCGATAATGTTTTTGAAATAGGACTTCTCATCACGGATCAGATGAAGCAACTGCCCGCACTCTTCGGTGGCATTAAATGCCTGAGTCGCCAAGCTGGTATTCAGGTTGCTTTTGATACGTGATGGAAGCCGGGAAAGATTGGCTATACAACTTACAGTATCGGAGTCGAAAAACTTAATTTCACTTTTGGGTGCCGTCAATATAATGACGTTGCCATCAATTTCATTTCCATCTTTATCTCGTTTGATTTTGGAACACGCGAAATAGAGTGCGATGAGCGGGTTAGTTGAGACGTCAAGCAGGCGGGTGGGTAAGCCGTAATGTTGCATGCGTACAAGCTTATCCAGCATATAGCGGTCATCTCTGAACTCGGCAGGTTGAACCGTCAGCAGCTCGGTAATCATATCCGACTCGTGATATCGGTAGCGATAGTTGCCCTGCGTATTCTTGCGGAACAGCGAAGGTTCTAACTGATAGCTGATGTCGGAGTGACCCCGGTAAAACACCTCTTCATTATTTTCCTGAGGATGATTCAGTATGATTTCCAGATATTCATTGATATCCGAAATTACCTCAAGGTCTTCATTATTGTCAGGTGCTTCGGTTTTAACCGCAGCGGAAGCTTCAGGGGCTTTTACACTGATACCTAATATTTCGAAAAATTCTTTAACGTCTATATCTTTGACTGCCCAGAAATTTCTGTTCAGTCCGAAGCTGCCCAGTTCCAGCTTCTTCACGTATTCTTTTTCACTGGTTAAGAATTTTTTGCCGATAATATCGGTTAAGTCATAGTTAAAAGCGAGAACTTTTTCCCGGTTTATAGTTTTTGCTCTGATGTTACTTATTCTCCCAATGCGGATGTGACTGTAATAACCGCCTGTATTGCCTTCCTCATCAACTTCAAACTCCGGCTCTGTCATAAAGATGACCGGCAGTTCCTGAAGAAACTGATAGGTTTTGCTGGTCAGGGGGAGCAGTTTCTTTCTGAGTGAGTCAGGGGTGGATTCAAAAAGCCGGGAAACTGGAAAAGACTCTTCACCCTTACTGTCAGAGAAGAAACTGTAATAATCGGGATTACCGACCACGATAAGGTTCAACATGTATGTCATCCTTGCATGAATTACGTTGTATTTGCATTATGCCAGAACTGGTGAATTATTAAACATTTCGCGAGCTGTGCCCCGCTGTTACACAGAACGTTGTTAGCAATGTCCGCAGTTCGCTCAAAGCTACCTTCCAGTTTAACTGGGTATTGGTTGCATTTTTGTTAGAGATGTCCAAGTAAAATGCGAATGGGTAGCCAAGTCAATGCAAATTCCCAAATGGACGACTAAACGCGTTTGAATGCCTGTGTATGTTGTTGTAGTAACATCCTTTCAACCTAACCGTGCAGGCCTGACAACGTCCGTAACAAGAAGTAGAAATATTGCTCAAAAGGCAAGATAGGCGGGAGCTAAAAGGTAACACGTGCTGTTAGCATACCCTTGCATTGAGCCACAAACAATCTCACTGTACTTGCCACAATTTTGCCACATCTACAACGCGCAAAATTGCACATTAGTGTTGAACAAAGCAAAACAATGCAATAATAACTTGATGATTTTATTATAAAAGATGGTGCCGATAATAGGAGTCGAACCTACGACCTTCGCAGACTCTAATGAATTATCTACAAAGCCTAGCTAACTGGTTGATTAAACTTAGTTAATTAGACTTTTCACCAGCAACAAAAGGTATATATCAACCCTGAAACTGCCCCGACAAAATATCAGGGGTTTACATGACTTACAAGCGTGACAGATATCTGATTCTCGACCATTGCGGGGTTTACATGGTGCGAATCGTTATACCGTCCTACATGAAGCCTTACTTCAACGGTAAGCGCTACTACATGAAATCCACAGCCACCAAAGATATCAGGCAAGCAAGGCTTTTCAGGGATGCTATAGCGGTAGAGTTCATCAAGCTAAGGGAACAGCTTAAGCCAAAACAACACGGCTCAAAGGTTGAGCAGATAATCAATGAACTACGTGGTATCAGCAACTTTGCAAAGGAATCACCAGTGAATTACGGGGCTAATATCGAGCGCTGTCCTACACTGATACAAATACGTGACCTTTATTTGCTGCAATATAGCGATAAACGCAAACTAACAACGCTTTCAAAGATAACTAAAGCCGTTGAGTTAATTCTTTCTCACATTAAGCAACGTGATTCACAGCTTCAGAATATTAACAGAACGGTAGTAACCGGATGGCTTGACCAACTGAAAAAAGAGAAAGCAACTCAAACGCTACAAAACTATATAAGCGCACTGGCTCAACTATTCGATTTTGCAAAGAATCGCTATCACGATGCGCCTAAAGATAATCCTTTCAGAGGGCATAGGTTAGAGGCCAAAAGTTCACATGATAGCTATGAGCCTTTCCTTATTTCTGAGTTAAGCAAGGTCTTTGAGTTACTCAATGATGAGATGAAACAGGTAACCTTAATCGGCCTTTATTCAGGGATGAGATTGAATGAAATTTGTAGCCTCACCACTGATGATATTGTGACAGAGGAAAACGTAAGGTGTTTACGCATCTCAAAAGGCAAAACAAAGAATGCTGCCCGATTGGTTCCCATTCATCCTTCAATTAACGGACTTATTGACACGCTAATTCAAAACCATACGGATAAGTTTCTTTTCAGACATGCAGCGTTAACAGACAGGGCTGATGGTAAGCGCTCTACATGGCATACACAGCAATTCACCAGAGCAAAGAGAAAGGCTTTAGGCGAGAAGGAAACGGAGAGGAAAGTCTTTCACTCGTTGCGTGGGATGTTCATCACCGAACTTGACCGCCTCAAAGTGCCTGAAGACAGGATAGCGCTTCTTGTAGGTCACGAGAGGGGGAGCACAGAGTCTTTCAAGACTTACAGTCAAGGGGCTTCACTCAAAGAGCTTGCTCAGTACGTGGAAAAGGTCAATTTTGACCTGTAACTTGACCTTCAGCCGTCTATCCTTGTATTGGCGGCTTGATGTCCCAGCCTCAAACGTTCACAGTCAATTTGACGAAAGAATTTTACGTTGCTTTTGCAGTGGAATATCATTTACCAAACATATAATCATATATGGAGACTGAACAATGGATGATGGTTTGAAGGAGTCGGTAACTCTGGCTCTCAAAGAGAGGCTGTCCAACCCGTTATGGGGTTATATATTACTATCATGGATAGGGTTCAACTGGCAGAACATCGCAAAGTTGTTTATGAGCAAGAAAACAGTAGAAGAGCGAATAACCGACATTATATCTCAGGATTGGTTTTATGTTCATTTTCTTGTTGCACCTTTAATACTGGGCGTTTTCCTGGCTATTATATCACCCTATTTGAAACAATGGCTTTCCGCAGCCCATAAACGCGCAGATAAAAAACAACGAGAAGACCTGAAACAAAAAATCATAGATAAATATGATGATGATATTGCTATAGCCGAAAAGAAAGTTGAGGCAAATAAAGCCCAAGAGCTTGCTGAGGAAAAGGAGCATACAAAGGTCATTCAGGAGCAAGAAAAACAGAAAAGAGAAGTTCTCGACACCAAAACAATTGAAGAAAACCTCAAGCAATTGGAAAAGAGAAAATACGAAATTGAATCCGCAATAAAAAAATTAGAAGAGCAAGGGGAAAATAGAAGGCATGAGATTGAATCCTCGATAAAAAATCTAGAAGAGCAGCGAGAGAGTGTACAGAAAGAGACTGACTTCTGGAGGAATAGAGTATTTGAGGTCATAAAATTAGTTAATGGCTTCAATAATGTTTCAGACAGCCGCTCACTGAACAGTATCAAAGATGAGCTTTCCAGCCTATTCAGTGATGAAGAGTTAGAGATTGCTGGCTATGTCGTAGAGTACCAGGAAGAGCGAAATAAAATCCTCATGGAAACCATATCAAATGCCTTATCCCTTGTTAAGGACATCCGTGAGTCGTACAACCAAGAACTTGATTATGGCGTTACCACGAATATCAGCAGACACAAAGAAATGGATTTGCTTATCAATGAGCTTTCATCGACACTGAAAATTATCAACAAAAATGTTTATATGAATAACTCAAAGAAAAACAAGAATATAATTAACAATATCAAAAACAGGGCTGTAATTTCAGGGACAACAGCCGGATGATTAAGGTTGCCGTCAGACTAGACGGCCTTTCTTTTTCATTTTCAAATATTGCATAGCTATGCATTAAAAGCCCGAAATTACTGACCAATTTGAGTGATTATTCATTTATTTAACAGTGATTAACAGTTTTCTCACACCCCATGTTTTCTTCTTCGATGGCTTGCCAGCCCTGACCTCAAGCCATTTTTCTGTTCTTTGATGATTACAGTGAACTTACTGGTAATTTACACACTGTTTCCAGTCTGGTTTAGGTATACCTCAACAAGCACCGATTTACTGAACCAGTTCACCCCAAAAATGATTTATTGAACCATATAAAACAGACTGATATAATTGAACCATCTTAAACAGACTGCTACGGTTAACTATCATGACTTCACGTGTCTATGCTTACCTCAGAGCTTCCACCACTCAGCAAGACGCAACACGCGCCAAAGGTCAGTTGGATGAGTTCGCTACAGCCAACGGTATGACCATTTCAAGCTACTTCACAGAGAATGAATCAGGTGCATCGCTACAGCGTCCTGAGTTGTTCAGACTGCTTGAGATTGCGCAGAAGGGAGATGTTCTCTTAGTGGAGCAGGTAGACCGCCTGTCACGTTTGAGCGGCGAAGACTGGAACAAGTTACGGTCACTGATTAATGAGAAAGGTGTGAGAGTGGTTGCCTTAGACCTGCCAACAAGCCACCAGCTTATTCAGTCAGGTGATGAGTTCACCAGCAGAATGCTTGAGGCGCTAAACGGGATGATGCTGGACATGTTAGCGGCCATTGCCAGAAAAGATTACACAGACCGTAAGAGAAGACAGGCTCAGGGCATTGTAAAGGCCAAATCAGACGGTAAGTACAAAGGCCGTCCAGAGGACACACAGCGTAATGAGAGAATAGCCAAGCTGTTACAGGCTGGTATGTCCTACACTGACGTAATGGAAACGGTGAATTGCTCAAGGGCAACGGTGGCAAAGGTCAGTAAGAGTCTCAAAGAGATGGCTTAATTTGACTTGTGAAGAGTCACGCCCTGCTTTGTGCGGGGCTTTCTCATTGATTTCATTGCAGATATGTTGAGGAATTGCTTGTTAAACGCTACTTTCTCAGGTTCGCCCTCTAAGCAGGTATTCATCTGCTCATCAAATCTTCCAGACCTTCACTGATATGTTCCAGTAATCAATGAAGGCCGAAAATAACGAGTGATGCCCTGATTTTACGGAAAAATTTTCATCAGTAATTTTCTGGCCTCATCCCTTAAATCATCGTTAACACGATTAGACGCAATAATTAGCCTTAGTGCTTCTTCACTTGCCCCTGCGGAAATGATTGCTCTCGCTTTACTGGTGCGGCTCCCACAGCTTTTTTCTGTGTATCCTTCCTGAGTATGCAGCAATTCAATGAGGTCAGCACGTGAAATGGTGGTGTTGGCAAACTTGCTGTAATACGTCACAAAGCACCCCATACCAATAGCTTTAAGGTAGGTGTGTAATTTTTCGTCATCCATTGAGAGGCCCTTAAGAGAATATCTGAGGGAATTGTAACCCCCTGAAAGTCATCTTAACCAGTGGGTAAACTGAGATGAAAGGTTTGATGTCTGGATCCGGCTTATGCTTACCGTTATCCCTGTACCATTGTTTCTGGCATTCAACACAAGCCATGCAGCTTGAGTAATGTTCACTAGCACCATGTCTCTTGCAGATGTGAACAAAGAAACGCTGACCGCGTGCTCTGGCAATCTTTGCAGCAGCAGTTTTTCGGATGGTGAAGTCTTCGTTTCCGGTAAGAAACAAAAATCGGTTTGATGTCTGTACAGTAGGTTTCATTCTTCCAGTCTCCGGTGTGGAAAATCATTCAGCCCACCAGCGATTAACGCTTGATGGGAAGGAACCCTTTTCACCGTGATGGATTGTCTATGGCTTAACAGATGGGAAGGTCTGAAAAGTTGCAATTCACAATATTGCTGTAGGTGAGGTGACTCAACAATTTGGGGGTGTTTAGTCTTCGCTCTTATTGTGAATGTCTGCCATTTGATAAATCTCTTTAGATATGGCCGGACTAGTTGAACTCTCAAGCTACCCCGACTCAACGGGGGCTTAAGCAACGACACCAGATATTCCCACAACTCAAAGAGAACTCATCTCTAACAGGTTGATTATTATATCAAACGCAATGGTTTGATGCAATTGTAACCTGAGCTATTTTAGCGCTTTCTGAGGGCTTATGATGGGCCTTGAGGGAAGAATGTAGGTTGATATTAGGAACGCTTCAGAATGGCATACAGGGGTTCTGATAGGCTATCTGAATAGATTACAAGGCGAAAGCAAGAGCATGACAACGCGAAGCCATGCGAATGTTGAAAGGATAATTCCTTGATTGGTGATTCCACATCTTAACAGTAATCTTTAAAGGTATTGATTAAGTATCTTTGAAGAGATAATAAGATTTTAATGGCTTTTGGCGTAAGCCATTTTCTTATTGTAGTATTCAATTAGTGATAATCAGAAAACTTTAAAGATAATCTATAAAGGTCTTAATGCATTATATCAATCGTAAAAAATCCGTCAATAGCAAAAAGTGCTAAATATGCTTTTCCGCCATACCACCCACCCCGCCAATAATAACCATCCATCAATTTCAGTAATAACAAAATGCTACTGGACAAAAACACAGTTACGTATGATAATAATACAGTAATCCTCATTTATCAAAATCGGTCAACAGGGTCTTAGATAGATGAGAATAGCTAGAAGGTCACTTTCTCAGGTTTTATTATGGGGGGTGACCTTTCCTGTTTCAGGAGTATTAACATGAATGAAGAAAAGAAAGAAATACTTTACTATCGTAGCGGAAAAGACACATCAATTCTACATGCAGTATAAGAGCCTTTCCGAATTAACAGGGATTACACCTCCCTCTGGTTATACCCCACCTCGTATGATGACAAAAACCAGAAGATACGAAGTTATCAAGGCTATCTGTCAGAAACTGAAACCCCTTGACAGAATTTAACAACATGTTAACATTTGTATATTGGATTGATTTCCTGACAAATTAATGGCTTTCCTGTGGCATCCCTTCCTCGGGACAGGTCAGCCAACCCCCTTACACATTCCAGATGACACTACACGGGTTACGTAAAAGACGGCCTGTGTGGTGTATTTTTGCATCTGAATTTCACGAGAGCGTTAATAATGAATAGTCCTACACAGAAACGAATTGAAATCGAATCACATTTCATCCCCAAAATTAAAGCTGCACTGGAAAATATCGAAGATGCAAAGGATATTTACAACGCAGACAGCCTGAATAAAGATACTCTTATTGCTATCAAGACTAAGCAACTAATGTCTCAGCCAGTCGAAGATTATGGATTCAGAATCCGACAGGTTACACACCCAGCGATGGTACAGACCATTATTCAGAACATGATGAATGAGAATTATATTGTGTATGAGATGGGCGCTGGATTTATCAAATTTGTACCCTTACAGCAGTCACCAAAACATAACCCGCTTGCTGAGATTGAAAAGGCATGTAAGAAAGCTGCTGAGAAATTTGTTGATTCCGGAATCACTGAGAAAGCGAATAAGGTAAATAATGCCATCCATGCTCACAATGTATTGGTGAAACAGGCTGAAGAGGCGTTATCGGGAATCAAACCGTTTGAATCCTATCTGTCTGTGATTGTAGCCGATGAGGTGGGTAATGACTAACAAAGTCACTGAAGCCGCTTACAAGGCTCAGATTGCCACTTTACAGGCTCAGTTAATGCAACGTCATACAGTGACTGCCATCGACGCTGTACAGCCTTTCTGTGAAGCTATAGGTATCAATCCCGCTGATTACGTTAAGGCCACCAGCGCTATGAGTAACCAGCATAAAGCGTTCTGTGACGGGATTCTGAAAGCGGCTTCTTCAAAGGTCACCCGCTTGCAGCGTGATGCAACTGTACGAATCCTCGAAGCACAGACAAAACGAAACAAAGCCATAACAGCAGCCTCAGAAGCGGCTGAAGTTGCTCAGTCGATGGGAGGGCTAAATGAATCAACTCTTCAATGAATATGGGGCTTTGTTGAATAAATCAGATTTCGGGTA
>NZ_KV789922.1:0-57216 GCF_001807705.1 Klebsiella sp. HMSC25G12 | reverse complement strand
AGCAAAAGTTCGATTTATTCAACAAAGCCCCTCTCTTCGGTATTTAATGTTATTGAGAAAGCGAAGGGTATGAGGGTGTTTCATTGGAGGATGTTTATAAAATATTGTCACCTTTATCTTTCAGTGTGGAAAGACATTATTTATTTTAACTTAAATGGCTTGACAAATTTGAGGTTGACGATAAATTTGAGCAAGTGCTCTAATTTATCGTCATCATCTGCGGGATCCGAAAGTGATACGCTGTGATTAACCATGACACTACATAACCAGGGGATCTACTGACATGAAAATTTTTTTCCAGGGCACCAGACTTAAAAAAGCAAAAATACTAACGGTTGCCTTTTCTTTCGCCTTTTTCACCGCATCGGTGCAGGCAAAGTCCTCGCAATCAGAGAGTTATAATGTCGCCGTTTATCGCGGGGAGGCCGGGTGCCCAGGCTGTTCTGAAATGGTGGTAAAATCGCTGGTCGCGACAGGCCTGCCTCTGCACATCTCTTATGTTGGCGAAAAAGAAAAGCTGAAATTAAATGCGCAAACACTGAAAAAATTCGATCTCTATATTCAACCTGGCGGCGGTCAGGATATACCCGGCTCTTATCAAGCCCTGGGTGATGAAGGGGCAGAGGCTATCCGCAATTTTGTGAAAAGTGGCAAATCCTTTCTTGGTCTTTGTATGGGAGCCTATCTTGCCGACAAAGACTGGATAGGGCTTATTGATGCGCCTTTAGAATCAGAGGTGGGGAGACCCGGTTCGCAGGCCGTTGATGAAGGCGATTATACCCTGCAACTGACATGGAATAATAAACAAGAGCCTTTTTACTACCAGGATGGGCCTTATCTCAACAGTAGTATCTCAAGTACTGGATTCCAGCCGATCGCTTACTACAAGAATGGAGATATCGCCATTGGTAAGTACCGGTATGGTAAGGGAAACATCATCCTGTCAGGTCCGCATCCTGAAGCCGATGAGACCTGGATAGACAGCGCTGCGCCAGGGAATACGACGGCAGAAAGTAAAATGCAGCGTATTTTAAGTTATCTCAATATAAAAAAGGGTTAACTGATACGCTACCTTGCTTCACCCACTCAGAAATCTTTTTTAAGTATTTTAAAGGCAAGCTCAGATATTTCATTAAGAAAAATGCTGCGTCTGTCTTCTGAATAATCGAGGATCAGCAAGCTGGAATACCCATCAATTAATGTGTTTATTTGTCTGGCTGAGGTAGCGGCGTTTTCCGCAAGGAACTCGCCTTCCTGCATCCCTACGCTAATGATGCCTTCAAGAATAGTGATCCATTGCAGGGAGTGATCGTGCACTAATTTAGCATAATCCGCATCGCGTGCTGCCATTGGCCATAGTTCAAGGTAGAGCAGCCAGTGTGCCGAAGGTGCATCGGGTAACAGCGTTCTGATATAGAGGTTTACTCTTTCACTAGCGCTCATTTTTTCTGACGCGTTTAAAAACGCATGACATTCTTGTATGTCATTTTCAAACATATACTGAATAGTGGATTTCTTGAGCGTTTCCCAGTCTCGATAATAGTGATAGATATGGCTTCTGGAAATATTCATTTTCTGCGTCAAATCACGGGTTGAGACATTGCTAAACCCTTTTTCTCTGAACAGTTGTAGCGCAGCTATTTTTATCAACTCAGAAAAATTGGCCGTTTTCAATATTTCAACCTTAATCACTATCCATTAAAGCGCGAACTATATCATAATTTCTGAAACCTTGCACGTGTTCAACATTCGGGGATAGCTGTTAGCATTGTGTTTTTTATAGCATTAACAAAATAACGAAAATCTATTTTGTGGGTCTGGTATAAATTCAGCTGCAGGGAGGTTGCTTTATTATTAGCTATGCGCAGGATGCTATTCCTGCCGCGTGCGGTAGTGGCCGCAACGGTGGAGTGGAAAACCGGGAAAGAGAACGTCGCTATTACCCGGTGAGCTATCATGATGACAACGTGCTTATCGGCAAGGTAGGCGATAAGCACGGCATTTTTCAGACCGAGCGTGGTTTGCCGCCGCGTGGGTAGCCGCTGCGCCACCACACGCTTTTAACGCAATTGCGCGCAGGCGCCCGCTATCCGCTGGCAGGCTTGGGTTAGCAGGCCATCTTCTATCGCATACGCAATACGCAAATACCCCGGCATTCCAAACGCGGAGCCGTGTAAAACGGCCACCTGGGTTTGTTCTAATAGCCAGTTCGCCAGCGCGCTGTCGTTGCGAAGGATTTCGCCGCCAGGGGTCATCCGGCCCATGAGCGCCTGGCAGTTAGCAAACACATAGAATGCCCCCTGGGGAGCGGTGGCGCTCAGGCCATCGGTGGCGGCAATCATTCCCAGCACCTGCTGGCGGCGTTTATCTAACACGTTGAGCCAGCCGTCGAAGAAATTGGCTGAGTGGTTAAGCGCTGCGACCGCCGCAGCCTGCGAAATACTGCTGGGGTTGGAGGTGCTTTGTGATTGCAGGATCTGCATGGCGGCAATCAGCCATTGCGGCCCTCCCGCATAGCCCAGACGCCAGCCGGTCATGGCGTGGCTTTTGGACACACCGTTTACCGTCAGGGTACGTGAAACCATCTGCGGGGCGGCCTGGGCAAAAGTGGTAAAAGGGATATTGTCATAGCGCAGCGGCTCGTAAATATCGTCGGCCATCACCAGCACCTGTGGGTAATCCGCCAGCACCGCAGCCAGGGCACGCAGTTCCTGCTCGCTGTAAATCGCCCCCGTCGGGTTGCCCGGCGAGTTGAGGATCAGCCAGCGCGTTGATGGGGTGAGGGCGGCGGCCAGTTGTTCCGGCGTCAGCTTCCAGCCGTTTTGTTCATCACAGGGCACAATCACCGGTTCGCCATCGGCCAGAGAGACCATATCCGGATACGAGACCCAGTAGGGGGCGGGAATGATGACCTGCTGCCCGGCGTCGAGGGTGGCCAGAAAAGCATTGAAAATAAGCTGCTTGGCGCCACTGCCTGCGATGATCTCTTGCGGACGGTAATGCAACTGATTGTCGCGAGCGAACTTGGCGGCAATGGCCTCCTTTAACGCGGCGGTGCCGGAAACGGCGGTATACTTAGTCTGATGATGCACGATCGCTTCAATGCCCGCATAGCTGATATGGGCCGGGGTAGCAAAATCCAGTTCTCCTTCGCCCAGGTTGATAACCGGCTTGCCTGCGGCTTCCAGTGCCCGTACCTGGTCAGAAATGACCGCTGTCGGTGAAGGGCGTACAGATTGCATACGACGGGCGATTTGACTGTTATTCATAAATCCTCTTTTGTATCTAATGATTCAATTAATACAATTAGGTCCCCAACCTCAGCAGGAAACTCGCCGTGTCACCGATCTTTATTCTCGATAACACCTCTGCGCCCGCTCGCTACGGTATTACCGCCAGCCTGTGGGCTAATCGTCTTGGACTGCCTCTCTGGAGCCTTCGCCCCGACTTCGCCGGCGATGTTCCCGACAGCCATCAGCACGTCATTCGTGCCGGGTACTGCGTGACCAGCGGCCTCTGGCGCAGCGATACGCTGCGTGAAGAGGTGCGCGATATCGCCAGCCTGCCTGAGTCAGATGCTGTCATTGTGCTGGCGTCCTCGCAGGCAGCGCTTATCGCCGACCTGCCGGGCCAACGGCTGTTCAGCGATGACCGCAACCAGCGCCTGACGCTCAGCGACGGGCAACATACGGTGTTAGACCTCACCGCCGATCGCTATGGTCGCTGGGATGCCGGGGAGCCATCCTCTGCCGGGACGTCCTTGCGCATCGCACTGATTGGCCGTGAGTCAGACCACCGTCTGGTCTACCCCGCCACGCTTGGCTCACTGGGTGATGCCGCGGCGTCGCTGGGGCTGAACCTGGAGGTCCATTTCTTCGCGCCGGTCAGTCTGTCCCCTGGGTTACACGACCTCCACGACGTCCAGGGCGTCGTGTTGCCAGGCGGTTCCTCGATGGCCGCCGTCAAGGGACAAATCTGCGTGGCGGAAGATACGCTTGCCCGCGGACAGCCCACGCTGGGGTTATGCCTGGGAATGCAGAGCATGATGACCGCAGTCGTGCGCCGACGTCCGGGTTGCGAATCAGCCATTCCCGCCGAAGTGGCTCCGGATGAGGCTCTGCACAGCTTTGTTCCCTTTGTTGATGGCCGTCATCGCTGCGGCGTATTCCCTTTTTCCTTCGGGTTGATCCCCGGTGATATCCGCGAAATGCACTACAACCATCGCTACTGCTTTAACACCGACTTATTACCGGCGCTGGATCGCAGCGGGGTCAGCGTCAGTGCGCAAACGGACGATATCGTGGAGGCCATCTCCCAGCCGGAACTGCCGTTCTGGCATGGTGTGCAGGGGCACCCGGAACTGATGTCCCGCCCGGATGCGCCCCATCCGCTGTTCGTCGCCTTTTTACGGGCGGCGCTTAACGCGCCAGCGTAACGCCGCTACGGCTGTCGCTGGCAAGCGCCGACATGACGTGAGTCAGCTCCGCCAGCGCCGCGTCGTCGATCGGTTTTAACGGTGCGCGTACGGTGCCGCCGTTAAAACCGCGCAGCGCCATCGCCGCTTTCACCAGCTGCGGCTGACCATGTTTGCGCGCCAGCGCGCGATACGCGTACCACAGCTGATGCAGATCGCGGGCCGTGGCGGCATCGCCCTGTTCCACGGCCCGGAAGGTATTGATAATCAGCTCCGGCAGCGCGCCGCTGTTGGTGGTGCTGATGCCGTCAAACCCGGCCATCATTGGCCCGAGGAAGGCCAGATCGGAAGCACAGAACAGGCGCAGACGCCCACGCAGACGGTTGGCAATCTGGTCGATGGCGGTGGGGTTGAGATCGCCCTGTTTGATGCCGACCACGTTGGGGATCTCTGCCAGTTGTTCCAGCAGCGCCGGGGAGAGGGTGATGCCGATGCCCGGCGCGTTGTACACCAGGATGCCGGTTTTGGATAAGGGAGCCATCTCTTTGAAGTAGCTGACGATCTGTTGGTCAGTGATTTCGCTAACAAAGGGCGCGGTCACCATCGGCAGGCCGCCCAGCTCGCTTGCCAGCAGCGTCAGCTCGCGGGCATCGCGCGGGTCGGCGCTGGCGCTGCACAGCATGACCGCCACGCGGTCATCCACACAGGCCATGACTTGATGAAACAGCTCACGGCGTTCTTCGACGGTCATCACCGGGAATTCACCGTAGGTGCCGCCAATCAGCAGACCGTCATAACCCAGACCAATCACGCGTTCAATATTTTCACGTAACGCCGGAAAGTCGATCGCGCCGCTGGCGGTGAACGGGGTGACGGTGATGTTGAAAATACCGCGCAGGCGTTCACGGCATTCATTGATATCTTTCATTTTTCTTTCCTTACAGCAGTGTGAGAGGGCGAGCCAGGGAACCCAGCTGACGATATCCGGTTTCGGTCACCACCACGGTTTCACTGACGCCGACGGTAAATTGACCGTAGATCCGCAGAGCCGGTGGAATGTGGAAGGTCATTCCTGGCTGCAGCTCAGTGGTGACGCCACGATACAGACTGAGAATGCCGCCTTCGCCCCAGTCCGGCGCAAAGGCGATACCGATGGAGTAACCGGTGCGTTTTTTGAAGTTTTCGGTGAACCCGGCGCGATCAATCACCTTCTGGCAGGCCAGGTGCGGCGCTTCGCAGGTGGCGCCTGGACGAATGGCATCAAGAGAGGCCTGCAGGGCTTCCTGACACACTTTTTCCATTTCGATGGCGATAGCGGGCGGCCGCCCCAGCCAGGCGGAGCGCATCATCGCGGCGTGGTAGCGGTCGTGAGCCGCTGACATTTCCAGAAATACCGGGTCGTTATCCTGCATCACCCGACGACGCCATGTGCCATGCGGCACGCCGCTGCGTGGGCCGGTCGAGACCAGCGGTTCCATGCCGACATACTCGGAACCGGCGGCAATGGCGGCCCCCATCATCGCCGAGACCAGCGCGTTTTCGTCTGCGCCGCTGCGAATCGCCGCCATGCCCGCGCGCATGCCCGCGTCCACATAGCGCGCTGCGATGGCGATTTTTTCCACCTCCGCCGCCGATTTCACGGCGCGCAGCGGCTCGATGACGCCCGCGGTATCGGCAATGGTGCCGAGCCTGGCCTGCAGGGCTTCATACACGGCAACCGGCAGGAACCAACCGCGTTTGTCCAGCCCAATCCGTTTGTGGAGCCAGCCGCGCTGTTGCAGCATGCCCACCAGGAAATCCACCGGGTTATCGCCATCCTGGTAGATGGCGGCGTCAGAAATAAAGGTGTTGGCGATAAAGTTAAAGTATTCGAGCTGGCGAATCACAAACACCGGATCCCCTTCTACCGGCAGCAACAGCGCCTGGAAGGTGTAATAGCCCGGTGTTTGCTGACCGGTGAGCCAGAAAATGTTTTCCGGGCCGGTAACGATCATGACGTCCACGCCCGCGCGGCTTAAGCGTTCGCGGGTGCGTCGAATGCGTTGCGCATATTCATCAGCGCTAAAGGCGGACTCACTGCCCTGAATCACATTGTTAACATCTTGCATGAGTAAACTCCTGGAGTAAGTGGGCCTGCGCGGCATTAAACTGCACGCCCAGACCGGGTGAGTCATTGACGGTGACCAGGCCATTGCGGTATTCCAGCCCGCTGACGGGATCATCTGTTAAGCCATCGGCGCCATACAGCTCGGCAAATGCCGGTTGCACAACACGACACAGCTGGAGCGCGGCGGCGGTGGCAGCATGGCCTTCATTCATCTGGCCAATCATGAATGGCACGTCGGCGAGTCGCAGCCGGTTGGCGGCGGCCAGCGTCGGCGCAAGGCCACCCAGTTTCACCAGTTTGAGATGCCCCCACAGCGCACCTTTGGCGGCGATCAGCCGGGTGATGGCGGCGTCACTGTTGAGGCTTTCGTCGAGCATGATCGGGATGCCGTAGGCATACAGCTCCGCAAGCTGGCTGTTGTTTGCCGGGCTTAACGGCTGTTCAATGTAGCTGAGCTTCAGCTCGCGCAGAGACGGGAATGCCGCGTGAGCCTGCGCCAGAGACCACTGGCCGTTCACGTCAATCGCCAGCGAAATCTGCTGGCCGAACCGCTGGCGCAGCCGTTGCAGACGGGCCAGGTCGGTAGCGAAATCCGCCACGCCTGTGCGCAACTTCAGCTGGGTGAAACCGCGAACGACATAGCGTTGCGCCTGCTCCAGCATCTGTCTCTCGCTGCCCCAGAACAGGGTCTGGTTGGTGTGCCACGCAGGCAGGCCATCCCGCGCCCCCAGCCAGGCGGCAACGCTTACCCCTTGCTGACGCGCCAGCAGGTCGTGCAAGGCCATATCCAGCACCATGCGCGATGGCGGCAGGAGCGTGCAGTCTTCGTCATCTAGCGCGGCGAGTCGCGCGGCGGGCGCCTGGCGCCAGTCCCAGCGGCGAAGTATCTGAAGCAGGTTGTTCAGCACCTGCTCTTCGCGGTAGCCATGCAGGTAGCGAATGTTGAGCCGCACTTCGCCAATCCCGGTCACCCCCTGGTCTTCCAGACGCAGCCAGAGCGTGTCGAGCGCCGTCACCGGACCAGAGGCAGCGGTATGCAGCGTCACATCGGCGTAATGCAGATCTCCCCGAAAGAGCTGCGCTTTCATAAACCGGGCTCCGGCGGCAGCATGGCGAGCGCAATATCGAGATAGAGGTAGGCCGCTGCGATAAATTCATCGACAGGGACAAATTCATCGGGTTTGTGAGCCACGGCCAGCGAACCGGGGCCAATCACGACGCCTTTTGCGCCCAGCGAACGGAAATGCACCAGGTCACATCCCCCCTGAAAACCAAACGGGCCGGGTTCGCTCTGCCCATGACGGCGACAGGCAGCAAGGCTTTGCTCGACAATGGCTTCGCGGCTGTCGGTTTGCGTCGCGCCGCCGGTAGTGGGCTGCCAGGCGATAATTTCGGCTTCCACACCTGCATGTGCGTATGCGTGGTCGAGCAGTTGCTGCAGTTCGGCTTTGACGACCTCTTCGTCTTCGCCCGGAACCATGCGACGGTCAAGCAGCAGCTCACAGCTGTCTGGCACCACGTTGTCCGCATGGCCGCCGTGGATGCGGGTTACCGTCAGGCTGGCGTTGCCGACCAGATCGTGGCAGCGGCAACGCACCTGCTGGTGGTGGGCTTCTTCAATCAACCCTAACAGGCGCGCTGACTGGTAAATCGCGTTAACCCCCAGCTCCGGCGTACCGGAATGCGCGGTGACGCCTTTAACCCGCACGCGAGGACGTAAGCTGCCTTTGTGGGCGGAGAAGGTGGCATTCGAGGTCGGCTCGCCAATCACCGCGAAATCAATCGCCGGTGGATTATCGCGGACGTAGAATTTCGCCCCTTCGCTGGCGACCTCTTCATCGGCGGTGAACACCCCCATCAATGTGCCGGACCACTGCTGACGGTTGGCAGCCAGCAGACGCAGGGCTTCAACCATCGCCACCAGCGGGCCTTTGGCATCGCAGGCGCCGCGTCCATACAGGCGTCCGTCACGCTCGGTGAGCGTGAAGGGATCGCTGGCCCAGCCGCTGCCCGCCGGAACGGTGTCAAGGTGGGTGTTAAAGGCGAAACACGGCCCCGGTCCATTGTTCAGGACGGCGATAACGTTGGTCCGCCCCGGTGCGTATTCGCTAAAGGAGAGATCGAACCCGGCGGTCAGCAGCCAGCCTTCCAGACATTCGGCGGCTTCGCGCTCATGGCCCGGTGGATTCTCCGTGTTGATGGCAACCAGCGTCGCTAAGTCCTTTTTCATACGAGCGCTGTCAACCTGATAACTGGACATAGGAACTCCGTGATTAATGTAATATTTGCGTCAGGAAGCGCTGCGCGCGGTCGCTGACATGGCCGGCGAAGAAATCGCTGGTGTTGGCGCGATCGATAATTTCGCCGTCTTCCATAAACAGAATCTTGTTAGCGGCCCGACGGGCGAAGCCCATTTCGTGAGTCACCACCATGCTGGTCATGCCTTCTGCGCTAAGCTCCGCCATGACTTCCAGCACTTCACGGATCATCTCCGGGTCGAGGGCGGAAGTGGGCTCGTCGTAGAGCATCAGCTCGGGCTTCATCGCCAGCGCCCGGGCAATCGCCACGCGCTGCTGCTGTCCGCCGGAGAGCTCGTCCGGAAAATGGTCTGCACGTTCGTTGATGCGCACTTTTGCCAGCAGGTTGTCCGCCAGTTTGCGGGCATCAATACGGTTCATTCCCAACACCGTCATCGGGGCCAGCATGATGTTTTCCGCTGCGGTCAGGTGCGAGAACAGCTCGTAGTTCTGGAACACCATGCCAATGCGCTGACGCAGTTTGTGCGCCGGCACATCGCCCCGGCTGATGTGCTGGCTGGCGAAGAATACATCGCCGCTGTCGGCGGGCGAGAGCATGTTGACGCAGCGTAGCAGGGTGGATTTTCCCGAGCCGGACGGGCCAATCAGCACCACGGTTTCTCCGCGTTGCACGGTCAGAGAGCAGTTTTTGAGTACGGTCTGGCGACCAAAAGTCTTATCAATGCCGATCATCTCCAGCAGCGGTTTCTCACTCATGGTTCCTCCCGGACGGTTTTCGGTAATTTAAACAGGCGAGTCAGCCGCTTCTGGCTTTTGCTGCGGCGCTGCCTGGGATCCAGCACGCCTTCCAGCCACGACTGGAAGATCATGAACAGGCTGGTGAGCAGCAGGTAATAGATGCCCGCAGCGCAAAGCGCTTCGAAGTAACGGAAGCTGGCGCTGGCGGCCTGGTTAGCGACCAGCAGCAGTTCCTGAACGGCGATAACCGAGACCAGCGCGCTCGATTTCAGCATGCTGATCATCTGGTTACCCATCGGCGGCAGAACGATGCGTGCGGCCTGAGGCAGAACGATTTTTCGCATGATCTGGCCGTGAGTCATCCCCAGCGCCATGCCGGCGGTGCGCTGGCCGCTTTTCACCGCCTGCAGGCCAGAGCGCAGAATTTCCGCCATGTAGGCGCCTTCATTGAGCGAAAGGGCCAGCACTGCACAGGTAAACGCGGAGAAGCGTAAGCCGAAGCCTGGCAGCACGTTGTAGACAAAGATTATCTGGAACAGCACCGGCGTCCCGCGAAACAGCCACAGGTAGAAAAAGGCCAGCCCTTTCCCGGCGCGAAACGGCGCTTCCTGCAACAGCGCCAACACCAGGCCCAGCACCACGCCACACAACAGTGAGCAGAGGGTAATCAGTAGCGTCATCCACGCACCCCGAATAAATTCGGGGGAGAGGAAGTACTGCCACATTAAATCGATCGACATAGCGTTCTCCGGTTAATGGCAAACGGGTTAGAAAAGGGCAACGGAGTCTGGGAAGTTCCACTTCTTAATCAGTTGCGTGTAGGTGCCATTTTTGACGAGTCTCTGCAGACCTTGCTCCAGCAGGGCCTGGGTTGCGGTATCGCCTTTACGCACGGCAAAGGCGATGTGAGTATTCGCTTCGAACTCGGCGCCAACCGCTTCGAACATGCCGGCTTTTTCGGTAAACAGGGCGACGGTGCCCGGCGTGGAGAGGAACTCGGCATCGGCACGTCCCTGGGCGACGGCCACGGCGGAATCGGTGGCGGCGGGGAACGTCATGACGTTGATGGCCGGTTTTTTGGCCTCCACGCAGCGCTGATTGTCTGCCCGCGCCTGGCTCTCTTCGATCCCGCCGAGCGTCACGGCGATGTTTTTGCCGCAGAGGCTCAGGTCACGTCCGGTGATGTTGGCCGGGTTACCTTTGCGGACCACCACGCGGCTGCCGATTTTCAGATAGGGTACGAAGTCAACCTGCTCGGCACGGGTCGGATTGACGTACATGGCGGAGTTGATGATATCCAGACGTTTACCCTGCAGCGCCGGAATAAGCCCTTTGAATTCCATCGGCATTGGCGCCGGCGTCAGTTGGATCTCTTTGCTTAGCGCGTTGATCAGGTCGATATCGAAGCCGGTAAGCTTGCCTGCTTTCACGTATTCAAAAGGCATGAACGTCGCTGCCGTTCCATAGGTCAGTTGACCCTTGGCGATGGTTTCCACCGCCGCATGGCTGACCAGCGGCAGGGCGGTCAGCGCGAACATCAAAGTACGCACATGGCGAAACAGAAAAGAATTGCTGGACATAGTCGTCTCCTGGCTAAGGTTTAAATTGAATTTAGTGAGTCAATAAATACAATTATGCGTGTGAAAAAAATGTCTCATTCTGGTGCGTATTGCACGTTAAGCGTGCACTCCTTGCTTTACTTTGCTGCGTTTTGTTGCTCGTGATATTGTATATATCGACCACAACAATGCACTTCAGGGAATCGTGAATTCATGCAGCCTGACTCCACTGCGAGCAGTCGCCGGATAGCCCGGCAAATACTCGACCTGATATCTGAAGCAAGATTCGATCCAGGTCATCATTTACGTGAGCAACATCTTGCCGATGCGTTGGGTGTTTCGCGTACGCCGGTACGTGCCGGGCTCAAGGAACTGACCCGAATGGGGGCGGTTGAAGCGCGGCCAAACCAGGGTTTTTTCCTGCTTAAACGCAGTAATGAGCTGGATCAGCTGGAGATTGAGCAGTCCAAGAGCAATGACCAGAAGTTGTACGAGCAACTGGTCCATGACCGCATTGCAGGTATCCTGCCGGAATCCTTTACCCAGACCGAAATCAGCCAGCGCTATGATGTTGATCGCGGCGTGCTGACCCGTACACTGGTGAAGCTATCGGAGGATGGCCTGATTGCCCGCAATGCAGGGCATGGCTGGCGCTTTCTGCAAACCCTGAACTCCGATATCGCTCTGCGCAATAGCTACGGTTTTCGCCTGATGATTGAACCGATGGCGTTGCTGACGCCCAACCTGCATGTTGACCGGCAGATGCTTAAACGTCTGCGCGCCCGGCATCTGAGACTCATCACCCACCCGGACATTACGCAGGTCCCGGCCAAAGAGATTTTCGAAACCGATGCGGCGTTTCATGAGTTGCTGGCAGAGGCCAGCGGCAACCTGTTTGTATTACAGGCTATTCAGCAGCAAAACCGGCTGCGCCGCCTGCTGGAATTTGGTAGCTATCACAATAAGCGTCGCGTAAAAGAGTGGTGCGAAGAGCACGTTGCCATCATTGATGCCCTGCGAGAGAACAAACAGGAACAGGCGGCAGAGTTGATGAGAAAACACCTGCAATACGCGTTTGACCAGGTCAATGTAAAAAGCCCACGCGTATAACTGGCATCACTATTGCACATAATGCTCCTGAAAATACAATCAGGAGCATTTATGAATTTGCAGATACAACAGCGTGTGGCACTGGTTTGCGGTGCGGGAAGTGGTCTTGGACAGGCTATCGCCTGCTCGCTGGCGCAGGAAGGCGTGAAGGTCGCCGTGACAGGCCGCAACAGAGAGAAGCTGGCGCAAACGGTGGAACGCATCACTCAGCTGGGCGGTACCGCCCGCGCCTGGCCGCTGGATCTTGCCGTCCCGGAACAGTTTGATACGGTCATCGCCGATATCCGCGAGCACTGGGGCGACATCGATATTCTGGTCAATAATTCCGGTGGCCCACCGCCCACGCTGGCACAGGGGACGGACGGCGCCGTCTGGCAACAGCAATTTTCAGTGATGGTCGCCTCGTTGATCCAGCTCACCGATAAACTACTGCCCGCCATGCGCAGCCGTGGCTGGGGACGCATTATTACCTCCACCTCGTCCGGTGTGATTGCCCCGATTCCGGGTCTCGCCCTGTCGAATGCGCTGCGCATGAGCTTACTCGGCTGGTCGAAAACCCTTGCCGCTGAAGTGGCGGCCGACGGCGTCACGGTGAATGTGATGGTGCCTGGGCGCATTGCTACCGACCGGGTGGGGCAGCTGGATGCTATCAAGGCGAAACGGGAACATTCCACTGCGGAAGCGGTCGCGGAGAAGAGTCGTCTGAGCATTCCGGCGGGACGTTATGGCCACCCCCATGAGTACGGCGCTACCGCTGCCTTTTTGGCAAGCCAGCCTGCCAGCTACATTACCGGGGCGGTGATCCGGGTCGATGGCGGATTGATTGGTTCGGTTTAGTGGGGAGTCGCGTGCAATGCCAGTCGCTGGTGTCGTTGACTGGCATTCACGCCTCTCTCGCGCTCATTCAGAATGAGGTGTTAACTATTGCGTACCGGGTGCGGGACAGGACGCCAGACCGGTTATCTTGTTTCTTCCCGCGTTGATGATCCCTGATGGTTCACCATGAAAAGTGCTGAAAGGGTGAGCAGTATGGCGCCGCTGATCAGTATCCACCCGGCGTGCTGAAAGGCGGCTAAGCTACCCTGCGTATGCGCCAGTCTGACGTAGCACGCCGTCACCAGGGCCGCGCCAGCCATCGCGCCAACACGCTGCAGGATGTTGAGAATCGGTGCTGCATCAGAAACATGACGGGTACCCGCCATCGCCAGGCCTGCCGCCATCGCCGGCACTGTCGCAAGGGCTAAACCGAACCCTCTGATAGCGAGTGCGCTACCGACCAGGAGGTAGCTACTGCCTCCATCAATCATGGCCAGCGGCCATGTCGCTAACACCGAGATCAAGCCGCCAACGATCAGCACCACGCGAGGACCCAGCCGGTCTGAGAAATAACCGGCGACCGGGAATCCTATGGCAGAACCGATTAACTGCGGGGTAAGGAGCAAACCCACATCAGCCAGTGCTTCATGGCAAACGTCGCGGAAATACAACGGGAGCAGGAACTGTCCACCAAAATTCACCGCACCTCCGATAGCCATCAGCAACGCCGATAATGTGAAGCCACGATGTTTGAAAAGGCTGAGATGAAGTAAAGGCGAGTCAATGCGAAAAGAGCGAAAGATAAACAAGCCGATAAACAGTGCGCCCACGCTGAGTAAGATAATGTTCCCGCTATTTTCACCACTATTCAGGCTGACGCCTTTAATACCCTCCATGAGCAGGGGAAGGCTACAAAGAATCAGTATTAACCCCATCCAGTCCAGGGAGAGCGGCTTATCATTTTTTATTGTCGGGCGAGGGAGTAATTTCCATCCCGCAAGCCAGGCACAGAGAGATAAGGGGACATTAATAAAAAACAAGACTCGCCATCCGCAGACCTGAAGCAGCACGGCCCCCAGAGACGTTCCCAGTAAGGGCGCAATGACGATAGCCACGCCTATCGTACCAATGATCCGCCCGAGGCGCTCACGACCGACCACCAGACCCAGGATCGTCTGCCCGGCCGGCACGAGTAACCCGCCTGCCAGACCTTGCATTATTCTGGCGGTGAGCAGCACCTCGATATTCGGGGATAACGCGCAAACTGCCGAGAAAACACCAAATAAAATAAGTGCATAGAGCCAAAGTTGGGTGGCGCCAAACCGTTTTACCGCCCATGCGCTAACCGGAACGCCTGCGGCCAGCGCCATGAGGTACGCGGTGGCTATCCACTGGATGGAGGCGTCCGTCACCCCAAGGCCGTTTGCCATGGTCGGAAGCGCAGCACTGAGCATGGTGGATGAGAGCATGGTAGCGAATGCCCCAAGGGTGATGATGGCGGCTTGCATCCACAAAACCGGCGGGATGGCATTGATGGGGCCAGCATGGTTTGTTTTCTTTACCTGCGTATCTCGATTGATATTCATGGATGACCTTTAGGTGCGATGCGTTAAAAATCTATCATTGATCAATTTTTCTATCAATGATAGATTTATTTTCATCAATGGCGCCGGTAGGCTCCTGGTCAGGAGAAGATCTCTTTTCATCTACCACGGGCTCGGTTGGATGCATTAACAACAGGATGAACACCATGGCTAAAATTCAGCGGGATCAGGTCATTAATGCTGCATTAGCACTCTTAGATGAAGTCGGGCTGGAAGCGATAACGACGCGAAAGCTGGCGCAAAAGCTGGGGGTAGAATCCGCAACGCTGTACTGGCATTTCAGGAACAAGGCCAGCTTACTGGAAGAGATGGCCGCAACTGTTTTGGCCAGGCACCATTCGCTTCCGCTGGCTGAAGACACGGCCGAATGGGCAGACTGGCTGGCAAATAACGCGCGCAGTTTCCGCCGCGCGCTTCTCGCTCATCGGGATGGCGCACTGCTCCATGCGGGGACAACACCGGCGCGGGTAGGAGGGGAAACGTTCTACCCAAAGGTGGCTTACCTTATGCGGGCCGGCTTTTCTGAGGCCGAAGCCGCAATGATATTACTCACTATTAGCGAATATACCCTGGGATGCGTATTGGAGGAGCAGTCTCGTACAGACAGACATGATGATGAAAGATTGTCTACACCCTCAACAGAAATCAGTCGTATCGATGCGCTTACCCACCAACATCCGGATACCTGTTTTGAGTTCGGTCTGTCTTTGATCATGAAGGGGTTATTAAAATAACTCGTTCCAGATTTCAGCTATTGCGACAGCGTTTTAATGATTTTATATCCGGAGCGTTATTCTCCGGACATTACTGAACATTGACCTCCCGATGGCGGGAGGGTTATTTGTTCATGGCGCAAGAATCACCGCAGCGTCGGGGATCAGGATCCTGTTTTATACTGGTTAAAAAAATGCAACAACGCGCCGGATGTCTCGTCCCCAAAGAGAATGCCTGCCATTTCCTGCGCGTCGTTGGCCGCACTTTCTACGCGGATAAACATCTGTTCTTCATAAGCGGACAGCGCGGCTTCAGGATTATCTGCATTGGCCGCAATCGCGAGTCCCAGCTCAGCGCCATCCTCTAATGCGAGATTAGCGCCTTCGCCGAACGGCAGCATAAGATGCGCGGCGTCGCCCAACAGCGTTACGCCTGCTGTTCGCGGCCATCGAAGTCCGGGAGGTAAAAAGTGAATAGGGCGCAATACGGGCTCACCATCACCCTCCGTAATCAATGTTTGCAGTGGATGCGCCCAGCCATCGAATTCATCGACTATGCGTTGCACGTCAACCTGTGCATTAGCGGACGTCACGTCAGCGAACCAGGCCTGGGGTTGGCACAGAGCAATGTAAACGTGGATCACGCCGCCAGGCTCCCGGTGCGCCATGATACCCTTGCCTGGCGAGAGCGCAAAAAATGAGCCGCGGCCTACTGCTTGCGCGCAAGCCAGATGATCAGTATCAACGTGACTAAGCCAGCGCTCGACATACGAAAATCCCGCATAGGCAGGGACAGCATCGGTGACCAGAGCGCGGACACGCGACCAGGCACCATCTGCGCCCACCACCAGGGAGACCCTGGTGGTGGCGCCATCCGTAAAGTACAAACTATGCGTGCCGTCATCATGGGGGACGATATCTGCCACTTTACGGCCCCATTGCACGGTGTCCGCAGGAAGCGACTCCAGCAGCAGCGTGCGAAGCGCGCCGCGAGAGACTTCTGGTCGGCCGCCCAAACCATCATCGAACTGCTCGAACAATACGTTGCCCGCTTTATCGAGTACGCGCGTGGATTGACCACCAGGAAGAATAAGGGCCCGGAAGGCATCGTACAGGCCTGCCGCTATCAGCGCCCGCTGGCCATTATGATCGTGGATATCCAGCAAGCCACCTTGTGGGCGGGCCTCGGGAGAGGCTTCAGCTTCGTAGACCACAGAGGAAATGCCGTGAACATGTAAAACACGTGCGAGCATGAGGCCGCCGAGTCCTGCTCCGACGATGGCAATGGATGAGGTCATTTTTTCGCTCCAGGTAAGGTATGGCGGGTGTCGTTGTCCGGCTGTTCCTGGTTTCGATACCGCACGAATAAGGGGAGTGGACGTGAAATCTCATCCCGGGGACCAACGGAAGCCTGAGGGTATGCTGAGCGGTATTGCCCATAATGTTCCCGGACAATTGGGGGCCGGGCCCCCCGCCTGACTCTCCTCTCTGCGCTCAGCTTACACTTAGACGAGTAAGGTTCTCTATATTGACCATTGCTGGTTAATCGTCAAGGCCGTCATTCAATACCCCTTCAGCGGACGCCTGCCTGTGGCCATGGTCACCGAACTTCACCCACTCAGGTTAAACGACGTCGATGACGCGGATCCCTCTGTGTTTCGCCATCTTTATGCACTCCGCCGTATCTTCTCCGCCAGGAAAAGCCAGCAGTACGTCAGGGCGGCTATCTTCCAGCATAAACAAATTGCGCCTTGTCTCTGCATATTTTCCGTGCAGCGCCCAGTTTGCCGGGTAGCGGATCACGTGAACGTCGATCCCGCGCGCCCAGTTTTCTATCGCGCCGCCCAGCGCCTGGTGCCCTCCGTGAATCAAAACGTTAATCGTCTGTGTACGGGCATAGAGATCCAGCACATGGGTGATGGTATGGGTGTCGGCATAAAACCGACCCGAGCAGATTAACACTCGCATTTTTTGTACCTTAACGTTGCTTGCCTTGAAAAGGATCTCGTCCGCGCGCTGGCGGTTATTGTTTTTTAAACATCCGGCGGCGTTTCAATAAACCGCAGCGAGGTATCGCCCAGGCGGTCAATGACCGGGTAGGCGACGGCGGCGATATGGTGATGCACGCGGCGGTAGTCCCGTAGCACCCGCTGGAAAATGTCGCCGGATTCCGCCCAGGCATTCTTGTCCTCCCGCAGTTTTTTGAAGTGCTCGCGGCTGGCGGAGGCCTCCAGCTGGCGGATGGTTTCTTTGCGCTGCACCAGCTGGTGGGCAGCAGACAAGTCTTCACGCAGGAATGCCGCTATTCCTAAGTTCAGGCTGGTGAGGATCTCCGCATGCAGCAGGCGAATATGGTGTAATTCAAAGTCGTTAAACTGCTCTCCCCGGCGTGCGCGGCGCGTGGCCAGCTGGGTCAGATTGCTGGAGAGAATGTCGCCCGCGTGCTCAACATTGATGATGAACATCAGGATCTCCTGGGCACGATCGGCATCCGCATCATTCAGCCCGTCCTGACCAATGTCGGCGAGGTAGGCGCGAACCGCCGCGCTGAGCAGATCGACCGACTGCTCCAGCTGGCGGATGTCATCGGCAGCCTGTTTTTCCTGGGTCACAAACAGCACCAGCAGTCGGTCCAGCATGATGGTTAGCATGTCGGCGGCGCGCAGCGATTCGCGAACCGAATTGGACAGGCCGATATAAGCCACTTCCAGACCCGCATCGTCGAGATACATCGGCATACCCGGGTCGCCTACGCGCTCTTCTTCCGGAAACAGTCGCTCCAGGAAGCGAGCCATTGGCACGTTCAGGCCGATAAATAGCAGCGCGAGCGCCACGCTAAAGGCGGTATGAAACCACACCACCAGCTGCGGCGTGTTCAGCCCGGATTTACGGGCGATCGCCATCAGCAACGGCAGAAGCAGTAACGCCAGCGCGCAGCCGGACAGGCGGACCATCAGGTTGCCAACCGGCAGGCGGCGGGCCACCGCGGACCCGGCGTTTAACACCGGCGGTAACGCGCCGCCGATGTTGGCGCCAAGCACCAGCACCAGGGCCGTAGACGGGGTCAGCGTGCCGGTACCGGCGAGGGAGGCGATCAGCAAAATCATCGCCACGCTGGAGTGGCACAGGAGCGTCAGGAGCGCCGCCACCAGCAGGGCAATGAAAATATCGCCCTGTAGCCCCTGCATCATGGCATGAAACACCGGCGTGACCTCAATGTCCTGCAGCGTGCCACCCAGTAAATGCAGCGCCAGCAGCATCAGGCCGAGGCCAATCAGGGCGCAGCCCACGCTTTCAAAGCTGGAATGGTCGCGTAGCTTGAAAACCACAAACCCGGCCAGCAGAAGCAGCGGAATGGCGATTTCCATGTTAAAGCTCATCAGCTGGACCACCAGCGTGGAGCCGATGTTGGCGCCGAGCATCACCGCAAGTGCGGGGGCAAGGCTTAGCGTACCTGCGGCGGTAAATGACGTCGCCATCATACTGACCGCCGTGCTGCTTTGCAGAATGCCGGTAATGCCAATGCCGGAGAGCAGGGCGGTCCAGCGGTTAGTGAGGTGGCGTCCCATCCAGTTGCGCAGCGGCGTGCCGAAGCCGCGCTGTAGCGCCGTTGAAATCATATGGCTGCCCCAGAGCAGCAATGCGATGGCGCCAGCCAGGTGAATTAACAGAGTGGTTCCGGACATCATGAATTCCCCCTCTACAGGGCGGGTAGTGAAATAAAACGCAGTAACCTGATCGAAAAACGATGTATGGCGCTGGCGAGGTTCAGTAATGCTTTAGTGTGTTGATAGTTAATCTTCCCTCCGGCGTACCATGCCAGGGCACGGACGCGAAGGGTGCGGGTTATTTTCATTAAAAATAAGACAATCAACGCGATGGTCTTATTTTTAATCAGGAAAATGATGGAATGTCGCTTTTCCATAATGCTTCCAGCCTGTGTGGCCTGCCTGAAAGGTGCCGCCGAAGCGGCACGTGAATCACCGTCTTTAACGCAGAATTAGTGCCACTGCCTGAAGCGACGGATGTAGAACGTTTTCATGCCCTGCGCCACGCAGCAGTAGGCGAGCAGGGTGCCGACCAGCCACGGGAAGTACTGCCACGGCAGCGCCTGCAGCCCAACCAACGGCCCGAGCGGAGAGAACGGCACGTAAATTCCAATAGCCATAATCAGACCGGTCATCATCAGTACCGGCCAGGCGGCGGTGCTCTGAATGAACGGAATTTTCTGGGTACGCAGCATGTGCACCACCAGCGTCTGCGACAGCAGGCCTTCAACGAACCAGCCGGACTGGAACAGGGTCTGCATGTGTTCGCTGTTAGCGCTGAACACAAACCACATCAGCGCAAAGGTCGTCATGTCAAAAATGGACGAGGTCGGGCCAATCCAGACCATAAAGCGGCCGATGTTTCTTGCATCCCACTTGCGCGGTTTGCTCAGGAACTCTTTGTCCGTTTTGTCCCACGGCAGCGCGAGCTGGGAGATGTCGTACATCAGGTTTTGCAGCAGCAACTGGATCGCGAGCATCGGCAGGAACGGAATGAACGCGCTGGCCACCAGTACCGAGAACACGTTGCCGAAGTTGGAGCTGGCGGTCATGTTCAGGTATTTCATAATGTTGCCAAAGGTCTCGCGGCCTTTGATAACGCCTTCTTCCAGCACCATCAGGCTCTTTTCCAGCAAGATGATGTCGGCCGATTCCTTGGCGATATCGGTGCCACTGTCGACCGAGATACCCACGTCGGCATCGCGCAGAGCAGGGGCATCGTTAATGCCGTCACCGAGAAAGCCCACCGTATGACCGTTGGCCTGCAGCGCCTTCAGCACGCGTGATTTCTGCAGCGGCGTTAGCTTGGCGAACACCGTGCGCTCTTCCACCAACTGCTGCAGGGCCGTGTCGCTCAACGCCTCAATCTGCGGGCCGAGTACCGGTTCGCCTGGCTCCAGTCCCACCTGGCGGCAAATCCGCGTAGTGACAATCGCGTTATCGCCGGTCAGCACTTTGACTGCGACGCCAATATCCATCAGGGCAGCAATCGCCGGACCCGCGCTCTCCTTAGGTGGATCGAGGAAGGTGAGGAAGCCGCGGATAATCAGATCGTGCTCATCAGCGGTGCTGTACAGTCTTTTCGCTTCGGCTTTCGGAATGTCGCGCGTAGCGACCACCAGAACGCGGAAGCCGTCTTTGTTGTAGTCGTTCGCCATCGCCAGCATGGCGTCACGGCGCTGATCGTCGAGGGGGATAACCTTGCCATTCTCTTCCATGTGGGTGGCGATGCTCAGCATCTCCTCCACGGCGCCTTTGCACACCAGCAGATGATTGCTCTGGCTGTCTTTCACCACAATCGACAGGCGACGGCGCACGAAGTCGAACGGCATCTCATCGACTTTGCTGTACCCCTGAGGTTGCACAAAGCCCGACTCATTTTCAGAGAAGTAAATGACCGCCTGATCCATCAGGTTTTTGATGCCGCTTTGATAGTGGCTGTTGAGCCAGGCCAGCGCCAGCACGGACTGATTTTTCTGACCGTGCGTGTCGACGTGGTGCTCAAGGATGATCTTATCCTGCGTCAGGGTGCCGGTTTTGTCGGTGCACAGCACGTCCATCGCGCCCAGGTTCTGAATCGCGTTAAGGCGCTTAACCACGACTTTACGCTTCGCCATAGCCACCGCGCCTTTGGCGAGGTTGGCGCTGACGATCATTGGCAGCATTTCTGGCGTCAGACCTACGGCGACGGCCAGAGCAAACAGCAGGGCATCCCACCATTCGCCCTTCATCAGGCCGTTAATCAGGAACACTACCGGCACCATCACTAGCATAAAGCGGATCAACAGCCAGCTGACGCTGTTCACCCCGCGGTCAAACGCCGTTTGCGCCCGGGTGCCGACAATCGCTTTTGCCAGTGAGCCAAAGTAAGTCCTCGGCCCGGTCGCCACCACGACCGCCTGAGCGGTGCCGCTGACAACGTTGGTCCCCATGAAGCAGATGTTAGGCATATCCAACAGATTTTCGTTATCAACCGCCTTGTCGTGCGCGGATTTCTGCGCCACGTCGCCGAGGGTGTCGTACTTCTCAATCGGCAGCGCTTCGCCGGTCAGGACGGCCTGACTGATAAACAGGTCGCGTGATTCGATCAAACGGACGTCGGCCGGGATCATGTCGCCCGCATAGAGCTGCACGATATCGCCCACCACCAGCTCGCGCATCGGGATTTCACGTGGCGTTCCTTTTTGCCCGGCGTGTTCGCGACGAACGACCGTCGCGGTGGTGCGAACCATCGCTTTCAGCGCTTCGGCCGATTTGGCCGAGCGGTGTTCCTGCCAGAAGCGCACCAGTCCGCTGAGGGCAACCATGGTGCCGATGATTATCACCGTCGTCAGGTCGCCGTCTTCGCCATGGCTGGTGGGCAGCCAGTAGTCGGTGAAGAAGCTGATCCCGGCGAGAATGGCGAGCACATAAATAAACGGGTTGTTAAACGCCATCAGCAGCTGGATCAGCGCGTGCGGTGGCTTGTCATGAGTCACTTCGTTCAGGCCATCCCGCTCCAGCCGGGCATTTGCCTGGGCTTCCTGCAGCCCTTCCCGGGTAGTGTTGAGGTTAACCAGGGTTTCTGCGATACCGTTTTGGGCTTCCTGGGCGGCACGCATAGACAGCGTGCTTTTTTTATTTCGGTTCTTGATTTGTACAGTCATGGTGCTGCTCCTGTCGCCGGGCGGCAGCAGGCTTTTTACGGTAAGACCCGGATTAAGGGCGGCCGAAAATAGCCCGATGTCGCATCAGCGATCGGTTTTAATTAATTTCGCACAGGGCTTCCCGCTGTTTATTATTAAAAATAAACAGGCGTGAAGTTTATATTTTGTTTTATTTGGACGTGATTATTCCTGCCGATGTACAAGTATGAATACATCAGTGAATAAACAGGTACCAGCAGTGACTTAACTCAGCGTGACGCACGAAAACGGGCTGCGGCATAGCGCGCAGACACGGCCTACGGCGTAACGGCTGAATCAGGCGACGAAGGGGCGACTTTGTGGGTCTTCGCTATCAGAGAAGCGGCAACGACGCTCCAGCTGGCCGGTGACAGGACTGACGCGCCAGTTAGTAATGCGTTGATTCAACTCGATGATTTTCGAAGAGAATATAGAACTTTGCTGTTTTTTACGCGCAGACGACACCCGATTGCGGGGCGGCCGGACACGCAGCGTTGATGTCATGGTTTTGACACCAGGAAAAAGGGTAGATTTGAAGTTCATAACACACCTCGGGACCGTGAAAACTCTGGTCGAGGTGGGACAACACGAGAGCATCAGGCTCCGGCGAGACACACCAAAACGAAGAAGTGATCACAATCGATTTTATGTTTACTTGTCCGAATAACCGTTAAGGCCATATTCGGACCGCTACTAAATTCAGTATCCATTAGTCTCTTATGTCAGATTAGGAAAGGCCACAACTTAGGCCCATGAAATCTACCCATAGCCAATGTTATTGTCAACCCATTCATATCAATTTAAATCTTCGTTTATATTTTGTGTAGAAACATCAAATCGTAGATTTAATCATTGGTGTTTTTCGGACGGTCGTAAAAAGGAAAAATAGCGGTCAGTGCGTTCAATTGTGGACCACCCTCGGCGCTGCGTCAGATAACGCGCTTTATCCCTGCACCGCAGCCGGAAAAACCGCCGCCAGCCATTCAATAAAGACGCGGAGCCGGGGCGGCACGTGCCGGTGCCGGGCATAGACGACGTGAAAGGGATAGGGGGCCGGGCGCCAGGCGCTAAGGATCTCCACCAGCTTGCCACTTGCCAGCGCGGGTTTTAGCGAATAGGTAAAGGTTTGCACAATGCCTAAGCCCGCCTCGCCGGCGGCAATATGCGCGTTGCTCTCATTGATGCCGAGATGGGGCTCTGTCTTGAGCTCGGTACTGACGCCGTGACGCGTAAAGCGAAACGGAAACGCTCTGCCGCTGGCCGGCGACAGATAGCTGATGAGCTGGTGGCCATGATGGAGTTCATCCGGCGAGGCGGGCGTGCCGCAGCGCTGAAGATAGCCAGGGGTGGCGCAGGTGACCAGCGTCGCCTCGCCGATTTTACGGGCGATCAGCGTCGAGTCATCCATCGGCCCGCCGCGGATGGCGCAGTCAATATTGCCGCTGATGAGGTCCGCGGGTTTATCGGCCACCTGCAAATCGATACGGATATCCGGCCAGGCGGTCATAAAGTCCGCCAGCAGCGGGATCAGCACATCGCACGCGGTCGACCCACCGATGGCGATCCGTAGATGGCCCTTCGGCTTATTGTGGGCGGTATTGAAGGAGGCGTCGATCTCTTCCAGGTCTTCCAGCAGGCAGCGAGCTTTTTCATAGTACTCCCGTCCTTCCGGCGTCACGGTAATACGCCGGGTGGTGCGCTGCAGGAGGGAAACCCCCAGGTGCGCTTCCAGTTACTTGATGGTTTTGCTGAGCGTGGCGTTGGGCATATCCAGCGAGTCCGCGGCGCGGGTAAAGCTGCCGGCTTCGACAACGCGGGTGAAGGCTTTGAGGGCTGAAAATCGGTCCATTATTCGCAGTATCCTGGTTAGCGGGCGTCCATTATCCACGGAGGGGAAAAGTGTTTTTCAGATTAGGCCATTTTTCCGCCTCTTTGAGGCGATTACAGTGCTTTCCATACCCGGCGGGGCGCTTTTGCGAGCCTGGCCTGTTTATACTCTAACCAAGGAAATGCACCATGAGCAAAAAACTTGCGGATAAAGTGGCGTTAGTGACCGGCGGCAGCACCGGGATTGGCCTGGCGTCGGCGAAAGCGCTGGCGGAGCAGGGCGCGAAGGTGTATATCACCGGCCGCCGACAGGAGGAGCTGGATGCGGCGGTAAGATTCATCGGGCCCGCCGCCCGCGGGATCCGCGCCGACGCCGCCGTGTTAAGCGACCTTGACGCGGTATTTGCGACCATTGCCGACGAGTCCGGCCGCCTGGATGTGCTGTTCGCCAATGCTGGCGGCGGGGATATGCTGCCGCTCAGCGCCATCACCGAGGCGCACGTCGAGCGGATTTTCGCCACCAACGTGCGCGGGGTGGTGTTCACCGTCCAGAAGGCGCTGCCGCTGCTCACCGACGGCGCCTCGGTGATTTTGACCGGCTCTACGGCGGCGGTCAAAGGGACGGCGAACTTCAGCATCTATAGCGCCAGTAAAGCGGCGGTACGCAGCCTGGCGCGTTCCTGGGCGCTGGAGGTGAACGATCGCGGGATCCGCATCAATGTCGTCAGCCCGGGGCCGGTGCGTACCCCGGGTCTGGGAGGACTGGTCGCGGAGGCGGACCGTCAGGGCTTGTTCGACGCCCTGGCCGCCAGCGTACCGCTCGGGCGGCTGGGCGAGCCGGAGGAGATTGGCAGGACGGTGGTATTTTTAGCGTCTGACGAGTCGAGCTTTATTAACGCCGCAGAGATCTATGTCGACGGCGGAATGGCGCAAATCTAAGCACAGTCTGTCGCCAGGCGAGCCGCCCCGGCGGATACCGGGGGGCTCGTGGTTATGGCGATCGCTTACTCACCGCTCGGGTGGGCAGCTTATTGCGCGCCCAGCTGTTTCATCAGCGTCAGGTTATCTTCAATATGCCAGTTGGCGGCAATTTTACCGCCGCTGATCTGATAGATATCGGTGGCGATAAAATCGATATTTTGTCCCTTACCCTTCCGGGTGCCGAAGGTCCCGGTAAAGTGGCCATGAAAATGTAAGTGTGAGACCACCCGGTCACCGGCCACAATCATTTGTTCGACATCACAGCGTAAATCCGGCACCGCCTGACGAAACGCTCTGGAGGCGAGGATCGCGCCTTCCGGCCCTTGTCGGCGCCCTTCCGGGGGCGTTTTATCGATAAAATTCCCCGCCAGCGCCGCCCGGGCCAGCGCTTCATCACCGGTATTCCAGAACGTGGCGTATTGCCTGGCGACATATTCATTGGCGACGCGTGTGGCAGGGGGAAGGCCGTTGTCAACGATGAGCTGGGCTGGCTTCAGCAAACCCTGCGGGGCTGAAAACGCGGAGCCGGATATCCCGGCAAGCAGCAGCGCTGTGGCGCAGCGCCGCAGCGTGATGCCGCGTCTGGCCTGCGTACAGACAACAGCGAAACTACGGCTGGCAGGTAACATTTTGCGGGTCATTTTCACTCTTTATGCTCCGTATAGAAGGGATAGTCGGTATAGCCCACCTCTGTCCCGCCAAACAGCGTGGCGGGATCGCTGACGGTCGCCAGCGGCCAGCGGTGCTGAAGCCGCTGCGGCAGGTCAGGATTAGCAATAAACGGGCGGCCGAAAGCCACCAGATCGGCGAGACCGGCGGTGAGGATACGTTCCGCCTTTTGCTGATCGTAATTGCCGGCCACGATCAGGGTGCCGCTGAAGGTCGCGCGCAGCGTGTCACGAAAGTGCTGGGGAACGGCTGGCGCATCGTCCCAGTCCGCCTCCGCCAGGTGGATAAAGGCGATACCTTGCTGTTCGCACCAGGCCGCCAGGGCAAGGATGGCGTCGATCACTTGCGGGTCGTTCATCCCGCGCTGGGTAATGTAGGGGGAAAGGCGGATGCCCGTCCGCTCGCGGCCAATAACGTCGCCGATGGCGGTCAGCACCTCCTGGGCAAAACGGATCCGGTTGCTCAGGCTACCGCCGTACTCATCAGTACGCTGGTTGGCGGTACGCCGCAGGAACTGGTCGATCAGATAGCCATTGCCGCCGTGCACTTCCACACCGTCAAACCCCGCCGCTATCGCATTGCGCGCCGCCTGACGGTAATCGGCGACAATACGCTGAATATCCGATCGGGAGAGCGCCCGCGGCGGTGGGCAGTCCACCATCTGGCCCCGGCCTTGCTCATCCACCACCCAGACCTGGGCGTCCGGCGCCAGCGCCGACGGGGCCACGGGGTGCCCATCCGCATGAAAACGAGCGTGCGACATCCGGCCCACGTGCCAGAGCTGAGAAAAAATAACGCCGCCAGCCTGGTGAACGGCCCCGGTCGTCAGTTGCCAGCCGGCAATCTGCTCAGCGGAATGCAGGCCAGGCGTCCAGGAGTATCCCTGTCCCTCAGGAGAGATTTGCGTCGCCTCCGTGACGATCAATCCGGCGCTGGCGCGCTGGCGGTAATATTCCGCCATCAGCGCGGAGGGGATATTTCCGGGCTGCAGGGCGCGCGCCCGGGTCATGGGAGCCATGACGATGCGGTTTTTCAACGTCAGCGTGCCGATGCGGTAACGATCGAAAAGTGAGAGGCTGTTCATACGGGTGTCCCTTGCGAGTGGAATGAAAATCACTTTACAGTCGGGATCTGAATTTGATAATTAGGCTAAAATCAGATTCACTTTTCAGGAAATACGAAAAATGGGCAAGCTGGAAGATATGGCGCTGCTGGTGGCTGTCGCCGAGGCGGGGGGACTCTCCGCCGCCGGCAGACGGTTATCGCTCTCACCGGCCACCATGACGGCCCGCCTGAAGGCGATGGAGGAGCGCTACCAGACCCGTCTGTTCCATCGTTCCACGCGCGCTATCACCCTGACCAGGGCGGGGGAAGATTTTTATCATGCCGCGCGGCGCGTACTGGAGGAGGCCCGTCACGCCGAATCGTTGCTGACGCAAAAGGAAGGGGTGCTGAGCGGCAATATTCGTCTTTCCGCCCCCTCCGACTTTGGCCGACAGTATCTTAGCCCGGCCATCGTCGACTTTTCCCGCCGTCACCCGGAGGTCACGTTTTCCGTGTTCTTAGGGGAGCGCGTGGAGGATCTGGTCGCCAACCGGCTGGATATGAGCATTCGCGTCGGTAACCTGCCAGACAGTAGTTTGGCGATCCGCCATATCCGCCCCAACCACCGGGTGCTGGTGGCTTCGGAGGCTTATCTTGCTACCCACGGAACGCCTGCCTCCCTCGACGAGTTGCACCATCACCGCTGTCTGGCGCTGGAGCGGCACGGTGTGGTGATGAATGAATGGCGCTTCGAGGAGGCGGGAAAGGAGCGCGTGGTGCGGGTGACGCCGGCGATGGTCTGCGACGATGGGGCACTGCTGCGGCAGTGGGCGCTCAGCGGGGCGGGGATCGCCGGTAAATCATGGTGGGATGTGAAGAGGGATGTCGAGGAGGGACGGCTTCAGGTGCTGTTTGCCGAGCGCTTCACCGGATTCAGCCCCTTAGACCGCAAGGAGGTTGGGCTGCAGTTTGTCTTTCCCCAGCGAAAGCTGCAGCCGCCGCAGGTGTCGGCGTTTATGGCGTTTTTTATCGACTGGCTGGGAGAGTCATCCCCCTCCAGCGCGAGGCGAAGGTGAGCAGAACATGACCTCAGCGCATCTGGCTGAGGATGATACGATCGAAAAGACGGTCGCCCAGCCAGACACGCATCCGGATAAGCAATTTGGCATACTTACCGACGGCATAACGGGGGCGTGGATTTGAGGCCTTCACCGCGACCAGGACTACCTCGGCGATCGTCTGCGGGTCGCTGCCGGTGCCATGGCCGTACGTTTTTTGGATCGACAGGGCGACCCCTCTTACCAACTGACCATACGGTCCTGTGGCCGAACGTTTGACAATACTTTCACTGGCCGCATCGCCGAAGCCGGTTTCAATCACTCCAGGTTCGATGATAACCACCTTGATGCCGAAGTCGGCAACTTCCAGCCGCAGGCAGTCTGACCACCCCTCAAGTGCATGTTTGGTGGCGTGGTACCATGCGCCGAGGACGCTATACATCTTCCCGCCCATGGAAGAGATATTGACAATATATCCGCGACGGCGGGCGCGCATCGCGGGAAGCAGTAGTTGCGTGAGATGCGCCGCGCCGAAGAGATTGACCTCAAACTGGTAGCGAGCCTCATCGATACCGATCTCTTCGACCGGGCCATACAGGCCAAAACCGGCATTATTGACCAGTACATCGACCCCTCCGGTCTGAGACAGAATGGTGTTCACGACCGCCAACCGATCGTCCTGTCGTGAGAGATCCATCTGCAGGCATTGGGCCCCTAGCGAAGCCAGATCGTCCATTTTCCCGAGCTGCCGGGCAGCAACGTAAACCTGGTAACCCTCCTGGATAAGACGACGGGCAATGGCTTTCCCCATCCCTGACGATGCGCCGGTGACCAGCGCGGTTTTCTTTTCCTGAATAAACATAAGCACCTCGGCAAGTAGACTGCGCTGAGTGTGCCTGCTGTCAGGCGCGGTGTCGCTGGCACGGTACGCCACAATACTGGCAAAGCGCGCCATGACGCGCGCTTAGTTGAGGCGCATCATGTCTCTGAGGGTTTCTGGCGTCTGGCCGGTCCACGCCATAAAAGCCCGATAGAAGGAATTCGGATCTTCAAAACCGAGCAGAAAGGCGATCTCATAACCGGAAAGCGTGGTATTGAGAAGATAGTGGCGAGCCAGCGCTTCGCGACAAGCGTGAACAAGGGCGCGATAATTCTCTCCCTCCTGCTCCAGCCTGCGCTGCAGGGTGCGTTTGCTCATTCCCAGACGTTGCGCCGTATTGTCGATAGAGGCGTCGTTGCCCGGCAGAAGCTCCAGCAGGACTGCATGAACACGTTCAGCCGTTGAGGCCTGATCGCTAAGCTGGCTGAGACGACGCTGCAGCTCCGGCTCAAAGACCTGCCACATACCCTCGTTCACCGTCAAAAAGGGCCGCAGGGCATCAGCGGCGGCAAAGCTGATGGTCGCCCGCTTTCCACGCTGTATGGTCGTGCCGAAGAAGGCTGAAAAGTGGTGGGTCTGCTGGCGGGTGAGGGGCTGTGAGAGCGTTACTTTCACGGCCTGAACCGGTTCGCGGGTGGCCAGTCGGTTCAGACGAAGTAAAAATGCCAGCTCTGCCACTTCCAGAGAGGCAGGGATTTCTGTTGCTCCCAGCCAGCGCGGAGACACTGTCAGCGTGCCGTTCTGCACGACCGTCGTCTCCAGCGCCATGGGGGCAATAAGCAGTTTATACTTGGCCAGCCGCTGGACCGCCTGCATCATGTGGGTACTACACAAGGCGGCGAACAGCGGGGGATCAAACACTTCCGCAGAGACCCTTTCTACAAAGGGCAAAGGAAAGGCCTGATCGTCGCTTTCTTTTTCCAGCACGCGCCAGAAACGCAGATACTCATCGGTAGTCAGACCGCGATTGATGTCTGAAAAGGTGTCGTCCGGCAAACCGGCCTGGCGGAGGAGATGTTCAGGCTCCATCCCTGCGTCTTTGAGCAGCGCTCGCCAACGGAGATTGAGAGAAAAAGTGCGGTTGCGTGCCATGGTGAAATTTCCAGCAGTGAACAGGGCTTTGATGTGCAACGCCCCCTGATAAGAGCATACCTTTTCCCACCCGCCAGTGACATTCCTCTTGCGCCATATTTGAAGTAAAGCACGCCAGCAATGAGAAGGGGGAACGGATGTGACCCGCGGGGTCGTTAGCCACCTATAGAGTCTTGATCTCAAATATGATTAGATAGCTTTCACTTAAAACCAGTAAGTAGCTGCCATGAATCTCAGGGAAAAAATCATTAATGAATTCGGCGGGTTGTCGCCCGAGCTGCAACGCGCCGCCGAGTTCTCACTGCAAAATGCCAGCCAACTGGTGGTGTTATCGATGCGTGCCTTCGCGGCGGAAGCCGGGGTAAAACCGGCGACGCTGCTGCGTCTGGCGCAGCGGCTGGGTTACCGAGGCTGGAGCGAGCTGAAAAGCGATTTCATTGACGACCTGGGGCTGCGCAATGATACGTACGTATCAAAAGCGGAAAAAATGATGGCCCGCGGCACGCAAACGCAGCTGTATAAAGAGGTTTTTCAGGCGCATCAGGCGAATCTGACCTTTACGCAAAACGAAAATGCGCAGGAGATGGAGCAGGCGGTGACCTTGCTCGATAGCGCGGAGAATGTCTATATCTGCGGATTCCGCGCCAGCTTTCCAATCGCGTGGTCGCTGTTTTATGTCTATCGACTGTTCAACCGGCAGGTATCGTTAATCGATGGCCTGGCCAGCAATATCGAAGTTTTCACCCGCGAACTGACCAACCGGGATTGCGTCTTACTCACCAGCTTTGCGCCCTATTCACGCGAATCACTGGATGTTTTACGGGCAGCCCGGCAGGCAGGGGCGAAGATCCTCGCCATTACCGACTCGCCGGTTTCCCCCTTAGCGCAGGCGGCAGACTGCACGCTGCTGTTTTCCATCGACAGTCCGTCATTTTTCCCTTCCGTGGTCTCCGGCATGGGGCTGGCGGAGTGTTTACTGGCGATGCTGGTGGTGCGCCACGGCCGGGAGGCGGTGAGTAAAATTGAAAGTGCCGAACGCTATCTTATCGATTCTGGCGTCTATGTGATCCCCGGTAAATCCTGATAAATGATTCAAATGTATCTGGTATAAGAATTATGGATGCATTTATATCTTTATTTCGTTGACGTGATCCAAATGGATCCTGCAAGATACGCTCAATTAATGTAGCGGATTCAGGAGCAGAACCCAGTATGAGTCATGTCATTCACCGCAGCCTGCGTAGCACGCCGATCGTGGCCTCACGTGCCCAGGGGGCCTATATCTTTGATGCCCAGGGAAAGCCGTATCTTGATGCCTGCGGCGGGGCGGCGGTTTCCTGCCTCGGACACGCACACCCTGATGTGCTGGCGGCGATGCACCGCCAGATCGATCAGCTGGCCTATGCGCATACCAGTTTTTTTACCAGTGATGTCGTGGAACAGCTGGCCGAACATCTCACCCGCACGGCGCCCGGCGAGCTTAACTATGCCTACTTTGTCTCGGGCGGATCCGAAGCAATAGAGACGGCGCTGAAGATGGCGCGGCAGTACTTTGTGGAGATCGGCCAGCCATCGCGCACCCGATTTATCGCCCGTAAACAGAGCTATCACGGCAATACGCTGGGCGCGCTGGCGGTGGGCGGTAACGAATGGCGCCGTCGCCAGTTTGCCCCCTTATTAATGGATGTTATCCGCGTCTCAGCCTGCAATGAGTACCGCGATCGCCGGGCTGACGAGACCCAGCAACAGTATACCGAACGTCTGCTTAATGAGCTGGAGCAAGCCATCCTTGAGGCCGGCCCGGAAACGATTATCGGTTTCTGTGCGGAAACGGTGGTGGGGGCGACGACGGGGGCCACGCCGCCGACGCCGGGCTATCTGAAGGGGGTGCGCCGCCTGTGCGATAAATACGGCATCCTGTATATCGCCGATGAGGTGATGTGCGGTATGGGGCGTACCGGGACGCTGCACGCGTTTGAACAAGACGACGTGGTGCCTGATTTAGTAACCATCGCCAAGGGACTCGGCGGGGGTTATCAGCCGATTGGGGCGGTACTGGCGAGTGAGACCATTGTTTCCGCGCTGAAGGCGGGCAGCGGGTTGTTCCAGCATGGCCACACTTACATTTGTCATGCTACCGCCGCGTCGGCAGCGCTGGCGGTGCAGCAGGTGATTGCGCGCGATAATTTACTGGCTGCCGTCAAACAGCAGGGCGCCTATCTGCAACAGGCCCTGCGCGAGGTGTTGGGTGAGTTACCGCATGTCGGCGATACGCGCGGACGCGGCCTGTTTGCCGGCGTCGAGCTGGTGCGCGATAAAGACAACAAAACCCCGTTCGATCCTGCCCTGAAGCTGCATGCTGCGATCAAAGCAAATTGTATGGCGCGTGGGTTGATGGTCTACCCCATGGGCGGCACGATCGATGGTCAGTATGGCGATCACATCCTGATCGCGCCGCCGTTTATCATCACCCCGGCGCAGATCGACTTTGTGGTCGATACGCTGAACAGCGTGATCCGCGAAGAGACGGGAAAATTATGATCAATCGTTTACCGCCCCTGGCGGAACAGGAATGGGACGAGCAGCAACGTCAGTTAGCGGAAGAGATCATCAATGGGCCGCGCGGCGCCTTACTGCCGCCTTTTGAGCCGCTGTTACGTAGTCCCGAGCTGATGGCGCATGCCCAGCGTATGGGGGAGTATTTACGTTATCGCAGCGCGCTGGGTCAGCGTCTTTCTGAACTGGCGATTTTGCTGACAGCACGGCACTGGTCACAGCCGGTAGAGTGGGCGATCCATGCGCCAATAGCACGTGAGAAGGGCATCTCTGCCGCGGCGGTGCGGGCGATTAAGCAACGGCGCCCGCCAGACGATCTCCGGCCCGATGAGCAGGTGATCTATGACTTCTGTCAGCAACTGCATCAGCAGCAAAAGGTGAGTGATAGCACCTGGCAACAAGCCGTTGATTTATGGGGTGAGAAGGGCGTGGTGGATCTGATTGGGATAAACGGTTATTACAGTTTTCTCTCCATGGTGATGAACAGCGCCCAGACGCCCGTACCGGATACCACCGACTCTCTATTTTCTGAATAAGTTAGCCTTTTCATTCGGGCGCATAATAATGCGCCCTGCATATAAAGTGTTGTTATTGGTTCTTCCGGCGATATATATCGCAGGCTGATATTCATTGCATGCCATTTCATTGACGCTGAGGGTAATTATGACTGGACTATTTAATAAATTAAAACTGACGCTGGCTTTGGTTATTTGTTCTGCCAGTTTTGTGACAGCAGCCCAGGACAAAATAACAGTGGGCGTGGATACCGCTTTTGTCCCTTTTGAATTTAAACAAGGTGATAAATATGTCGGCTTTGATATCGATTTGTGGGACGCTATCGCAAAGAAAATGCATATCAGCTACGAATTAAGGCCGATGGATTTCGGCGGCCTCATCCCCGGGCTGCAGTCGCGTAATCTGGACGTGGCGATGGCCGGCATAACCATTACCGATGCGCGTAAACAGGTCGTGGATTTCAGTGATGGGTATTATAATGCCGACCTGTTAATAGCCGTGAAAAGTACTGATAATTCCATTGCCAAATTCAGTGATTTGACCGGGAAAAAAGTTGGCCTTAAGCAGGGGACGGCGGCGGCCAGCTTTATGAAAAGCAAATATAAAGCGAATTATATCGAGTTTCCGAATATCGATAACGCCTACCTTGATCTGCAGGCCGGCAATCTCGATGCCGTCGTTCACGATTCGCCAAATGTCCTTTACTATGTGAAGACGGCGGGTAATGGCAAGGTCAAATCCACCGGTGAGACGGACAGCATTCTGCCACAGCAATATGGCTTTGCGATGCAGAAAAACAGCAGCCTGACGCCAAAAGTGAACCAGGCTCTGCAGGCCCTGCGTGCCGATGGCACCTACGACAAGATTTACGTTAAGTGGTTTGCTAAACAGCCGAAATAACCCTGCCAGGTCGGAGCGATCCGACCTCATTTCTTCTTGACGGGTAGAATGATGAATTTTGACAGTCGCTATATTTGGGATGCTTTACCGCTGCTGATGCAGGGCTTGCAGCTGACGCTGATTATCTCTTTGTCCGGTTTGTTAGGTGGGTTAATCATTGGCTTGCTGGCGGGAACCTGCCGCGCATTAGGCGGAACAATATCAAAAACGGTATCGCTGGTGTTTGTGGAATTAATCCGTGGAACGCCGATCATGGTGCAGGTGATGTTTATCTACTTCGCCCTGCCGATGGTGTTGCCAGTGCGTATTGACCCGGTTCCTGCCGCAATTATTACCATTGTGATTAACTCCGGCGCTTATATAGCGGAGATCACCCGGGGCGCGATTCTGTCGATCAATAAAGGTTTTAAAGAAGCCAGCCTGGCGATGGGGTTATCGCCACGCAGCACCCTATTACATGTCATTATGCCGCTGGCTTTTCGGCGAATGATCCCGGCATTAGGCAATCAGTGGATTATCAGTATAAAAGATACCTCGCTCTTTATTGTGATTGGCGTGGCAGAATTAACCCGCCAGGGACAAGAGATTATTGCCGGTAACTTTCGGGCGCTGGAGGTGTGGACGGCGGTGGCGATGATTTATCTGTTTTTGACATTGTGCCTGAGCTTCCTGCTGAAACAACTTGAGAAAAGGATCCATATTTTATGAGCATGGTTGAATTTAGCGCGGTGGCGAAAAACTTCGGCGCCACTCAGGTGCTGCACGATATCAATTTAAAGATTGAAGCGGGCGAGGTGGTGGTGATCATTGGCCCGTCCGGCTCGGGAAAATCGACCCTGTTGCGCTGCATTAACAAGCTGGAGGAGATCTCTTCGGGAACGCTGCTGGTGGCGGGCATGCATATTACGGATCCGCACGCGAATGAGTGTGATATTCGCCGCGAAGCCGGTATGGTGTTTCAACAGTTTCATTTGTTCCCGCATCTGACCGCCCTTGAGAATGTCATGTTCGGTCCGGTTCGCGTGCGTAAGCAGAGTAAGGCCGCGGCGCGGGAGCAGGCGCTGGCGTTGCTGGACCGCGTGGGTCTGCGTGAACGCGCCAACCACTATCCGGCAGAGCTCTCGGGGGGGCAGCAGCAACGCGTGGCGATAGCTCGTGCCCTGGCGGTAAAACCCAAAATGATGTTATTTGATGAGCCAACATCCGCTCTCGATCCCGAACTGCGGCATGAGGTGTTAAAGGTCATGCGCTCGCTGGCCGAAGAGGGCATGACGATGGTGATTGTGACCCATGAGATTGGCTTTGCCAGAGAGGTGGCTTCCCGGTTGATCTTTATTGATGGCGGCACCATTGCCGAAGATGGTTCACCTGAGGTGCTGCTCACTGCCAGCAGCAATCCGCGTCTGCAAGAGTTTTTGCAACACGTATCCTGAACATAAGTGAATGATAACAATATGAAAAAAATCGCAATCCGTGGTTCCGCCTATGCGGTCGGTCAGCAGCTTGGCGCGTTTGGTCGTGAGGCCTGGCATACTAAAATCAGGCAAACAGCGCTGTGGCAAACCGTAACCGCCCTGAAAACGGCGGAGCAAACCCAGCGCATGCGCGCAGCCGTCCAGGCTCAGTGGCCGCAGATCTGGCAGGAGCTGGAGGGCATGGCGGAGGGGCTGCAGGCGCCGGTGGATGAGGTGTTTGCCTGGAACTGTCGCGGCGATCTGGTGCGTTCGACGTCGGATGGCTGCACTACCCTGGCGGGGATAAGCGCTGAGGGCGAGTTAATTATTGCGCACAACGAAGACGGTTTCCCGCAGCTGCGCGGTGACTGCGCCATCGTCCACGTGACACCGGATGTGGGCCTCGCCTTCACCAGCTTCGCCTACCCCGGCTCCCTGTGCGGGCACACCTTCGCGGTGAATGAGAAGGGGATAGTCAATACGGTCAACAATATTCGTGCCGTGCATCGCCCCGAGGGGATGCCGCGCCAGATACTGGCCCGCGCATCGCTGAATGCCACCACGTTAGATGAGGCCATTACCCTGCTGACCGCGACACCGCGCGCGGGCGCGTTTCACCACACGCTGGGTCAAATGGGCGATAGCCGTCTGTTTAGCGTGGAAGCTACCGGCTCCGGCAGCTCAGTGCGCGAGCTGACCGCCACCTTTGGGCATGCCAACCATCTGATCCATCCCCAGCTTGCGACCATTGAACAGATCGTGACCGGGAGCTCCGGCTCACGCCAGCAGCGCCTGGACGCGTGGCTGGCGACAACCCCATCGCTGGATGGGGTGACAGCGAAAGCGATGCTCTCCGACCAGCATGATCCGCTGTTACCGATTTACCGGCTGTCTGCGGAAGATCCGGATGACGAAAATACGCTGGCGACGGCCATTTTTACCCTGAGCGCGACCCGGGTCGCATGGCAGGTCTTCACCCTGGATCGTGAAAACGTGGTTTTGCAGGGCAGCCTTTAGCCGACTGAGGGCGTTTTCAGCAGGGCGATCAGCAGCGTACTGCACGCCATGATCCCCGCCGCCAGCCACACCATGCCTGACAAGCCCGCAGTGGCGATCAGCTGGCCGCCGACAAGCGCCCCGGTGCCGATGGCGGCATTAAAAATAGCCACGTAAATGGCTGACGCCGGCTGGGCGACCGCGCCTGCGCTGCGCAGCAGCCAGGTCTGTAAGCCGACAAACACGATCGCGATACCGGCGCCCCACAGGGCTAACAGCAGCCCGCTAAAACAGAAAGGCAGGAGCGCAAGCCGTCCGGTGCCGAGGAGCGCCAGCGCGCCCCCGCTCAGCAGCAGTGAAGCAAAAATCAGCCCCTTCAGATGACGGTCGATAAGCTTACCCGCGATAACGTTACCCACCAGCCCGGAAACCCCTGACAACAGCAGCAGACCGGAGAGAGCGGTCGCCGGTACTCCCTGCAGTGTTATCAGCAGCGGTTCAACGTAGGTGAAGGCGGCAAAGTGAGCGGTAATGATGCAGGCCGTGGCGCCATACAGGCCGCAGAGCAGCGGATTACGGAAGATATCGCGATAAACACCCAGCCTGACGGGGGTGGACGCGGCCAGCGCGGGCAGCGTCGAGCATAGCACTGCCGCTGCGGCCAGTGACAGCAGGGCCACCGCCAAAAACGCGTGTCGCCAGCCCGCCAGGGTGGCGATAAAGCTCGCCAGCGGTACCCCCACTACGCTTGCCGCCGACACGCCGCCAAAAATGATTGCCGTAGCCAGCCCCAGCCGGTGTGGCGGGACCAGCTGCGCGGCGACGATGCCAATTAAGGCCCAGAAGGCGCCATGCGCCAGGGCGCCAATCATGCGGGCGCTCATCAGGGCGAACATGGAATAAGACCGGGTCGCGGCGAGGCAGGAAAGCGCCAGGGTCAGCATCAGCCCGACCAGCAGCGCCTTGCGTGAAATACGCGCCGGCATCGCGCCGGAAAGCAGGGCCGCCAGGGCGCCCACCCAGCCGTAGGCGGTGACGGCAAGCCCCATACCGGATTCCGTCTGGTGAAAATCCGCCGCCAGGGCGCTGAGCATGCCCACCGGCGCCAGTTCGCTGGTGACGATCGAAAAGGCGCAGATCCCGAGCGCAATGACGGCTATCCAGACGCGCGCCGGGGTTGGGTTAAGGGGTAAAGCAATCTCTTTCATGTCAGGCGTATCCTAAGAGGGGGGAAGCCGCGCATGGTGCACGGACGTTCAGGTGAGGAGAGAACCGGCGATCGGATGGCCAGTTTGTCTCCGCGAGTGGCGTGCAGTATCATCCCTGCGAAAACGATAAAAAAGAGCAGAAAACGGAGAACCGTTTTCCATAATTGGAAAGTAGATGACAGCAGAGTTTAACTGGGATGATGCGCGCATCTTCCTCGCCATCGCCCGGGCGGGAACGCTAAGCGGCGCCGCCGACAAGATGAACATGGGGATTGCCACGGTGTCCCGCAGGCTGGATCGGCTGGAACAGTCGCTGAAAGTCCCGCTTTTCAGCCGCCATCAGAGCGGCTATCGCCTGACCGACGATGGCGAAGCCCTGCTCGCGCGGGCGGAGGCGCTGGAATACGCAGGCCTGGCGTTCGGCGAGGCGGCGCAACTGCAGGGGCATGTCGCCGGGGTTGTCCGCCTGGCTACCTCGGACAACCTGGCCACGCATTTTATTCTGCCCTCCCTGAAAGGGCTCCTGGACCACTATCCTGACCTGCGGGTGGAGGTGCTGAGCGGCGTGCAGCCGGTGAACCTGCACCGTCGGGATGCCGATCTGGCGATCCGCATGGTCAAGCCTGACGCCGGGCATTTGACCTTAAAGCGGCTGGGGACGGTGGGGTTTGGCGTCTATGGCGCCGCCAGCTATCTGGCCGGCGCGGACGGCCTGTCGCTGAGCGAGGCGGACTTTGTGGGGTGGCCGGAGACTCACCAGCACCTGCCGGCCGCCCAATGGATCACGCGCACCCTACGAGGGCGACCGTGTAAAGTCGAAGCCAATACGCTCGTGGCCCAGGTTTCCGCGGTATCAGCGGGGCTTGGGCTGGGCGTCCTGCCGCACTTTATGGCGCGGGCCAACGGGCTGCAGTGCCTGTTGCCGGAGATCGGCGCGGATCAGACGTTATGGTTAGTGATGCATTCCGACCTGGCCGGGTCCAGACGCGTGCGGGTTATCGCCGACCATCTCATCACCCTCTTTGCGGACCATCAAGACCGGCTGGCGTTGCCCTGACGCTAACGCTCAGGGGATCACCCGCGCCGTTCTCAGCTGCGAAAACAGGCTGAAAAACATCTCGTCTGTGGCCTGCATCCGCTGGAAGCCAGCCCGGCGCAGTTTACTGCCATCGCCAAACATATCGTACTGCCAGCCGAACACGAAATCGGCAAACTGACCGTCGCTCAGACGCAGAATGTCCGCTTCCACCAGCCGCTCTCCGGCCAGCTCGCGCCAGACGGCACGGTAGTCATTGAATAGCTGATGAAATGAGAGCCTGACGGGCGGGGCGCATTCCAGTTCAAACCACTGCGCGATGCGCGGCCACAGCTCGCACCAGCGCCAGATATCACCATTATTGACGTTGAAGGCCTCGTTTTCCCCCGCCGGTGAGGTGGCGGCCCACAGCGTGGCCTCCGCCAGCAGGTCGGCGTCAGTATGATCGACAATGCTGTGCCAGGTGGTTAACGTGCCGGGAAAGCGCAGCGGTAAACCCAGGGCTTTGCACAGTGACGCATACAGCGCGATGCTCAACGCAAGATTCATGGCATTACCCGGCACCGGGCTGCCCACCATGCCGGGCCTGATAGCGCTCCAGTGCCAGGTTTTGCCTTGTTGAAAGTGGCGGAGCCACGCAAGTTGAGCGGCGTTAAATTCAGCCCCGGGTACGCCGGGGTCGCTTTCCCGCGCCGGGGTTTTAAAGGGGCCAAGATGGGCGCCATACACTTTATACCCCTGCATCAGGCTGACCGCCTGCAGCGGGGCGTTTTGTTCGACGTGGCTGACCAGATTACGCAGCATGCTAACGTTCGGCTCCACCATCTCGCTCCAGTTTCCGGCATTCATCCAGGCACTGTAAAAAATGTGGGTCACGGTGGACAGCGGCTGGAGCGCTTGCGCACTGTGCCGGGCATCGCGTAAATCGACGTGAATCATCGGGATCGCCCCCGGTTGCGACAGGGCGCGGTGGCTGAGGCCGATAACCTCCCATCCACGATGTAACAGGGTGTTGACCAGCTGGCGGCCAACGATGCCGCTGCTGCCAGCGACCAGTGCGACCTGAGAGGATGTCTTGTTCATGGTGTTTCTCCTGGGAAGGTGACCGACACAGTGTGCTAGATTATTTTTTTGCCACCTATCCCATGAAACGGATGACACTTATCAGCAGAATCATGAAATGAATAATAAGCTCACCGCCATCGCCACCTTTCTGCGCGTTGCCGAAGCCGGCTCATTTTCCGCAGCCGCCCGGCAGCTCGGGATGAAGCAATCTGCCGTCAGTCAGCAGATCGCCGCGCTCGAACAGGAGCTTGGCGTGGTGTTACTCCATCGTACGACGCGGGCCATGATGCTTACCGAGCAGGGGGGGCATTACCGGCGTGATATGCAGCGGGTGCTGAACGCCATGCAGGAGGCGGAAAGGCGGCTCAACCCGGCGGAGCCTCAGTTTCAGGGACGAGTGCATGTCCAGCTGCCAAGCGGTCTCGGCAGTCTTCTGCTGCCGCATCTGCTGGCGCTGCAGAAACAGTATCCTGAACTGCACCTGATGCTGTCGCTCGACGATCGGATCGCCGATCTGGTTACCGAAGGGGTGGATGTGGCGCTGCGTCTCGGCCATGAGCCGCCGCCATCCCATGCTGCGCGGGTTCTGGCGCGGATTGAAACGGCGCTCTTTGCGGCACCAGGTCATTACGCCGTCCAGTCCGTGGACGACCTGGCGGAGTATCCACACGTTCGGTTTAGCGGCATCCCGCTTGATGCTCCGCTGCGGATAATTTCCGCAGACGAGACGAGAGACGTGCAGGTTAAGACCGTTTTTCGGGCCAACACCAGCGATGCGCTGTTGCAGGCGCTGGAATCCGGTATCGGCATCGGAGGGATGCAGCGACCGCTGGCGGCCAGGGCCCTCAGGGCTGGAAGGCTGGTGCCGATCCTGGCTGACTGGCGATTACCGGACCGTTTCCTGTATGCCGTCTATCCCGATGCCCGTTTTATTCCGCCGCGGGTCAGAAGCGTGATCGCCTTGATTGAGGCGCGACTGCCTGAGCTCGCTGTGGGGAGCTGAGGGTAAGGCGCTCCCCCATTCAGAACCGTGCGCGGTATCGTGCCGCTCCCCTGCAGGTGGTTTCTGATGTTAAGGTGAGACGTTTATCACCACAGGAGAACGCAAATGATTGTCAGGACCTGGCACGGCTGTGTGCCATTGCAACATGCCGAGGGGTTTGCCCGCCACCTTGAGCAGACCGGCGTGGATCACGCCCGGGGTATCCCCGGTAACAGAGGCGCGCTGGTGCGCCAGGAAAACCAGGGCGAATGGGCGCATTTTTTTCTCGCCACCTACTGGCAGGATCTTGCGGCGGTCAAAGCCTTCGCAGGCGAAGACTATCACGTCGCGGTCACTTATCCGGACGACGACGCATTCGAACTCCTCTCCGACCCCTACGTGTTTCAGCATGAAGTTGAGGCCGTGTCGCCACTGTAGGCTGATGACCGGGCAGGTGTAAGATCGGCCAGCAACAGACGGTTGCTGGCCGCGTGAGAGCGACGTCTACCTTGTATGGGCAGCCAGCCGCCGCTGGGTGAACGTGGCATGACGGGAACACTCAGCGCGTGAGGGCCGCGACAATGGAGGCCTCCATTTTCTCCGGCGTCGTCAACGGCGCAAAACGCGCGAGGGGTGTGCCGTCGCGAGCGATGAGGAACTTGGTGAAATTCCACTTGATCCGTCCGCCGAGCACGCCGGGCAACGCTTGTTTCAGATAACGAAACAGCGGGTGTGCGGCGGGGCCGTTGACGTCCACTTTCTCAAACATCGGGAAGCTCACGCCGTAGTTAACGTGACAGGTCTGCTCGATTTCATCCGCACCGCCGGGTTCCTGCTTACCAAACTGGTTGCACGGGAAACCAAGCACTACCAGCCCCTGAGCCGCGTACTTTTTGTAGAGCGCTTCCAGGCCAGCGTATTGCGGTGTGAAGCCACAATGGCTGGCCGTATTCACCACCAGAACCACCTTGCCAGCATAGTCAGACATTGAGAGGGGCTGGCCGCGCAGGCGGGTAGCCGTCAATTGATAAAAAGGGGTCATAGCAGGCTCCTGAGAGTAGAAACAGTTCAACGCTGACGATCGCGCGAATGTTTGAAGCAGATTAGGCAGTTATGATACACAGGGTTAGGGATTTGTACCTGGAGTGTTAAAAAAACGCCAGATGTCATAGAGAAAATCGCAAACAGGAACGGCTGAAAATGATGAAATATGTCTTATCGCTGGTGGTGGTAGCGATACTCGCAGGATGTACCAGCACGCCAAACTTGCCGCCTCGGGATACCATTGTGGCGATGAAACCCACAGAGTCCGGTATTGTCGCCAGCTCAGCGAAATACAGTTACCGCTTTGTCCGTGACGGTGTGCCTCAGGAATATCAGCGTTATAAGACCTTTTATGAACGCTTTCATCAACAGGCTTCCGGCGTGCGGGTTAACTTTGTCGTGGAACAACATGAGGTGACGGCGGAATATCTGGTGGTGATGGATCAGCGCAAACTGGATGCCGGGCAGCATAGCGAGCTGGTGAATCAGTATCATGCGGTGCAAATTGATAACGATCGCCTCGGGGTGTTGTTTAAAGCGACAGGATTTTGGACTGCATCGGACGCGTCAGATCTGGCCGCCGCCTACCAGTTAGCGCACCCCGTTGTGGTATCAATCAATGATAAGACCAAAACGATTAGCTCGCTTGGCGCCGTCGCCATGGCCCCGTTGTTTCCATTTTACATGATGTATGGATGTGCCATCGGGCCTTGTGTCTGAGGAAAACAGCCAGCAAGTCACTCGACTCACTGGCTGAGTATTTAATTAAGCTTCACTTTTAGATGACTGCTTGTGAAACAGTTCGCGGAATACCGGGTAGATATCTTCCTGGTCGCGGATATGCTGCATGGCGAAATTATCAAAGGTCGCCTGCAGATGTTCATACTCGCGCCACAGGGTTTGATGCGCCCGGCGGGTAATTTCGATGTAGCTGTAATAACGCACCACCGGCAGGATTTTCTTCGCCAGCAGTTCGTGGCACAGCGGGGAGTCATCGGCCCAGTTGTCGCCATCCGACGCCTGGGCGGCGTAGATGTTCCACTGCGCCGGGTCATAACGGGCCTGCACCACTTCATCCATCAGCTTCAGGGCGCTGGAGACGATGGTGCCGCCGGTTTCCTGAGAATAGAAAAATTCGTGTTCATCCACCTCTTTTGCCTGGGTATGGTGGCGGATATAGACCACATCGACGTTTTTATAGGTCCGGCTGAGGAACAGATACAGCAGGATATAAAAGCGCTTGGCCATGTCTTTGGTGGCCTGGTCCATCGAGCCTGAGACGTCCATCAGGCAGAACATCACTGCCTGGCTGGAGGGCTCCGGCCGTTTTTCATAATTTTTGTAGCGCAAGTCAAAGGTGTCGATAAACGGCACCCGTTCAATTTTGGCGCGCAGCTCAGCAATCTCTTTGCGCAGGCGTTCCTCCTCCAGCAGCTGCACCGGTTCGCTGCGGCTGATGGTCTCCAGATCCTCCTCCAGGGCGCGCAGTTCACGGCGCTTGCCAGCGGTCATCGCCGTACGCCGGGCCAGCGAGTTCTGCAGCGAACGCACCACGCTGATGTTGGCTGGCACCCCATTCGAGGTAAAGCCCGCGCGATGGGTTTTAAACTCGTTCAACTGCCGGTGCTGATTCTTCTTCAGGTTCGGCAGGGCGAGATCTTCAAATAACAGATCCAGGTACTCATCTTTCGAAATCTGGAAGACAAACTCATCCTTCCCTTCGCCGTCGGCGCTGGCTTGCCCCTGACCGCCGCCACCGCCGCCGCCACCGCCCTGCGGGCGCTCAATCCGGTCGTTTTGCACAAAATGATCGTTGCCCGGGTGGACGCGGTTGCGCAGGCCGCCGCGACCCTGATGAAACATCGGCTCGTTGATATCGTCCGTCGGGATCGAGACGGATTCTCCGCTCTCAATATCGGTGACCGAGCGCTTGTTGATAGCCTCGGAAATCGACTGTTTAATCTGCGCCTTATAACGGCGCAAAAAGCGCTGGCGATTGACGGCGCTTTTGTTTTTCCCGTTCAGGCGTCGGTCTATGAACCAGGTCATATGCCCTCCTGTACTGCATTAGCCAACTTTGCTTATCATCATTCAGCTGCAGTTGACCCGGCGGCGTGCCGCCGGGCTTGACGCATCAGGACGATTTACGAACCCGCAGGTACCACTCGCAGAGCAGGCGAACCTGTTTGCGGGTGTAGCCTTTTTCCATCATGCGGTCGACAAAGTCGTCGTGTTTTTTCTGCTCATCGGTTGATGTTTTGGCATTAAACGAAATGACCGGCAACAGCTCCTCGGTATTAGAGAACATTTTCTTCTCGATAACCGTGCGCAGTTTCTCGTAGCTGGTCCAGTTCGGATTACGTCCGCTGTTGTTGGCTCTGGCGCGCAGCACAAAGTTGACGATTTCGTTACGGAAGTCTTTCGGGTTGCTGATCCCGGCCGGCTTCTCAATTTTCTCCAGCTCAGCATTCAACGACTCACGGTCAAACAGCTGACCGGTGTCCGGATCGCGATACTCCTGATCCTGGATCCAGAAGTCGGCGTAGGTGACATAGCGATCGAAAATGTTCTGCCCGTACTCGGAGTAGGATTCCAGATAAGCGGTCTGGATCTCTTTGCCGATAAACTCGGCGTATTTCGGGATCAGATAGCCTTTGAGGAATTCCAGGTAGCGCTCGGCGTTCTCCTGTGGGAACTGTTCGCGCTCAATCTGCTGCTCCAGGACATAGAACAGATGCACCGGGTTGGCGGCCACCTCGACATGGTCGAAGTTAAACACCCGTGACAGGATCTTAAAGGCAAAGCGGGTGGAGAGCCCGTTCATCCCTTCATCCACCCCGGCGTAATCGCGATACTCCTGATAGGATTTCGCTTTCGGGTCGGTATCTTTCAGGCTTTCGCCATCATAGACCCGCATTTTCGAGTAGATGCTTGAGTTTTCCGGCTCTTTCAGGCGCGACAGAATCGAGAAGCGCGCCAACGTTTCCAGGGTGCCCGGGGCGCACGGCGCGTGGGTCAGCTCGCTGCTGTTGAGCAATTTTTCATAGATGCGGATCTCTTCGGAGATACGCAGGCAATAAGGCACCTTGACGATATAGACGCGGTCGAGGAAGGCCTCATTGTTCTTGTTATTACGGAAGGTCACCCATTCCGATTCGTTGGAGTGGGCGAGGATTATCCCGTTAAACGGCAGGGCAGAGATCCCTTCGGTCCCGTTGTAGTTCCCTTCCTGGGTGGCGGTTAGCAGCGGATGTAGCACCTTAATCGGCGCTTTAAACATCTCGACGAATTCCATAATCCCCTGGTTGGCACGGCACAACGCACCGGAGTAGCCATAAGCGTCCGGGTCGTTTTGCGCATAGTGTTCCAGTTTACGGATATCCACTTTACCCACCAGCGCCGAAATATCCTGGTTGTTTTCATCACCGGGTTCGGTTTTGGCGATGGCGACCTGCTCAAGAATCGATGGCCAGACTTTGACCACGCGGAATTTAGTAATATCGCCGCCAAACTCGTGCAGGCGCTTGGCCGCCCACGGCGACATGATGGTGCCGAGGTAGCGGGTGGGCACGCCATACTCTTTCTGAAGGATCTGGGCATCCTCCTGCGGATTAAACAGGCACAGCGGGTGATCGTTGACCGGGCTACGCTCGCCGTTGGCGCTCAGCACATAGATGGGCACGCGCTGCATCAACGCTTTCAGCCGTTCAGCCAGCGACGATTTACCACCGCCCACCGGCCCCAGCAGATAGAGGATCTGTTTCTTCTCTTCCAGCCCCTGGGCGGCATGCTTGAGATAGGAAACGATCTGCTCAATGGCGTCTTCCATACCGTAAAACTCTTCAAAGGCCGGATAGCGTGCGATGACCCGGTTTGAAAAGAGACGGGATAGCCGCGGCTCGAGAGCCGTATCAACCATGACGGGTTCACCAATGGCCATCAACAGACGTTCTGCCGCATTGGCATAGGCACTGCGATCTTGCCGGCAGATGGTAAGAAACTCCTGCAGTGTGAACTCTTCGTCCTTGGCAGCTTCATAGCGCTGGCGATAGTGATCGAATATATTCATGGCATGCCGTCCTTTCGTTTTTTAGCACAGGTTGAGAGCCGTTCATATGAGTAGTGGGGGCCCCCGGAAGACATAAGCTGAACGTCGCTCTCCAGATATCCAGCAACCCTTATGCCAGGTTGCGGGTGGAGTAGCGTGAATGTGCCCTGCAATTACACCTTCTAAATTTAAGCGTAGATGCATTTAGAAATCTTGCATGCCGCAGAAAATCAATTTCAATGACATATCAATAACTCATCCTGAAAATGACGCTTTTTGACACGCCAGGACGCGAAGCTGTCACCGGGCTGTCACCTCATGGTAAGAGAAGGGTGGGAAAGTGAACGATTTGTGTCATGTCGGGTAAAGAATTTGAGGCATGAGGCCTACGACGGTAAACTGCACGGGCTGATAATTTGACAACGGGAATATGGATTGTGACTAAAATCAAACTTCTGGCACTCGGCGTGCTGATTGCGACGTCCGCCAGCGCGGCGCATGCCGACGGGAAGTTCACTCTTGGGCCTGGCGTAGGCATCGTCGAGCATCCGTATAAGCAATATGATGCGGATGTCTACCCGGTGCCGGTCATTAGTTATGAGAGCGATAACTTCTGGTTCCACGGTCTGGGCGGGGGCTACTACCTGTGGAACGACACCAACGATAAGCTGTCAATAACGGCCTACTGGTCGCCGATGTACTTCAAGCCGGGCGACAGCGACAGCGCGCAAATGCGTCAACTGGATAAACGTAAATCGACCGTGATGGCCGGTCTGTCTTATGTCCACAACACGCCCTATGGTTTCCTGCGCACGACGATTGCAGGCGATACGCTGGATAACAGTAATGGTATCAACTGGGATCTCGCCTGGCTGTACCGCTACACCAATGGTAACCTGACGCTGACGCCGGGCATTGGCGTGGAGTGGAACAGCGACAATCAGAACGAATACTACTATGGTGTCTCGCAGCATGAGTCCCGTCGCAGCGGCATGCGCAGCTACGATCCGGACAGCAGCTGGAACCCGTATCTGGAGTTGTCGGCTAACTATCGCTTCCTCGGCGACTGGAGCGTATACGGCATTGCACGCTATACCCGTCTGTCGGATGAAATTACCGACAGCCCGATGGTGGACAAATCCTGGAGCGGCCTGATCTCAACCGGGATCACCTACACCTTCTGATTGTGCATCATTACAGTGCGCTTTATGCATCAAAACAGGGCTTCACGCCCTGTTTTGCTTTATGGTGGTGCAGAAAGCTAAAGAGGAGGAGACGGTGAAAAAAACAGTACGCTTTGGCGAGCAGGCGGCGGTTCCGGCCATCGGGCTGGGCACCTGGTATATGGGCGAAAATGCGGCGCAGCGTCAGCAGGAAGTGGCTGCACTGCGCGCGGGCATCGACCACGGACTGACGGTGATCGATACGGCGGAAATGTATGCCGACGGTGGGGCGGAAGAGGTCGTCGGGCAGGCGATCCGCGGCCTGCGCGATCGCGTGGTGCTGGTGTCCAAAGTCTATCCCTGGCACGCCGGCGGAACGGCGATGCGCCGCGCCTGTGAAAACAGCCTGCGCCGGCTGCAGACCGACTATCTCGATATGTATCTCCTGCACTGGCGCGGGGATATCCCACTGCAGGAGACGGTCGAGGCGATGGAGAGGCTGGTGGCCGAGGGCAAGATCCGCCGCTGGGGCGTCTCTAATCTGGACACCGACGATATGCAGGCGCTGTGGCGGACGGCGGGTGGCGAACGCTGCGCGACCAACCAGGTGCTCTATCATCTCGCATCGCGGGGCATTGAATACGATCTCCTGCCCTGGTGCCAGCAGCACACTCTGCCGGTGATGGCCTACTGCCCGCTGGCGCAGGCGGGGCGCTTACGCGATGGACTTTTTCAGCATACCGATATCATTAATATGGCTAACGCGCGGGGGGTGACAGTCGCGCAGCTGCTGCTCGCCTGGGTGATTCGTCATCCGGGAGTGCTGGCGATCCCGAAAGCGGCCAGTATTGAGCATGTGGTGCAGAATGCTGCCGCGCTCGATATCGTCCTCAGTGCGGAAGAGCTCGCGCAGCTGGATCGCCTCTATCCACCACCGCAGCGAAAAACCCGGCTGGATATGGTTTAATCAGCACCTCAGCCAGCGGAGAAAAAAGCCCCGTCGGGAACGGGGCTTTTTGCTGTTAGCGTTTTTTCAGGCTGATGGTCTGCGCCAGGCGAGAGGGGGTCTCTTCGCTGGCTTTCTGCGGCTGGGTCACGCAACAGGTTTCGACGCAAACGAAGGTTTTGTAACCATCGTCCGGCATGTCGCCCATGCTGACGGACAACGCCGGGCCCGGGTTCCAGGCCACCACGTTGTGCTGATGATGATGCACGACGTCGATAGTGCGGTTAAGCGCATCGTCATGGATCACGCTGCAGCTGTCAGCGTTAAGGTAGACGCGGTCGGTGCGGTCCGGGAAGGTCTGCACGCCGTTGCTCAGGACGCCTTCTTCGGCATTCTTCACTTTATCGATATAGCGCTCGCCAAGACCACTCACTTTCACCGCTGCGATATCGCCGACGTTGAAGTAGGTATGCAGGGCAGAGGTGGTCTCGAATTCACCGTGGGCTTCCAGCTCGATTTCGCAGGTTTTGCCCAGCTTGAAGCGGGCATAGAGGGTGAATTCGTGCGGCCAGAGCTTCATGGTTTCGGCGCTGTGCTGGAGCGCAAAGGTCAACATGACGCCGCTGTCGTCTTCGTCATGACCTTCCAGGGTCCATGGCAGATTGCGGGCAAAGCCGTGCGACGGCAGACCCTGCTGCGCGGAAGGGCCAAACCAGGGCCAGCAAATCGGCACGCCGCCGCGCAGGGCGACGCCCTGTTTAAATGGGGTGTTGTTGCTCAGCCACAAGACTTCTTCTTCACCGGCGGGTTTCCAGGAGAGCAGGTGCGCTCCCTGCAGCGCCACAGAGGCTTTCACCTGCGGATGGTCGATGACAATCAGCTCCAGGTCGTCCAGCTGGCGACGGGAGATCACGGGAGAAATGGTTTCATTCACCGGGAGAGCAAAAATTTTATTTATCATTGTGCAATCCTATCTCTGCAGACAAAAAAAAGAGCGACCGAAGTCGCTCTTACAGATTACTTTTTCATCTCAACTTATTTGGAGATGTGAGCAATCAGGTCCAGAACTTTGTTGGAGTAGCCAGTTTCGTTGTCGTACCAGGAAACCAGTTTCACGAAGTTGTCGTTCAGTGCGATACCTGCTTTAGCATCGAACACGGAAGTGCAAACTTCGCCGTTGAAGTCGGTAGAAACAACGTCGTCTTCGGTGTAACCCAGAACGCCTTTCATTGCGCCTTCAGAAGCGGCTTTGATGGCTTTCTTGATTTCTTCGTAGGACGCTGCTTTTTCCAGACGAACGGTCAGGTCAACAACGGATACGTTCGGAGTCGGAACGCGGAACGCCATACCGGTCAGTTTGCCGTTCAGTTCTGGCAGTACTTTACCTACTGCTTTAGCAGCACCGGTAGAGGACGGGATGATGTTCTGAGCTGCGCCGCGGCCGCCGCGCCAGTCTTTGTGAGACGGGCCATCAACGGTTTTCTGAGTCGCGGTGGTCGCGTGGACGGTGGTCATCAGGCCTTCAACGATACCGAAGTTGTCGTTGATAACTTTAGCCAGCGGTGCCAGGCAGTTGGTGGTGCAGGAAGCGTTGGAAACGATGTCCTGGCCAGCGTAAGTTTCGAAGTTAGCGCCGCGAACGAACATCGGGGTGTTGTCTTTGGACGGGCCAGTCAGAACGACTTTTTTCGCGCCAGCGGTGATGTGTTTACGAGCGGTTTCGTCGGTCAGGAAGATACCGGTTGCTTCAGCAACAACGTCAACACCAACTTCGTCCCACTTCAGGTTAGCCGGGTCACGTTCAGCGGTAACACGGATTTTTTTACCGTTAACGACCAGATGACCGTCTTTCACTTCAACGGTACCGTCGAAACGACCGTGAGTGGAGTCATACTTCAGCATGTAAGCCATGTACTCTGCGTCTAACAGGTCGTTGATTGCAACGATCTCGATGTCAGAACGTTTCTGAGCAGCACGGAAAACAATGCGACCGATACGGCCAAAACCGTTGATACCTACTTTGATAGTCATATATTCCACCAGCTATTTGTTAGTGAATAAAAGGTTGCCTGTAAAATTACAAAAACCTTACGCAGCGTCAAGCGGAATCGTGTCAATCATTGCGACAAATCAATCCTGAGCACACCTTGCGCGATTGATTTGCCTCACTCTCCCTTTGAGCCCAATTCCATATGGGGGCTGCGCGCGGAATTTTAAAGGGCATTTAAGATAAAAACGTGATTTAAGTCACAATTATCTGGCTGCCTGTTGGCACCGCATAAGTTTAGAACAAAAGTGCACGCTTCATTGTTAATGTTTTGTTAGAATTGGAGCGAAAGTTGTCCATTGCAAAGCGAGATGTAAGCCCATGGCGAATAAACCCTCCCCGGAAGAGCTGAAAAACGGCTTAAGCGAAATGCAGTTTTACGTGACGCAGCATCACGGCACCGAACCGCCTTTCACCGGACGGCTGCTGCACAACAAGAAAAATGGCGTGTATCACTGCCTGGTGTGCGATGCGCCGCTGTTTAACTCCCAAACCAAATACGACTCCGGTTGCGGCTGGCCGAGCTTCTATGAGCCGGTGAGCGATGAGGCCATTCGCTATCTGACCGACAATTCGCACGGCATGCAGCGCATTGAAATCCGTTGTGGAAATTGTGACGCCCATCTCGGCCACGTATTTCCGGATGGCCCACAGCCGACCGGCGAGCGCTATTGTGTGAATTCGGCGTCGCTGAGCTTCACTGATGAGCAGAATGGCGAGCAGATTAAGGGTTGAAGAAACGATTCAGCAAATTATTCCAAGCGGAGTGGAGCGGAAGATGGATATTGAGCAAATTATCGACAGTATGACGCCGGAAGTTTACCAGCGTCTGGCGACGGCGGTGGAGCTGGGAAAATGGCCGGATGGCGTGGCGCTGACGCCGGAGCAAAAGGAAAATAGCCTGCAGCTGGTGATGCTGTGGCAGGCCCGGTATAACACCGAAGCCCAGCACATGACCATCGACACCCGCGGGCAGATGGTGATGAAGAGTAAACAGCAGCTGAAGGAAGATTTCGGCATCGTGCCAAAGCCGATCGCCACCGTTAAGCTGCAATAAAGCGCCAGCCGGCGGCGCGTGGTTCCGGCGTCGGGGTCACCCCGCGCCGGACAGCATCAGCGTGAACGACCGCGCGTAGCGGCCAGATCGGCATGCTTACTTTTTGTTCATCATCGCTTTCAGATCGGCAAACGGGTTGTAGGTGGCCTCACCGACGCTCTTTTGCGCATCTTCGCCCGCCACCACCGTGGAGCCATACTGATCGGCTTCGGTGTACTTGGAATGTTCGTGATCGTGACAATACAGGCACAACATCTCCCAGTTACTCCCATCTTCCGGGTTATTGGAGTGGTCGTGATCGATGTGGTGCACCGTCAGTTCGCGTAGATTTGAATAGACAAACTCCCGTGAGCAGCGTCCGCACACCCAGGGAAAAAGCTTGAGCGCCTTTTCGCGGTAACCCACTTCCAGACGCGCGTAATTTTTGGGGATATAGGCCATGGCCCCCTGCCTCCTGTCAAACGGTTAAGCTGCGCCAGCGCGTGGCGCAGCGGATAACAGGCATCATAACCTATCCCGGGCTGCGCGATATACCTGCATTGCAGGCGATGTTGTCTGCGTCACGCAGCCCGAGGGGAAGGGGCGTGACTAGTGTTTGATCCCCAGCGATTCCGCCAGCTGACGGGCCAGCTGATTCTGGTCATCGGCGCCATATTCCCAGAACATGGCCCCGGCGAGGCCCTTCGCCTTGATATAGTCCGCCTTAATGGCCACCGATCGCGGGTTCTCATACGACAGGGCGAACAGCGGCTTGCCCTCCGCGGACTGCACTGACAGCCACGGAACCTTCGCTTCATCGTCCCAGTGCTCGGTAAAACGTTTTTGCGGATCGTTGAGCAGTTTGCCCACGATATCGTTGTATTTTACGTAGGTGTCTTTGCTCAGGTCATAACCCAGTGAGGCAAACAGCGCGACCTCCTGTGGCCCAAAATAGGGCTGGGTGACCGGATTGTTTTGCGCATCCGCTTTCGTCCAGTCAATCCCCGGTTCAACTGCCCGTTTCGGTACCCGGCCATAAAAACCAATCCCGAGGTTCATCTGGCTGGGTTTAAGCCCGGCGGCCAGGTAATTGTTGACCACAAAATCGGCGCTGTATTTATCCGCCGCGGCGACCGTTGGCCAGTGGCTGGAGTCATACAGGTTCGAGTTGAAGTACTGCGTGCCGTAGGCCATGTCGTAGGTCATCAGGTTGATGTAGTCGAGCGATGGCGCAATCGCTTTAACGTCCACCCAACTTTTCGGACTTTCTGCGTTAGCCCCCACGGCAATAGTCACCAGTTTCCTGGTACCAAACGCTGCGCGCAGCTCTTTTAACAGCGCGGTAAAGTTATCGCGATCGGCCGGTTGGCTAGCAACCAGCCCCCAGGCGCCGTTGACCGGAAACTCCCAGTCGAGGTCAATCCCATCCAGACCATATTTTTCAACAATATCCTGCGCAGACTGAATAAACACCTTACGGGTTTCTTTGCTTGCCGCCGCGCCGGAGAAACCGCGCGCCCCCCAGCCGCCGACCGACAGCAGGACCTTGAGGTCCGGGTTCTGTTTACGCAGGGCCGGGAGCTTTTGCAGATCCGCCTGCACCTTCGGCGACAGCCAGATCTCGTGCAGATGAGCAGGATCCTTCAGGGCCGCATTAGTCTCGTCTTTTTCATCGTTATAGATAAGACCAAACGAGTAGTTGAGATGGGTGATCTGCCGGACGTCCAGCTTATCGATATCGCCGCCGGGCCCGGCAGTGACGTCGCCGCCGCCGTTAAAATAGCCGACGGACATCAGGGGTTGGGCAGAGAGCGCGGAAGCGCAAAGCAAGGGCAAGGCTGCCAGCAAGGGCAAACGTTTCATAGTGGTTCCTCTTTGACATAAAAAATAACCACGCCACGGAAATGGCGTGGCGAAAAAACAGCCTTGCCAGACTACCAGCAATAACCTGTTGAAACTGCGAGAGAGTTCAATTTATGGACGATAGCGAGGCGGCAGAAGAAGACCCGGCGCGAGGGCGCCGGGGGGAGGGATCAGGCCTGAGATTCCCGCCAGTCATCGAGGGTATACAGCGTGGCGCCCGCGGCGGCCATCTCCATAAACGCCTGGCTGCTGTCCTGCGGCTGCAGGTTAACGCCGCGACAGCCGTCGATGATGACATTGACCGTATAGCCCAGCGCCAGGGCATCCAGCACGGTGAATTTGACGCAGTAATCGGTGGCGAGGCCGAGGACGGTCAGTTCCACGATGCCCTGGCCGCGCAGCCAGCCGTCCAGTTCAGTTTTCTGCCGGTGACCGTTGTCAAAAAAAGCGCTGTAGCTGTCAATGACCCGGTTTTGCCCCTTATGGAACACGGCGTTGATCGCCTGCTGTTTGAGCAGCGGATGCAGCGCCGCGCCTTCGCTGTGCTGTACGCAGTGATCCGGCCAGAAGGTCTGCGCCAGGCCGTCGAGTTCGCCCTGGGTGTAGGGTTCCACCTGGTGCTGGCTGGCGAAGCTGCCGTGATCCGCCGGGTGCCAGTCCTGGCTGGCGACGATGGGCTCGCCGCGCGCCAGGCTCCAGTCGATAAGCGCATTAGCCACCTCGACGGTACTGTCGCCTTCAGGAACCGCCAGCGCGCCGCCGGCGCAAAAGTCGTTCTGCAAATCAACCAGTAACAGCGCTCGATGTGCCATACGTCCTCCTTAAGCCTCGTCGGGGGTGAGTTCGCCACGCAGATTTTGCTGCATCGCCGCGCGAATGGCGTCAACATCCAGCTGCTGGCTAAGCAGATAGTGTAGCTTGGTCAGCGTCGCTTCCACCGTCATATCGAAACCACTGATGACCCCCGCCTGGGCGAGGGCGTTGCCGGTGGCATAGCCGCCCATGTTCACTTTCCCGGACATGCATTGCGTCAGATTGACCACCACAATACCGCGCTGGCTGGCTTCCGCCAGCACCTGAATAAACTCGCCATTCTGTGGGGCATTGCCGACGCCATAGGAGCGGAGGATCAGCGCTTTCACCGGCTGGCGCAGGAAATTGCGTACCACGTCGGCGGAGATGCCGGGGTAAATCGTCACCACGCCAATCGGCTGCGGGGTGATGGGGTGCACGATAAGCTCTCCGCGGCCCTGCGGCGCCGGCGGGGTACCGAGACGGCGAATATGGATCCCGGCTTCCAGCAGCGGCGCGAGGTTTGGCGAGGCGAAAGCGTCGAAGCCGTCGGCGTGGGCTTTAGTGGTGCGGTTGCCGCGAAACAGTCGATTGTTGAAGAACAGCGCCACTTCGTTAATCGGATAGTTGGCGGCGACGTAGAGGGCGTTGAGCAGGTTAATCTGACCATCAGAACGCAGCTCGGCCAGCGGGATTTGTGACCCTGTCACAATGACCGGCTTGCCAAGGTTTTCCAGCATGAACGACAGCGCCGAAGCGGTAAACGCCATGGTGTCGGTACCATGGAGGATCACAAAGCCATCATACTCATCGTAATGGCTGCGGATATCGTCGGCGATGTGCTGCCAGTCCTCAGGGGTCATATCGGATGAATCCATCAGCGGATGGTATTCATGGATCGTGAAGTCCGGCATCTCCGGACGATGGAACTCAGGCATCAGCGCCAGCTGACGCTGCAGATGGCCGGAAACGGGGACATAGCCGTGTTCAGAGCGCTGCATACCGATGGTCCCACCGGTGTAGGCAACGTAAATCGATTTTTTTTGCATAGCATCGCTTAGGTTGGTCGTAGACAGGCGCAGTATAAAGAGACGCGGGAAAAAATACAGTGTCGGTCGCTGGCTTTGTGGCGGCGCTGGCAGGTGCGGGAAAAAGGCTGCCCCGGGAGACGGGGCAGCCGCTGCGTACTAACGGATGTTGGCGCAGGTCAGGCAGAAGGCATAGCGGTTCTGCGGGTCGTTAAACGCCGCCAGCTTGTCGCTCTCCGCTTTCACCGTCTCGGCCGCCGCGGCGACCGGTGCAGGCAGCCAGGCCTGAATGGCCGCCGGCAGCGAGGCGCGTACCGAGCCGGTCAGGCTATCCAGCACCATCGAGAAGAAGGTCGGCTCTTCCTGATAGTAGTTGAGGTGCCAGGTTTTCAGCTTCGCCAGCTCGGCGGCTTTAGCCACCGCATCGTCGAAGTCGCCGAGGCTGTCGACCAGGCCGTTGGCTTTGGCATCTTCCCCGGTCCAGACGTGTCCCTGGGCAATCTGGTCGATTTTCTCCGGCGTGCTCTTACGGGCGTTAGCCACCAGGGTGATAAAGCGCTGATAGCCATTCTCAATGCTCAACTGCATCAGCTGCTGCACTTCCGGCGGCAGCGCTTTGGTGCTGGAGACATCCGCCAGCGGCGACGTGGCGACGCCGTCGGTATGGACGCCAATCGACCCGAGGGTATTTTCCACGGTGTTGATTACGCCAAAGATGCCGATGGATCCGGTGAGGGTGCTCGGGTTCGCGACGATGTAATCCGCTGGGGTGGAGATCCAGTAGCCGCCAGATGCAGCCATGCCGCCCATCGAGACCACTACCGGTTTACCGGCGGCTTTGGCTGCAGCCAGCTCTTCACGGATAATTTCTGAGGCGGTCACGCTACCGCCCGGGCTGTTAACGCGCAGAACGATGGCCTTAATTTTCGGGTCGAGGCGCGCATCGCGAATTTGCGCCGCCGTGGTATCGCCACCAACGTTGCCCGGGGTCTCCTCGCCATCCATGATGGCGCCGTTGGCAAAGATCACCGCAATGGCGGAACCTTCGTCAGACGGTGTCTTCACGTTGTAGTCGTAATAGCTGATCGCCCGGTAATTGTTATCCGTTTTGCTCCAGCCAAACTGTTTGGTCAGCGCCTTTTCCACTTCCGTGGAGGTCGCCAGCTCATCCACCAGCTTATTGTCCAGCGCATATTTTGCCGTATCGCCGCCCACTTTACGCAGGCCATCGATAATGCCCTGGGCGCCCGGGAAGAGCTGCTGGGCGGTGATCTGGCGGTTGGCGGCAATGGTGTTGAGGTAGTTCTGCCACAGTTCGCCAATCCAGCGGCTGTCCGCCTCGCGGGCGGCAGGGGACATATCATCGCGAATGAAAGGCTCGACGGCGGATTTATAGGTGCCGACGCGGAAGACATGGGTGGAGACCTTCAGCTTATCCAGCAGTGATTTGTAGTACAGCCCATTGGTGGCGAAGCCGTGCAGGTCAACCTCGCCCTGTGGTGAGAGCCAGATTTTGTTGGCAAAGCTCGCCAGGTAGTACTGGCCCTGGCTGTAGCTGCTGCCGACGGCATAGACCGGTTTGCCGCTGTCGCGGAACTCACGCAGCGCTTTACCGATGTACTGCATGGACGGCTGATCGCCGCCAACGAAGTTTTTCAGATCCAGCACAATACCGGTGATATTGCGGTCATCTTTCGCCTGGCGAATGGTCTGCACGATATCGAACAGAGAGTTCTCCTGCAGACGGTCCGAGCTGGCGCCAAACAGCTGGCGGCCAATTACGCCGAGCTTGCTGCTGGCGGAAGGTTTATCCACCACCACGCCGGTAATATCCAGCAACAGCGCGCCGCGCGCGGCATGTTCGCTGGTAGTGGTGCTGAACTGGCTCCAGATACCGATACACACCAGCACCAGCACCAGGAAGATCGCATTCAGAGCCAGTTTGCGAATAAAGTTGAGTATCCGCCACGTCCATTTAAAAAAGCTGGCAATCAGTCGCCAAAGGGTTCGCATGTCTTCTCCCTAACGTTATCTAAAAAGGGCAGGCCGCAGGGGCCGCCGCGTCTGGCTATCCTAAAGAGTGAGCCGTCGGTTGTCAGCAGGAATCACCGACCACGCTGTAACAAAATCCTTGTGCATGTTAATTTTATGAAAAATGACATCACAGGAGTTATACAGATGGATGCTCTCGATCTACTGCTTAATCGCCGGAGCGCTTCTCGCCTGGCGGAACCTGCCCCGGCTGGCGAACAGCTGGAAAACATTCTGCGCGCCGGGCTGCGCGCCCCGGATCATGGCACCCTGCAGCCGTGGCGCTTTTTTATTATCGCCGATGACGGCCGCGAGCGCTTCAGCCAGCTGCTGGAAAAAGGGGCCGCAGAGGCCGGCCAGGATGAGAAGGGAATAGAGAAAGCCCGCAATGCGCCGTTCCGCGCGCCGCTGATCATTACCGTAGTCGCGCGCTGTGAAGACCACCCGAAGGTGCCGCGCTGGGAGCAGGAGATGTCCGCTGGCTGTGCGGTGATGGCGATGCAGATGGCGGCCCTGGCCCAGGGATTCAATGGCATCTGGCGCAGCGGAGCATTGACCGAGAGCCCGGTGGTGCGGGCCGGCTTCGCGTGCCGCGAGCAGGATAAAATTGTCGGCTTCCTCTATCTGGGGACGCCGCAGCTAAAAGCCTCAACCACCATTGCCCTGCCGGATACCGCGCCGTTTGTGACGCGCTTCTGAGTCGGTGCTTGTGATGCCGGGTGGCGGCTGGCGCCTTACCCGGCCAACGCATCCGGCTCTGACTGTCTGTAGGCCCGCGCAAGCGCAGCGCCGCCGGGCAAGGACAGCGGGCACGGAGCCGATTTTGTGCCGGGTGGCGGCTCGCGCCTGACCCGGCCTACGTTCGTACGACCTGTCGTTAATTTATTCACTTTTCTTGCTGAAACTGCCGGTGCTGACGGCCT
>NZ_KV789921.1:0-7655 GCF_001807705.1 Klebsiella sp. HMSC25G12 | reverse complement strand
GGGAAGGAGGGAGTGACCATCTCATTAAATATCCTACGTTAAGCCTGTTTTTTGAGCTGGCATGACGGGCAGCTATGAGCGAAGTATAGTCATTCGCCCTATCTCTTTTGTCGCACTTTCAACAAGGGGGTCGCTTGGAAAGCGGAACGAGGTCAGTCTCCGCCCGGACTGCTCAGCTCTTTAAACAGCAAAAGAGAGGCATCTTATGAGAAGGGATTATTCAGTATGTCAGGGCAGACTGCTTTTTCATCCGCAGGTACTGAGGGTAAATGCTCAATTCCGGTACGATTCTTACTCTATAGCCAGACAGAATTCAGCATTGTGCTGAACCCGAATCTTTTTTTACTCTGACAGGCCTGTTCATCAGAACCCTGAAAAAACAATTTTCCCGTTCACATTTTTATTTTCCATGTCCTCATGAGCCCGGCGAAGTGCTTTAGCATTCAGCCTGCCATACTCTGCCAGCAACGGAGGTTTGAGCTTACCGGAATCCAGCATGCATGAGAGTTTGTTAAGAATATCATGCTGTTTAGACATGTCCGCAGTAGCATGCATGGGGCGGGTAAACATTGCCTCCCAGTGAACAGAAACGCTCTTAAATTTGATCAAACGCAGATCCAGTGGTTCAGGGTCGTCGATGAGTCCGATACGGCCTTGTGGGGCAATAATTTCGGCCATATTTTCCCAGGCAGATGGCGTGGTGTACGTTGAGAAAATCCGGGTAATGGGAGGGAGTCCAGCAAGGCTGGCAACCTGTGGCGCAAGCGCACATGAATGATCCAGGACATAATGCGCACCAAACCCGCGAACCGCTCTGACACTCTCCTGCCGGGAGGCAGTCCCGATGATGTTCACCCGACTCAGAGTGCGGGCAAGCTGTATAGCCATACAAGGGACTCCGCCCGCACCGCCAAGCATCAACAGGGTCTGATCAGCATCTCCGTTCACTGACAACTGCAGACGATCAAATAACATTTCCCAGGCTGTCAGACCGGTCAGAGGAACCGACGCTGCAGCTTCAAAACTTAGTGCTGCCGGCTTTATCCTCGTAATGCGTTCGTCAACCAGCTGAAACTCTGCGTTGGCTCCCTGGCGATCGAGCACACCGGCATAGAAAACGTGGTCACCTGGCCTGAACAGCGTCACATCTGGTCCGGTTGCTTCAACAACACCGGAAGCGTCGTATCCCATAACTACCGGATTGCCTGCAGAGGGGCTGATGTTTCGCCGGCTTTTCAGGTCCCGTGGGTTAACCGCGACCGCCCTGACTCTGATCAAAAGATCACGCCCCTTGGGCATGGATGGGTGGGGAAGCGACAAATCTTCAATAACGGATGTACTTTCCCCGGGTTGCCAGAAACCAACGGCTTTCATTCTGTCTCCTTAAAAAGGTCAGTCACCAGATAAATAAATGTAAAAGTGTGCGGAACGCGATACCCGCCAGTGCCCCCGGCAGTGCAAATCGAAAAATACGCAGAAAGCGGGCGCTGATGCCCATGAATATACCAATGCCCGGCAAATCAAAACTGTTGATGAGAAATCCGGCTGAGCGGTTAATTTCGTTAACGGTCAGGTTACCGCTATGGATAAGGTCAGTCGGTAATGCTGTCAACCTGTTGATGACTATTTTAATCTGTTGTCATTCAATCCTTGTAACATCAGGATGATCCTGGTGTCAGTGAAAATACGAAATCAACACGTTGGTATCATTACCCACCTGTGAACTGACGTCGGCATTTTGAATCTCACTTCGGCGTGCCCCCTCCGAATGGCGCAAAACATTTCGTGGTATGGCATGATAGCACCCGAAGAGAGTCAATTCAGGGTGGTAAATGTGAAACCAGTAACGCTATACGATGTCGCAGAGTATGCCGGTGTCTCTTATCAGACCGTTTCCCGCGTGGTGAACCAGGCCAGCCACGTCTCTGCGAAAACGCGGGAAAAGGTGGAAGCGGCGATGGCGCAGCTGAACTACATTCCCAACCGCGTGGCACAACAACTGGCGGGGAAACAGTCGTTGCTGATTGGCGTTGCTACCTCCAGTCTGGCCCTGCACGCGCCGTCGCAAATTGTCGCGGCGATTAAATCTCGCGCCGATCAACTGGGTGCCAGCGTGGTGGTGTCGATGGTAGAACGAAGCGGCGTCGAAGCCTGTAAAGCGGCGGTGCACAATCTTCTCGCGCAACGCGTCAGTGGGCTGATCATTAACTATCCGCTGGATGACCAGGATGCCATTGCTGTGGAAGCTGCCTGCGCTAATGTTCCGGCGTTATTTCTTGATGTCTCTGACCAGACTCCCATCAACAGTATTATTTTCTCCCATGAAGACGGTACGCGACTGGGCGTGGAGCATCTGGTCGCATTGGGTCACCAGCAAATCGCGCTGTTAGCGGGCCCATTAAGTTCTGTCTCGGCGCGTCTGCGTCTGGCGGGCTGGCATAAATATCTCACTCGCAATCAAATTCATCCGATAGCGGAACGGGAAGGCGACTGGAGTGCCATGTCCGGTTTTCAACAAACCATGCAAATGCTAAATGAGGGCATCGTTCCCACTGCGATGCTGGTTGCCAACGATCAGATGGCGCTGGGCGCAATGCGCGCCATTACCGAGTCCGGGTTGCGCGTTGGTGCAGATATCTCGGTAGTGGGATACGACGATACCGAAGACAGCTCGTGTTATATCCCGCCGTTAACCACCATCAAACAGGATTTTCGCCTGCTGGGGCAAACCAGCGTGGACCGCTTGCTGAAACTCTCTCAGGGCCAGGCGGTGAAGAGCAATCAGCTGTTGCCCGTCTCACTGGTGAAAAGAAAAACCACCCTACCGCCCAATACGCAAACCACCTCTCCCCGCACGTTGGCAGATTCCTTAATGCAGCTGGCACGACAAGTTTCCCGACTTGAAAGCGGGCAGTGAGCGCAACGCAATTAATGTGAGTCAGCTCACTCATTAGGCACCCCAGGCTTTACACTCTATGTGTCCGGCTCGTATGTTATGCGAAAATGTGAGCGGATAACAATTCACGCAGGATACAACTATGACAATGATTACGGATTCACTGGCCGTCGTATTACAACGTCGTGACTGGGAAAACCCTGGCGTTACCCAACTTAATCGCCTTGCGGCACATCCCCCTTTCGCCAGCTGGCGTAATAGCGAAGAGGCTCGCACCGATCGCCCTTCCCAAGAGTCGCGCAGCCTGAATGGTGAATGGCGCTTTGCCAGGTTTCCGGCACCAGAAGCGGTACCAGAAAGCTGGCTGGAGCGCGATCTTCCTGACGCCGATACTGTCATCGTCCCCTCAAACTGGCAGATGCACGGTTACGATGCGCCTATCTACACCAACGTGACCTATCCCATTGCGGTCAATCCGCCGTATGTTCCCACGGAGAATCCGACGGGTTGTTACTCGCTCACATTTAATGTTGATGAAAGCTGGCTACAGGAAGGCCAGACGCGAATTATTTTTGATGGTGTTAACTCGGCGTTTCATTTGTGGTGCAACGGGCGCTGGGTCGGTTACGGACAGGACAGTCGTTTGCCGTCTGAATTTGACCTGAGCGCATTTTTACACGCCGGAGAAAACCGCCTCGCGGTGATGGTGCTGCGCTGGAGTGACGGCAGTTATCTGGAAGATCAGGATATGTGGCGGATGAGCGGCATTTTCCGTGACGTCTCGTTGCTGCATAAACCGAGCACGCAAATCAGCGATTTCCATGTAGCCACTCACTTTAATGATGATTTCAGCCGCGCTGTACTGGAGGCAGACGTTCAGATGTACGGCGAGCTGCGCGATGAGCTGCGGGTGACGGTTTCTTTGTGGCAGGGTGAAACGCAGGTCGCCAGCGGCACCGCGCCTTTCGGCGGTGAAATTATCGATGAGCGTGGTGGTTATGCCGATCACGTCACCCTACGTCTGAACGTCGAAAACCCGAAACTGTGGAGCGCCGAAATCCCGAATCTCTATCGTGCGGTGGTTGAACTGCACACCGCCGACGGCACGCTGATTGAAGCAGAAGCCTGCGATGTCGGTTTCCGCGAGGTGCGGATTGAAAATGGTCTGCTGCTGCTGAACGGCAAGCCGTTGCTGATTCGCGGCGTTAACCGTCACGAGCATCATCCTCTGCATGGTCAGGTCATGGATGAGCAGACGATGGTGCAGGATATCCTGCTGATGAAGCAGAACAACTTTAACGCCGTGCGCTGTTCGCATTATCCGAACCATCCGCTGTGGTACACGCTGTGCGACCACTACGGCCTGTATGTGGTGGATGAAGCCAACATTGAAACCCACGGCATGGTGCCAATGAATCGTCTGACCGATGATCCGCGCTGGCTACCCGCGATGAGCGAACGCGTAACGCGAATGGTGCAGCGCGATCGTAATCACCCGAGTGTGATCATCTGGTCGCTGGGGAATGAATCAGGCCACGGCGCTAATCACGACGCACTCTATCGCTGGATCAAATCTGTCGATCCTTCCCGCCCGGTACAGTATGAAGGCGGCGGAGCCGACACCTTCGCAACCGATATTATTTGCCCGATGTACGCGCGCGTGGATGAAGACCAGCCCTTCCCGGCTGTGCCGAAATGGTCCATCAAAAAATGGCTTTCGTTGCCTGGAGAGACGCGCCCGCTGATCCTTTGCGAATACGCCCACGCGATGGGTAACAGTCTTGGCGGCTTCGCTAAATACTGGCAGGCGTTTCGTCAGTACCCCCGTTTACAGGGCGGCTTCGTCTGGGACTGGGTGGATCAGTCGCTGATTAAATATGATGAAAATGGCAATCCGTGGTCGGCTTACGGCGGTGATTTTGGCGATACGCCGAATGATCGCCAGTTCTGCATGAACGGTCTGGTCTTTGCCGACCGCACGCCGCATCCGGCGCTGACGGAAGCAAAACACCAGCAGCAGTTTTTCCAGTTCAGTTTATCCGGGCGAACCATCGAAGTGACCAGCGAATACCTGTTCCGTCATAGCGATAACGAGCTCCTGCACTGGATGGTGGCGCTGGATGGCAAGCCGCTGGCAAGCGGTGAAGTGCCTCTGGATGTCGCTCCACAAGGTAAACAGTTGATTGAACTGCCTGAACTACCGCAGCCGAAGAGCGCCGGACAACTCTGGCTAACGGTTCACGTAGTGCAACCGAACGCGACCACATGGTCAGCAGCCGGACACATCAGCGCCTGGCAGCAGTGGCGTCTGGCGGAAAACCTCAGCGTGACACTCCCCTCCGCGCCCCACGCCATCCCGCAACTGACCACCAGCGAAACGGATTTTTGCATCGAGCTGGATAATAAGCGTTGGCAATTTAACCGCCAGTCAGGCTTTCTTTCACAGATGTGGATTGGCGATAAAAAACAACTGCTGACGCCGCTGCGCGATCAGTTCACCCGCGCACCGCTGGATAACGACATTGGCGTAAGTGAAGCGACCCGCATTGACCCTAACGCCTGGGTCGAACGCTGGAAGGCGGCGGGCCATTACCAGGCCGAAGCAGCGTTGTTGCAGTGCACGGCAGATACGCTTGCCGACGCGGTGCTGATTACCACGGTCCACGCGTGGCAGCATCAGGGGAAAACCTTATTTATCAGCCGGAAAACCTACCGGATTGATGGAAGTGGTCAAATGGCGATTACCGTTGATGTTGAAGTGGCGAGCAATACGCCACATCCGGCGCGGATTGGCCTGACCTGCCAGCTGGCGCAGGTAGCAGAGCGGGTAAACTGGCTCGGATTAGGGCCGCAAGAAAACTATCCCGACCGCCTTACTGCGGCCTGTTTTGACCGCTGGGATCTGCCATTGTCAGACATGTATACCCCGTACGTCTTCCCGAGCGAAAACGGTCTGCGCTGCGGGACGCGCGAATTGAATTATGGCCCACACCAGTGGCGCGGCGACTTCCAGTTCAACATCAGCCGCTACAGTCAACAGCAACTGATGGAAACCAGCCATCGCCATCTGCTGCACGCGGAAGAAGGCACATGGCTGAATATCGACGGTTTCCATATGGGGATTGGTGGCGACGACTCCTGGAGCCCGTCAGTGTCGGCGGAATTCCACCTTAGCGCCGGTAGCTACCATTACCAGTTGCTCTGGTGTCAAAAATAATAATAACCGGGCAGGCCATGTCTGCCCGTATTTCGCGTAAGGAAATCCATTATGTACTATTTAAAAAACACAAACTTTTGGATGTTCGGTTTATTCTTTTTCTTTTACTTTTTTATCATGGGAGCCTACTTCCCGTTTTTCCCGATTTGGCTACATGACATCAACCATATCAGCAAAAGTGATACGGGTATTATTTTTGCCGCTATTTCTCTGTTCTCGCTATTATTCCAACCGCTGTTTGGTCTGCTTTCTGACAAACTCGGGCTGCGCAAATACCTGCTGTGGATTATTACCGGCATGTTAGTGATGTTTGCGCCGTTCTTTATTTTTATCTTCGGGCCACTGTTACAATACAACATTTTAGTAGGATCGATTGTTGGTGGTATTTATCTAGGCTTTTGTTTTAACGCCGGTGCGCCAGCAGTAGAGGCATTTATCGAGAAAGTCAGCCGTCGCAGTAATTTCGAATATGGTCGCGCGCGGATGTTTGGCTGTGTTGGCTGGGCGCTGTGTGCCTCGATTGTCGGCATCATGTTCACCATCAATAATCAGTTTGTTTTCTGGCTGGGTTCTGGCTGTGCATTCATCCTCGCCGTTTTACTCTTTTTCGCCAAAACGGATGCGCCCTCTTCTGCCACGGTTGCCAATGCGGTAGGTGCCAACCATTCGGCATTTAGCCTTAAGCTGGCGCTGGAACTGTTCAGACAGCCAAAACTGTGGTTTTTGTCACTGTATGTTATTGGCGTTTCCTGCACCTACGATGTTTTTGACCAACAGTTTGCTAATTTCTTTACTTCGTTCTTTGCTACCGGTGAACAGGGTACGCGGGTATTTGGCTACGTAACGACAATGGGCGAATTACTTAACGCCTCGATTATGTTTTTTGCGCCACTGATCATTAATCGCATCGGTGGGAAAAACGCCCTGCTGCTGGCTGGCACTATTATGTCAGTACGTATTATTGGCTCATCGTTCGCTACCTCAGCACTGGAAGTGGTTATTCTGAAAACGCTGCATATGTTTGAAGTACCGTTCCTGCTGGTGGGCTGCTTTAAATATATTACCAGCCAGTTTGAAGTGCGTTTTTCAGCGACGATTTATCTGGTCTGTTTCTGCTTCTTTAAGCAACTGGCGATGATTTTTATGTCTATTCTGGCGGGCAATATGTATGAAAGCATCGGTTTCCAGGGCGCTTACCTGGTGCTGGGTCTGGTGGCGCTGGGCTTCACCTTAATTTCCGTGTTCACGCTTAGCGGCCCCGGCCCACTTTCTCTGCTGCGTCGCCAGGTGAATGAAGTCGCTTAAGAAATTAATGTCGGATACGGCGCGAGCGCCTTATCCGACCAACTTATCAGGACGGAATGTTAAAAATGAACATGTCGATGACAGAAAAAATAAAAGCAGGCAAGCTATTTACCGATATGTGCGAAGGCTTACCTGAAAAAAGACTTCGTGGGAAAACATTAATGTATGAGTTCAATCACTCGCATCCATCAGAAGTTGAAAAAAGGGTAATGACTCCAACTTATTGATAGTGTTTTA
>NZ_KV789920.1:0-98302 GCF_001807705.1 Klebsiella sp. HMSC25G12 | reverse complement strand
CTGGGGGTGATCGCCTTCTGCGTGGGCACCGCCGCCGGGGTGCTGATGGCGAAGCTGATGAACGTGTTCAGCCGGCACAAAATCAACCCGCTGATCGGCTCGGCGGGGGTGTCGGCGGTGCCGATGGCGGCGCGGGTGTCGAACAAGGTGGGTCTGGAAGCGGACGGGCAGAACTTCCTGCTGATGCACGCCATGGGCCCGAACGTGGCCGGGGTGATCGGCTCGGCGATCGCCGCCGGGGTGATGCTCAAGTACGTGCTGGCGATGTAGGCCAGCCTGTTCCCGCGGCTGGCATACCGGCCGCGGAGATTTCTCATAAGGAGACGGTGATGAATGAAGCCATAGCATGCTGTCCGGAAAACCGGACATCAACACGGGAGGCGGTGGTTGACGCCATGCTGGCGTCAGGCGATGAACTTGCACAACTGCAGCCGGCGCTGAACCTGCTTTCGCCCCCGCTGAACGCCACGCCTGGTGAAGCGCTGCTGGCCAGCTGTTATGAGGCCGGCGCTGACCATAACGCTGACGAGGCGACACGGGCGGTGATCGCCTTACCGGCGGCGGTCTTGCGCTCTGCGACGCCCTCGCTGCAGCGCAGCGGTCTGCTGTGCATGGCGGCCGGGGCGCTCAGCGCCCGGCAACTTCCGCTGACGCACAACCGGCTGTGCGACGTGGCGGGGCAGTTCGCCCGCGCTATTCCTGAAGGCGATGAAGAGGCGGGCAGTGGATTTTATACCGTGCGCAGCGTGTCCCTGCCCGTTTACCGGCGGCTGCGGCGGGATAACCATTCGCACAGCGTCTGTCTGCAGCAGGCGCTGCTGCATTTGCTGGCCTGGAAGAGTGAGTCGCCCTGGGCGCGGCAGCAGGCGCAGCGCCTGCTCTGGCAGGGTGGCGTGCTGGGTGAGAAGGGGGAATTTGCGCTACTGACGCTGGATGATGAGCTTCGCGAGCGACAGATAGTCTGGCCCGGGCTGAGATCGCTGCTGGCGGTGACCGGGTTTCTGGTCAGATTCCCGGCCGGTCCGGTATTTAGCGATTAACGAGGCTCCCCAAATGGGGAGCCGTTTAGTTGGTGGCCGGGTATTCCTGAACGGCGATATGGAGCGTAATTTTCTTATCATCACGCATGATGACTACCGGAATTTCCGATCCCGGGCGGATCTCGGCCACCTGATCCATCGTCTCCAGTGCAGAAACCGCAGGTTTGTCATTCACGGAGATGATCACGTCGTTGGCGCGGATCCCGGCTTGCGCGGCCGGTCCGTCCGGCGCCACATCGTTAACCACGATCCCCTGGATCTGATCGATCCCGCCGCCCTGTGCGTGCAGCGGGGCGATCTCCCGGCCGCTAATGCCGATATAGCCGCGGATCACCCGGCCATCCCGGATCAACTTATCCATAATTTTGGTCGCTAACTGGAACGGGATCGCAAAGCCAATGCCTTCCGGCGTTTCGCCGTCATTGCTTTTGTCAAAGGAGAGGGTGTTAATCCCCATCAGCTCGCCGAGGGAGTTCACCAGGGCCCCACCCGAGTTACCGTGGTTAATCGAGGCGTCAGTTTGCAGGAAGTTCTGGCGGCCGGTCGGGTTGAGGCCAATGCGCCCTGTGGCGCTGATGATCCCCTGAGTGATGGTCTGCCCCAGGTTATAGGGGTTGCCAATCGCCAGGACGACATCGCCAATATGCGGCGTGCGTTTCGGGTTGATCGGGATCACCGGCAGCCCGCCGGTGGCGTTGATCTTCAGCACGGCGAGGTCAGTCAGGGTGTCGGATCCGACCAGCAGCGCTTCGAAGACGCGGCCGTCCTGCAGTGCGACAATGATCTGATCGGCATCGTTGATAACATGCTTGTTGGTCAGGATATAGCCGCGCTGATCCATGATCACCCCGGAGCCAAGCGTCAGCTGATTATGGCTGGTGCTGTTCAGGGCGCGGTTATAGACGTTCACCACGGCGGGCGCCGCGCGGCGTACGGCGGCGTTATAGCTCACAGGGGAGTCGTCTGCCGTATCGTTTTGGGTGGTCGGCGTCAGTTGCCACTGGCGCAGCGATGGCATCAGGGCCAGCAGCAGTCCCCCGACAATCAAACCGATGAGTATCGAACGTAATAACTTTCCAGGCATGATGCAAATATCGTTAATGAATGGTCAGACGCAGCATAGCATGAGTTGTCCGGACATCGCACATGGCGGCGATGTCCGGGAAGACAATCAGCGTAGCAGCAGATAGATGCTTTCGTTGCCGCGGATCACATTCAGGGCGATGACCGGCGGTTTGCCTTCAAGCACTTTGCGCAGTTCGGCAATCGAATGAATACGTTCCCGGTTAAGGCCAATGATAATGTCATCCTTATGCAGGCCGACCTGGGCGGCGGCGCTGCCTTTATCGACATTATCGATCACCACGCCTTTGGTACCGTCCTTCATCTGACCATCGCTGAACGAGGCTCCCTGCAGGGCAGGGATAATCAGCTCGGCGCTGGCGGTGGAGGAGGTGCTCTTATCCAGCGTCACTTCGACATCGACCGGTTTTCCGTCGCGCAGCAGGCCCAGTTTGACCTTGGTCCCCGGTTCGGTTGTAGCGATACGCGAGCGCAGTTCGGCAAAACTGTTCAGCGGCTTGCCGTTCAGACTGACAATGACGTCGCCGGATTTGATCCCTGCTTTGGCGGAACCGGAGTTTGGTAACACTTCACTGACGAAGGCGCCGCGCTGAACGTCGAGATTCATCGCCTTGGCGATATCGGCGCTCATTTCCATGCCTTTAATGCCCAGCAGGCCGCGCTTGATTTCGCCAAACTGAATGAGCTGGTCGGCGAGGGTTTTCGCCATGTTGCTTGGAATGGCGAAGCCGATGCCGATGCTACCGCCGCCCGGTGCCAGGATCGCGGTGTTGATCCCGATAAGCTCGCCGTTGAGGTTCAACAGCGCGCCGCCGGAGTTACCGCGGTTAATCGAGGCATCGGTCTGGATGAAATTCTCCAGCCCTTCCAGGTTCAGGCCGCTGCGGCCAAGGGCAGAGATAATGCCGGAGGTGGCGGTCTGGCCAAGGCCGAACGGGTTGCCGACGGCGACGGCGAAGTCGCCGACGCGGAGTTTATCGGAGTCAGCAATGGCGATTTGTGTCAGGTTCGCCGGCTTGATCAGCTGCAGCAGAGCGATATCGCTCTGTTCATCGCTGCCGACCAGTTTGGCATCAAATTCACGGCCATCGTTCAGCTGGACGCTGATCTTCTGCGCCTGATTGATGACGTGATTATTGGTTAGCACGTAGCCTTTCGCTGCGTCGATGATGACGCCGGAGCCGAGCCCTTCAAACGGCTGCGCCTGCTCCTGCGGGGCGTTATCACCAAAATATTTCTTCAGCTCTTCCGGCATATTGAGCGTCGGCGAGGCGGTGCCTTCCACCTGCACGCTGACCACCGCTGGCAGGACCTTTTCCAGCATCGGCGCCAGGCTCGGTAACGCGCCCTGGCCGGGCACCTGAGTCGGTAAGGATGCTGCTGCCGGAGGCAGGGCCGACAACGATAACCCAATGCTTAACGCTAACGCACTCAACAGCAAAGTCTGTTTCTTCATTAGATGCTGGCTCTCGTAACCTGAGGTGTATGGAAAAACGTCCTGAATAACCTGATGTTATTGAATTTTTGCACAGGTAACAATGTGGGTACTGGTTTAAATTGTAGCCGGGAAGTGGGGAAAGGAGCGGGCGCGGTGGGCGCGCCCGGAGATATTTTATCAGACGCGATCAGTTAATCGCGTTTTGCGCCACCGCGCAGTAAACCGGATGCGCCTTCAGAGTAGTCGCGCGGCATCTGGACCGGTGCCTGATCGTTGCTGGCTTCAGACTCTTCCAGACGGTTGCGGAACGGGTTGGCGTCTGCCATAGAGTCCGGCAGCAGGTTGTTAGAGCTTTTCGCCATATGCTGATACAGCTGACGATAGTCATGCGCCATGTTATCCAGCAGCTCAGCGCTGCGCGCGAAGTGGCTGACCAGCTCTTCACGGTATTCTTCAAGCTCGGCTTTATTCTTTTCCAGTTCGAACTGCAGCGCCTGCTGCTGGCGCAGTTTGCGGTTGCCGAAACGCATGGCGACGGCACCAATAATGATACCGACGACTAACCCAATTAGCGCGTATTCCCAGGTCATGAACATCTCCCGTTGTTTTGTGGTTCCGTAGGGTGGCTCTTAGGCTCTCCGCCTGCGCCCGATAGTGCCACTATAACCGCTAATTCCACAGAAGTGGAATCCTGGCGTATCATCGCGTAGTGTAGAACGGCCTTTTTTTCGTCAATCGTGAGCTTCGGCATTACGGTTTTCAAGGAATAACAATTAGATCATGCAAAGCCTGTCTCCAACATCGCGTTACCTTTTAGCCCTGAAAGAGGGCAGCCATCAACCCGACGACGTCCAGCAAGAAGCGGTGAGCCGCCTTGATACCATTTACCAGGAACTGCAGACTCAGCCCGCGCCTGTCGCGTCAGGCGGCGGTTTGCGCGCGAAATTCGGCAAACTGCTGGGCAAGCGCGAACCGGTTGTCGAGGCGGCACCTGTCCGCGGCCTGTATATGTGGGGCGGCGTGGGGCGGGGGAAAACCTGGCTGATGGACCTGTTTTACCAGAGTCTGCCGGGCGAGCGTAAGCAGCGCCTGCATTTCCATCGCTTCATGCTGCGCGTGCACGAAGAGCTGACCACCCTGCAGGGACATAGCGACCCGCTGGAGATTGTCGCCGACCGTTTCAAGGCGGAAACGGATGTGCTCTGTTTTGACGAGTTTTTCGTCTCTGATATTACCGATGCCATGCTGTTAGGCGGGTTGATGAAAGCCCTGTTTGCCCGCGGCATCACCCTGGTCGCCACTTCCAATATTCCGCCGGATGAGCTCTATCGCAATGGCCTGCAACGGGCCCGTTTTCTGCCGGCGATCGACGCCATCAAGCAGCATTGCGATATTATGAACGTCGATGCCGGCATCGATTATCGTCTGCGTACGCTGACGCAGGCGCACCTGTGGCTGTCGCCACTGAACAGCGAAACCCGCGAACAGATGGATAAACTGTGGCTGGCGCTGGCCGGGGCGCCGCGCGCTGCTGCCGGGCCGACGCTGGAGATCAATCACCGCGAGCTGCCCACGCTTGGCGTCGAAAACCAGACGCTGGCGGCGTCGTTCGCCACGCTGTGTGTGGATGCCCGTAGCCAGCATGACTATATTGCCCTCTCCCGTCTGTTCCACACCGTGATGCTGCTCGACGTGCCGGTGATGACCGCGCAGCTGGAGAGCGAAGCGCGGCGCTTTATCGCCCTGGTGGATGAGTTCTATGAGCGCCACGTGAAGCTGGTGGTCAGCGCCGCGGTGCCGCTGTACGACATTTATCAGGGAGAGCGGCTGAAGTTTGAGTTCCAGCGCTGTCTGTCGCGTCTGCAGGAGATGCAGAGCGAAGAGTATCTCAAGCGTCCGCATATGCCCTGACAGGGCGCTTTTTCCCGACGGATTGAGAGCCGGAAGGCCACCCCGGGGCCTGCCTGAAAAATCTCATAAAGGGGTCGATCTTTGACCCCGACTTCTCTATAATCTTGCGACCCCACGTTACGAGAAGGTTTTTTTCCCGAAACTTTCTATGCGCCGGCATAGGCTATTCGAAGGGGTAGGTTTGCTGGACAATGTCGTGTGAACCTCAACTGACTAAACGTTTGGGTGTTCACCAACGTGTAACTTATTATTTGGGTAAGCTTTTAATGAAAACTTTTACAGCTAAACCAGAAACCGTAAAACGCGACTGGTATGTTGTTGACGCGACCGGTAAAACTCTGGGCCGTCTGGCTACTGAACTGGCTCGTCGCCTGCGCGGTAAGCATAAAGCGGAATACACTCCGCACGTTGATACCGGTGATTACATCATCGTTCTGAACGCAGAAAAAGTTGCTGTAACCGGCAACAAGCGCGAAGACAAAATGTACTACCACCACACCGGCCACATCGGTGGTATCAAAGAAGCGACCTTTGAAGAGATGATTGCCCGCCGTCCTGAGCGTGTGATTGAAATCGCGGTTAAAGGCATGCTGCCAAAAGGCCCGCTGGGTCGTGCTATGTACCGTAAACTGAAAGTTTACGCGGGTAACGAGCACAACCACGCGGCACAGCAACCGCAAGTTCTTGACATCTAATCGGGATTATAGGCAATGGCTGAAAATCAATACTACGGCACTGGTCGCCGCAAAAGTTCCGCAGCTCGCGTATTCATCAAACCGGGCAACGGTAAAATCGTTATCAACCAGCGTTCTCTGGAACAGTACTTCGGTCGCGAAACTGCCCGCATGGTAGTTCGTCAGCCGCTGGAACTGGTCGACATGGTTGAGAAACTGGATCTGTACATCACTGTTAAAGGTGGTGGTATCTCTGGTCAGGCTGGTGCGATCCGTCACGGTATCACCCGCGCTCTGATGGAGTACGATGAGTCCCTGCGTGGCGAACTGCGTAAAGCAGGCTTCGTTACTCGTGACGCTCGTCAGGTTGAACGTAAGAAAGTCGGTCTGCGTAAAGCACGTCGTCGTCCGCAGTTCTCCAAACGTTAATTGTCTTCTGCTCACGCAGAACAATTTGCGAAAAAACCCGCTCCGGCGGGTTTTTTTATGGATAAAACGGCTGTTATCCACAATCATGCCGCCGGTTTTCGCCACTTTTTCAGCATTTCCAGAATCCCCTCACCACAACGTCTTCAAAATCTGGTAAACTATCATCCAATTTTCTGCCCAAATGCTGGTGATTGTTCATTTTTTGTTTTATTCGTGAACGAAGGTGACATCGCGCTACTGGGGTTTTTACATCTGGCCGGTCATGAGTGACTGGCAGCAGTACAAAATTCTGAATATACCTGGAGGTTTTCATGGCTGTCGCTGCCAACAAACGTTCGGTAATGACGCTGTTTTCTGGTCCTACTGACATCTATAGCCATCAGGTCCGCATTGTGCTGGCTGAGAAGGGTGTCAGTTTTGAGATAGAGCACGTGGAGAAGGACAACCCACCTCAGGATCTGATTGACCTCAACCCGAATCAAAGCGTACCGACGCTGGTGGATCGTGAGCTCACTCTGTGGGAATCTCGCATCATTATGGAGTATCTGGATGAGCGTTTCCCGCATCCGCCGTTAATGCCGGTTTATCCGGTGGCGCGTGGAGAAAGCCGCCTGTATATGCAACGTATCGAGAAGGACTGGTATTCGCTGATGAACACCATCCAGAGCGGTACCGCAGCGCAAGCTGATGCTGCGCGTAAGCAGCTGCGTGAAGAACTGCTGGCCATCGCGCCGGTCTTCACCCAGAAACCTTACTTCCTGAGCGACGAGTTCAGCCTGGTGGATTGCTACCTGGCGCCGCTGCTGTGGCGTTTGCCGGTTCTCGGTGTGGAACTGGTTGGCGCAGGCGCGAAAGAGCTCAAAGGCTACATGACTCGCGTATTTGAGCGTGATTCCTTCCTCGCTTCTTTAACTGAAGCCGAGCGTGAAATGCGCCTCGGTCGGGGCTAAATAATGGATGTATCACAGCTGACGCCGCGTCGCCCGTATCTGTTACGGGCGTTTTATGAGTGGCTGCTGGATAACCAGCTGACGCCGCACCTGGTGGTGGATGTCACTCTGCCGGGCGTGCTCGTACCGATGGAGTACGCGCGCGACGGACAAATCGTTCTCAATATTGCCCCGCGTGCGGTCGGCAATCTGGAGCTGGCGAATGACGAGGTGCGTTTTAACGCGCGCTTTGGCGGCGTGCCGCGTAACGTGTCTGTTCCGCTGGCTGCGGTACTCGCCATCTATGCCCGTGAGAACGGCGCCGGCACGATGTTTGAACCGGAAGCGGCCTATGACGAAGATGTCAGCAGCCTCAACGATGATGACGTCGCGCCTGAGAGTGAAAGCGAAACGGTGATGTCGGTGATCGATGGCGATAAGCCGGATAATCACGACGACGATCCTGACGACACGCCGCCGCCGCGCGGTGGTCGCCCGGCGCTCCGCGTTGTGAAGTAACGCCTGACAGGCCCTCCGGGGCCTGTTTTTTTTCCTGCCTGCTTTGTTAACCCCGCCACACACGACGCGCCCCTGCGGCTGGTACTGTTATTGCCACACTTATCTTTCAGGGAGCAGTCATGTCTTTACTTGCACAACTGGATCGGCGTATTCGCTATTACGGTGGGTTAATTGTCTCCTGTCAGCCGGTGCCGGGCAGCCCGCTGGATAACCCCGCCATCGTCGCGGCGATGGCGCTGGCGGCGGAACAGGCGGGGGCGGTGGCGCTGCGCATAGAAGGTCTGGCCAACCTGCAGGCCGTTCGTCCGTTAGTGACGGTGCCTGTTATCGCGCTGATTAAGCGCGATCTGCATGATAGCCCGGTGCGTATTACGCCGTGGCTTGAGGATGTGAATGCCCTGGCGCAGGCGGGGGCCGATATCATTGCGGTTGACGGCACGCGGCGCCAGCGTCCGGCCTCTGTCGCATCGTTGTTGGCGGCAATTCACCGCCAGGGGAAAAACGCGATGGCAGATTGTTCCTCTCTCGACGATGCCCTGGAATGCTGGCAGTTGGGCTTCGATATGGTTGGCACTACTCTCTCCGGCTATACCGCAGAGGAGACACCGGACGAACCGGACCTGGCGCTGGTGAAAAGCCTGAGCGCCGCGGGCTGCCGAGTGGTCGCAGAGGGGCGCTACAATACGCCTGCGCAGGCGGCTGAAGCGATGCGCTGCGGCGCGTGGGCGGTGACCGTCGGATCGGCGATCACCCGCTTAGAGCATATCTGCGGCTGGTATAATTCGGCGCTGAAAGCGGCGGTTTGCCCGGCGAATGAGCAATAAAAAAGCCCGATGGCGTTAACCATCGGGCTTTTAGGCGCTGAGGCTCAGAGCCTAATCAGACTTCAAGGTAGTTGAGGATCCCGTCCGCCGCTTTACGGCCTTCGGCAATCGCAGTGACCACCAGGTCGGAACCGCGAACGATATCGCCACCGGCGAAGATTTTCGGGTTGCTGGTCTGGAACGCGTTGTCGCTGCCTTCCGGCGCGATGATGCGGCCCTGAGAGTCCAGCTCGACGCTGTGCTTCGCCAGCCACTCCATGCTGTGCGGACGGAAGCCAAAGGCCATTACCACCGCATCAGCCGGCACCACGTGTTCAGAACCAGCGACGATCTCCGCGCGACGGCGGCCTTTCGCGTCCGGCTGGCCCATCTCGGTGCGCGCCATCTTCACGCCGCACACTTTGCCATTGGCATTCACTTCCACGCCCAGCGGCTGGACGTTGAACTGGAACTCAACGCCTTCTTCACGCGCGTTTTTCACTTCGCGTTTTGAACCGGGCATGTTCTCTTCGTCACGACGATAGGCACAGATCACGTGCGCCGCATTCTGACGAATGGAGGTCCGCACGCAGTCCATCGCGGTGTCGCCACCGCCGAGCACGACCACGCGTTTGCCTTCCATGCTGACGTAGGGCTCATCAGCTGTTTCGCCAAAGCCCATGATCTGCTTGGTGTTAGCGATCAGGAACGGCAGCGCGTCGTAGACGCCCGGGGCGTCTTCGTTGTCCAGTCCACCGCGCATCGACTGATAGGTCCCGACGCCGAGGAACACGGCATCGTACTCTTTCAGCAGGTCGTCGAGCTGTACGTCGCGACCCACTTCGGTATTGAGTTTGAACTCAATGCCCATGCCGGTGAAGATTTCACGGCGGCGGGTCATCACCTCTTTTTCCAGCTTGAACGCCGGGATACCGAAGGTCAGCAGGCCGCCGATTTCCGGATGGCGGTCAAACACCACCGCCTTGACGCCGTTGCGGGTCAGCACGTCGGCACAAGCGAGGCCCGCCGGGCCAGCACCGATGATCGCGACGGTTTTACCGGTCGGCTTCACGCCGGAGAGATCCGGACGCCAGCCCATTTCGAATGCTTTGTCATTGATATAGCGTTCGATGTTGCCGATGGTCACCGCGCCGAACTCATCGTTCAGCGTACAGGAGCCTTCACACAGGCGGTCCTGCGGGCAAACGCGCCCGCAGACTTCTGGCAGGGTGTTGGTCTGATGCGACAGCTCAGCCGCCTCAAAAATACGCCCCTCGTTGGCCAGCTTCAGCCAGTTCGGGATGTAGTTATGCACCGGGCATTTCCATTCACAGTACGGGTTGCCGCAGGAGAGGCAGCGATCTGCCTGCGCCTTGGCCTGGCCTTCTGAAAACGGCTCGTAAATTTCCACAAACTCAATTTTACGGATCTTCAGCGGTTTCTTTGGCGGATCAACGCGCTGCAGGTCGATAAATTGATAAACGTTCTGACTCATCTTAACCCCTTACTGCGCCTGCACCCGCAGCTCAGCTGCGGAACGACTACGGTGACCCAACAGTGCTTTAACATCGCTGGACTTCGGTTTAACCAGCGCAAACTTCGCGGAGAAGGCCGGCCAGTTGGCGAGGATCTCTTCGCCACGTTGCGAACCGGTAAGCTGCACATGTTCGGTGATTAAACCGCGCAGGTGCTCTTCATGGATTGCCAGAGAATCAACGTCCAGCACTTCCACCAGTTCCGGGTTCACGCGTTTACGGAAGTCGCCATCTTCATCCAGGACATAAGCAAAGCCGCCGGTCATCCCTGCGCCAAAGTTGACGCCGGTTTTACCGAGCACGCAGACGATGCCGCCGGTCATATATTCACAGCCGTTGTCACCGATGCCTTCCACCACGGTAATGGCGCCGGAGTTACGCACGGCGAAACGCTCGCCTGCGCGGCCTGCGGCGTACAGACGACCACCGGTCGCGCCGTACAGGCAGGTGTTGCCGATAATGCTGGCTTCATGGCTGCGGAACGCAGAGCCGACCGGAGGACGAATGGCCAGCAGACCGCCCGCCATGCCTTTCCCGACATAGTCGTTGGCATCGCCGGTCAGATGCAGCTCTACGCCACCGGCGTTCCACACGCCGAAGCTCTGGCCTGCGGTGCCGCTAAAGTGGGCGACGATCGGATCCCCGGCCAGTCCCTGGTCACCATGGGTCTGGGCAATATACCCGGACAGCGAGGCCCCCACGGAGCGGTCGGTATTGCGGATATCGAACCAGAACGTTTTGCTCTGCTTTTCATCCACGTACGGTTTCGCCTGCTGCAGCAGCTGCGCGTTGAGTACACCGTTATCGAACGGTGGGTTGTTCTCGGTGCAGTACAGCGCTTTGCCCGGATGCGGCTCTGCGGTCTCCAGCAGTTTACCCAGATCCAGTTTCTGCTGCTTGGCAGTAAACCCATCCAGCTCTTTGAGCAGATCGGTGCGGCCAATCAGATCCACCAGACGTTTGACGCCCAGCTGGGCCATCAGCTCGCGGGTCTCACGGGCGATAAATTCAAAGTAGTTGGTCACTTTGAACGGCAGACCGTGATAGTGGTTCTTACGCAGTTTGTCATCCTGAGTCGCCACGCCGGTCGCGCAGTTGTTCAGGTGGCAAATACGCAGGTATTTACAGCCCAGCGCGACCATCGGGCCGGTACCGAAACCGAAGCTTTCTGCGCCAAGGATCGCCGCTTTGATGATATCGAGGCCGGTTTTCAGGCCGCCGTCCACCTGCAGACGGATCTTGTGACGCAGACCGTTAGCGACCAGCGCCTGCTGGGTTTCCACCAGGCCAAGCTCCCACGGACAGCCGGCATATTTCACCGACGAGAGCGGGCTCGCCCCGGTACCGCCGTCGTAGCCGGCGATGGTGATCAGGTCGGCATAGGCTTTGGCCACGCCGGTGGCGATGGTGCCAACGCCCGGTTCAGAAACCAGTTTGACCGAAATCATCGCTTTCGGGTTGACCTGCTTGAGGTCGAAAATCAGCTGCGCCAAATCCTCGATAGAGTAGATATCGTGGTGCGGCGGCGGGGAGATCAGCGTCACGCCCGGTACGGAATAGCGCAGTTTGGCGATATATGGGGTGACTTTATCACCCGGCAACTGACCGCCTTCACCCGGTTTCGCCCCCTGGGCGACTTTGATCTGGATGACGTCGGCATTGACCAGATAGGCTGGCGTGACGCCGAAGCGGCCGGACGCGACCTGCTTGATGCGCGACACTTTATTGGTGCCGTAGCGCGCCGGGTCTTCACCGCCTTCACCGGAGTTAGAGAAACCGCCGATGCTGTTCATCGCTTCCGCCAGCGATTCGTGTGCTTCAGGGCTCAGCGCGCCGATCGACATCGCCGCGGTATCGAAGCGTTTGAACAGCTCTTTCGCCGGTTCTACGTCGTCGATACTGATAGCGTCTTCGCCTGGATTGAGCGCCAGCAGATCGCGCAGCGTGGCCGCCGGACGTTCGTTAACCAGTTTCGCGTATTGTTGATAGTCACTGTATTCGCCGCTCTGCACGGCCTTCTGCAGGGTCTGAACCACGTCCGGGTTGTAGGCGTGATATTCACCGCCGTGCACGAACTTCAGCAGGCCGCCCTGAGCCAGTGGCTTACGTGCCAGCCAGGCGCGTTTCGACAGATTCAGCAGATCCTGCTGGAAATCGTCGAAGCCGGCGCCGCCGATGCGGCTGACCACGCCCTGGAAGCAGAGATCGGAAACCTCGCGATGCAGACCGACGGCTTCGAACAGCTTCGAGCAGCGGTAGGACGCGATGGTGGAGATCCCCATCTTCGACATGATTTTGTACAGACCTTTGTTGATACCGTTGCGATAGTTCAGCATCACCGCACGGTAGGCTTTATCGATAGCTTTGCTGTCGACCAGCTTCGCCAGCGTTTCATAGGCGAGGTACGGATAGATAGCGGTCGCGCCGAAGCCGAGCAGGACCGCAAAGTGATGCGGATCGCGGGCGCTGGCGGTTTCAACGATGATGTTGGCATCGCAGCGCAGACTTTTATCGACCAGACGGGTCTGGATCGCGCCAACGGCCATCGGCGCCGGTACCGGCAGACGGTCTTTGGCGATGTTGCGGTCGGACAGCACCAGCAGCACGGTACCCTCGCGCACCATTTGCTCTGCTTTGTCACACAGGGCTTTCACCGTCTCGCTGAGCGAGGCCTCTGCCGGGTTAAACGTGATGTCGAGGACGTCGGCACGATAGTGCTCTTCTTCCATCGTCGTCAGCTGTTTGAAATCGGAGTACAGCAGGATCGGCGATTTGAAGCTCAGGCGATGGGCCTGGCCTTCCGCTTCGCAGAAGACGTTCATTTCGCGACCGATGCTGGTGGCCAGCGACATGACGTGCGCTTCACGCAGCGGATCGATAGGCGGGTTAGTCACCTGGGCGAACTGCTGACGGAAGTAATCGTAGATAATGCGCGGCTGGCTGGAGAGCACGGCGAAAGGTGTGTCATCGCCCATCGAACCGACTGCTTCCTGGCCATTTTCGCCGAGCACGCGCAGGACGGAGTCCAGCTCTTCCGCGCTGTAGTTAAACTGTTTCTGGTAGCTGGCGAGCGTGTCGTCATCCAGTTGGCGGCTGCCGACTTCTTCTTCCGGCAGATCTTCGAACGGCACCAGGCGACGAACGTTTTTCTCCATCCACTCTTTGTACGGGTGGCGGCTCTTCAGATCGTCATCGGTTTCCGCCGAGTGCAGAATGCGTCCGGCGCGGGTATCGATAACCATCAGCTCGCCTGGGCCCACGCGGCCTTTCTCGACCACTTCGTCCGGCTGGTAGTCCCAGATACCGACTTCAGAGGCGCAGGTGATGAGCTTATCTTTGGTAATGACGTAGCGCGCCGGGCGCAGGCCATTACGATCGAGGTTACAGGCAGCGTAGCGGCCATCGGACATGACGATGCCCGCCGGGCCGTCCCACGGCTCCATATGCATGGAGTTAAAGTCGAAGAACGAACGCAGCTCCGGATCCATATCCGGGTTGTTCTGCCAGGCTGGCGGCACCAGCAGGCGCATGGCGCGCACGATATCCATCCCGCCGGCCAGCAGCAGCTCCAGCATGTTGTCCATTGAACTGGAGTCAGAGCCGGTTTCGTTAACGAACGGCGCGGCGTCGTGCAGATCCGGGATCAGCGGGGTCTGGAACTTATAGGTACGGGCGCGGGCCCACTGGCGGTTGCCGGTGATGGTGTTGATTTCACCGTTGTGCGCCAGGTAACGGAACGGCTGCGCCAGCGGCCAGCGCGGCACGGTGTTGGTGGAGAAGCGCTGGTGGAACAGGCAGATAGCCGACTCCAGGCGCAGGTCCGCGAGGTCCAGGTAGAAGCGCGGCAAATCCGCCGGCATACACAGACCTTTATAGATGTTGACCAGGTTGGACAGGCTACAAACGTAGAAATCTTTGTCTTCCTGCAGGCGTTTTTCAATGCGACGACGCGCAATAAACAGACGGCGCTCCATATCGCGCGGGCGCCAGCCAGCCGGGGCGTTCACAAAGATTTGCTCAATACGGGGCAGCGAGGAGAGGGCGATTTCACCGAGGACGCCTTCGTTGGTCGGCACATCGCGCCAGCCGACAATCGACAGGGTCTCAAGCTGAAGTTCTTCTTCAACGATGCGGCGCGCCGCTTTAGCCAGCTCAGGATCTTTATTCAGGAACAGCATCCCAACGGCGTAGTTTTTGGCTAAACGCCAGCCGCGCTCTTCAGCAACGATGCGGAAGAAACGATCGGGTTTTTGCAGCAGCAGACCGCAACCGTCGCCGGTTTTACCATCGGCAAGGATTGCGCCACGGTGCTGCATGCGGGCCAGTGCGTGTATCGCGGTTCGCACTACCTTGTGGCTAGGTTCGCCTTCTATGTGGGCGATCAGGCCGAAACCACAGTTATCCCTCTCAAGGGATTTGTCGTACAACATATCAGTGAACCTCCCCAGGCTCTGCGGACACCCTCCGATACCGATTGCGCACAGGCACAGAAAGAGTATGGCGACGGGGTTTGCACCTCGCATTCGCCCTCTTTAAATCCTTTTCGCATCGGTACACAAGTTTGAGGACTTGCTGTTAAGAGGGAATCTCAATTACTGCATAAATATGATGAGCAGAGTGCTCATCCAGAAAGCTTCCAGCGGATTCCCAACTTATCGGGAATCCACACTTACGTCAAATGGCAATCTTATTAATACAAAAATGTGCTATACAGGTGTTAACTTGTTGTTTTAAAAATAAATAGTGCCATTTTTCGTGCTATGAATACGCCTCAGGAAGGTCAGGCTAGTGTGATCTGTCTCACTGTGCACGCGGCTTTGCATTACCGTTATGCGCTGAAATGCATGTCATCATTAGCATATTTGACTGCCATATATTTTCTCAATGGATATTAATACTGTTTTTTACCGTGAAGAAGATTAGGGCTATCCGCAGGTGAAATATAAGGAAAACTCATCACCACAGAGGTGAATGAAATTGCAGTAATCATGATTGTTTATGCAATGAGGGTGGCCGCCGCGCTGACGATTGATCCAGGTCATCGCCGTCGGTGACAAAAAGTGGCAGGCTTGGCCCCCTTTGTTGAGGCCGGTCTATCAGATTATGCAGTTACAGAAATTAGTCAATATGTTTGGTGGGGATCTTATGCGCCGCTATGGCGAAAAGGTCCATAAGCTGACGCTGCACGGCGGTTTTAGCTGCCCGAACCGCGACGGCACGCTGGGCCGCGGCGGTTGCACTTTCTGTAATGTGGCTTCCTTTGCCGATGAGGCGCAGCAGCATCGCTCCATCGCCGAACAGCTCGCTCATCAGGCGCAGCTCGTCAACCGGGCAAAGCGCTATCTGGCCTATTTCCAGGCCTATACCAGCACCTTCGCTGAAGTGCAGGTGCTCCGCTCGATGTATCGTCAGGCCATCAGCCAGGCGAATATTGTCGGCCTCTGCGTCGGCACCCGCCCGGACTGCGTGCCGGAGGCAGTCCTCGATCTGCTGAGTGAATATCATGAGCAAGGATATGAGGTATGGCTGGAGCTGGGACTGCAAACCGCGCACGATAAAACCCTGCATCGGATTAACCGTGGGCATGATTTCGCTTGCTACCAGCGTACTGCGCGTCTGGCGCGAGCGCGAGGGCTGAAGGTCTGCGCACATCTGATCGTCGGCCTGCCCGGAGAGGCCCTGGGCCATTGCCTGGAGACGCTGGAGCGGGTGGTGGCGACCGGCGTGGACGGCATCAAGCTGCACCCGCTGCACATTGTCAAAGGCAGTATTATGGCCAAAGCGTGGCAGGCCGGGCGTCTCAATGGCATTGAGCTGGAGGCGTATACCGTGACCGCCGGGGAGATGATTCGCCATACGCCGCCGGAGGTGATCTATCACCGGATATCGGCCAGCGCCCGTCGACCCACGCTATTGGCGCCGCTGTGGTGCGAAAATCGCTGGACCGGAATGGTTGAACTGGATCGCTATCTGAATGAGCAGGGCGCTCAGGGCTCGGCGCTAGGCCGCAGCTGGGCAGTGCCCCTGGCGGAGAAGTAGAAGCAGACGATGTCCGGGCCAAGGCCGGACATCGCTCTTCAGCCATTTATGCCTGACTGGCTTTCATCGTCATCCGTGGGGTTTTAATCACCAGCAGCACCAGCACGGCGCCAAGCGCGGCGATAGTGCCGGCGAGAATAAAGGCGCTGTCGAATTTGCCGGTGGACTGCACGATATAGCCCGTGACAATCGGCCCCACGATGCCGGAGACGCTGCCGATAAGATGGATAAAGCCGCTGGCGCCGCCGACGCGGGATTTATGCACCACGTCCTGAATAATCGCCCAGTAGATCGCCCCGGTCACATAGAGGAAAAAGATGGAGACCGACATCAGCAGAACGGCAGGAACGACGCTGCTAACGGTACCGGCGAGCCCCACGCAGAGCGCGGCCATTAGCAGGCATACCACCAGCACGATTTTGCGCGACAGCAGCAGCCTTCCGGTAAGGTTAAATATTTTATCGGATATATAACCCCCCAGCGCCAGACCGACAAAACCGACGATCCACGGGATCATGGTGGTGAGACTCATCTGTTTAATATCCAGATGGTGCTGCTGGACCAGATAGGACGGAAACCAGCTGAGAAAGAAAAACAGAATATAGTTGTAGCAGAAGAAGGCAAATGCCGTCACCAGAATAATAGGCTGCTTGAGATAATAACCCAGTGAGTGGGCCGTTTGATTTTCTACGGTTTCCAGGGCGTCCTCCTCTTGCTTCATTTTATTAATGAGCATGAGCTCTTCCTGACTGACATGCTTATGTTTGTCAGGCGAGTTGGCGGCAATAAAAAACCACACGACCATCCACACAATACCGATGGCGAAAATAATCATAAACGCGGGACGCCAGCCGAAAGCCAGGGCCAGATAACCGACGATAGGTCCGGCGACCGCGCCGCCCAGCGGAGAGCCGGCGCTGAGGAACCCCACTGCGGTTGCTGCTTGCTTTTTAGGAAACCAGCCGTTAATCATCTTGTTCGCTGAGGCGCAAATCGGGCCCTCTGCCATCCCGAAGAGCACGCGGAGCACCAGCATGGAATAAAAGCCGGTGGCAACCGCGGTTAAGCCGCAAAACAGCGACCATAACCCAACCGCCAGGCCCATCACCAATGTGGCGCCAAATTTATCGACGGCGAGGCCGCCAATAAAATTAAAGACCGCGTAGCCGAAGAAAAAGCTGCCGAAAATCATACCAAATTGTTCAGCGTTAAGTGCAAGGTCCTTTTCAATCATCGGCACCGTAATGGATAACGCCACCCGGTCCAGATAATTTATCATATACACTAAAAATAATAACAGGACGATAATCCAGCGAATATTTTTTCCCATGATAACACCATGCTCATTATATGATTTATATCAGGCGCGGCGGATCTACAGATATCCGTCGGCCGTTATTTAAAAATAATGTCGGCTTAGCCTAATTGCAGCAGCACTTTGCAGCAGGTCTTCCGATCGTTGGCGAAAATCTCCATGGCTTCTTTCACCTGCTCCAGCGGCATACAGTGGGTGATTAACGCCTCAGGATGGATAAGGCCTTTTTCCATCCAGTCGATGACCAGCGGAAAGCGCCCGCTGTTCAGCCGCGAGGAGAAAATGGAGATCTCTTTACTGGTGATGCTTTGCTGGGTCAGCGTGGACGCCTCGCCGGAGAAACCGAGTATGCCGATGCGGGCGGCAGGGGAGGCGAGGAGGATTGCCTCCTGCAGAATGGCTGGGTGGCAGGCGGCATCAATGACCAGAGTGGGGGCTATCTGCCGCTGCGCCAGCTGATCCGCCAGCGGCTGATGGGTGTTATCGAGCGTCAGATCGGCGCCGTTGTCCCGTGCCATCTGTAGACGTTCGGCAATGCGGTCCACAACGATCACCTGCTTAACGCCATACACCCCCTTCAGCGCCTGGATCACCGTCAGGCCCATCGGGCCAGCGCCGTAAACCAGGGCGATATCCTGCGGCGTGGGCTGCAGCTGGGCGGTAATATTTGCCGCAATAGTAAAAGGCTCAACCATTGTCGCCTGACGATCGCTGATAGCCTCCGGAATGCGCCAGGCATTTTTGGCCGGCACGCAGGCATAGTCGCTGAATCCCCCATCGCGGTGCACCCCGATGACCTGGAGCTGCGCGCAAACATTCGGCCGGCCAACCGAGCAGGGATAACAATGGCCGCAGCTGACCACCGGATCGACCGCGACGCGTTCGCCAATACGCGCCGGAGAGACCTGCTCGCCGACGGCATCGACAATGCCGAAGAATTCATGACCAATAACGCGGGGATATTTCGCGAAGGGGTTGTGGCCCTGATAGATGTGTACATCGGAACCGCAGATCCCGGCAAAGGCGATTTTCACCCGTACTTCATGGCTGCCCGGAACGGGAACCGGACGTGATGCAATGTTCAGTTGGCCTGGCTCTTTGACGATGACGCTTCTCATTTCTGTTCCTTCCATTGTCTGTTTCGCGAACGAATTTCGCCTGTTTTTATTACCATACAAGTATGCATTTGATCATAAATAGCTCTGGATCACATTTGGAAGAGGTCGTCAGAAAAAGCCAGACTATTATTAATCTATTGAAATAAATTGAAAAAAAATATGAATGCGCCGGGATGGGCTTGCCCGGTGCAGGAATGTGATCGTTATCACGACAGGAAAGGGCAATTCGATTATGATTGCTGGTATGGTAGTAGGGTAAAAACACAAATTATGAAGCAGGTGATAACGATGCAGATGACAATGCGCTGGTTTGGGCCAGAGGAAGACAAGGTTTCATTAGAGCATATACGACAGGTGCCCGGCGTGGAGGGGGTCGTCGGCGCGCTCTATGACGTCGCGGTGGGTGAGGTATGGCCAGTCGATAAAATTGAGCGTCTGGTCAGCCAGGCCCATGCCGCGGGCCTGAAAATGGAGGTGATAGAGAGCGTCAACATTCATGATGACATTAAAATCGGCCTTCCTTCCCGTGACCGCTATATTGCCAACTATCAGCAGACCATTCGCCACCTTGCCCGCTTCGGCGTCAAAGTTATCTGTTATAACTTCATGCCGGTTTTTGACTGGATGAAGACAGATATGAACTACGTCCTGCCGGATGGTTCGTTGACGATGGCTTTTGAGAAGAAAGATATCGATAAACGGCTGGAAGACGTAGTGAAAGAGGTACTGGAGAACTCAAACGGCTTCGCCTTGCCGGGCTGGGAGCCAGAACGGCTGGCGGAGGTGCAGACCCTGTTTGCCAAATATAGCGCGGTGGATGACCACAAGCTGCGGGAGAACCTGGTCTATTTTCTGCGGGCGGTGATCCCGGTCTGTGAAGAGGTCGGGGTGAAAATGGCGATCCATCCGGACGATCCGCCGTACTCCATTTTTGGCCTGCCGCGGGTGGTCAAAAACCGCGACGATCTGGACTGGATCTGCCGGGCCGTCGATTCGCCCGCTAACGGCATCACGCTCTGCACCGGCTCGATTGCCGAAGATCCGGATAACGATGTGTACGCCATCCTGGCCGAGTTTACCCGGCGCAAACGGATCCACTTTGCCCACGTCCGCAATATTAAGCTGATACGGGATAAAGATTTTTACGAGTGCGCCCATCCGTCAGAGTACGGTTCCCTGGATATGTACAAGGTGATGCAAGCGCTGTATGACAACGGGTTCGACGGCTATATTCGCCCGGATCATGGCCGTTTTATCTGGGGAGAGACCGGACGGCCAGGCTATGGCTTGTACGACCGCGCTCTCGGCGTGACCTACCTGAAGGGGCTCTGGGAGGCGTTAAGCAAGCGCTAACCGTTCTCCTGACCTTGCCTCTTTTTAGCGGCTGGTTCGCCTTGGCGACCAGCCGTCATATCAGCTCCTTCCCGCATTTTTTGCACAACTTACAGCGCATTGCTCAGAATTGAGTATTATTGTGCGGAGTTGTCGTGAAGGAATCCCCTATGAAGCAAATTCGTATGCTGGCGCAGTATTATGTCGACCTGATGATGAAGCTGGGTCTGGTCCGCTTTTCGATGCTGTTGGCTCTTGCGCTGGTGGTGCTGGCCATTGTGGTACAGATGGCGGTCACTATGGTGCTGCATGGCCAGGTTGAAAGTATCGACGTTATCCGCTCTATCTTCTTCGGTCTGCTGATCACCCCCTGGGCGGTCTACTTTCTCTCGGTGGTGGTGGAGCAGCTCGAAGAGTCCCGCCAGCGTCTTTCGCGGCTGGTGGACAAGCTGGAGGAGATGCGAGAGCGCGATCTGAAGCTGAACGTGCAGCTGAAAGATAACATCGCGCAGTTGAATCAGGAGATTGGCGAACGTGAAAAGGCGGAAGCCGAGCGCGAGACCACTCTCGAGCAGTTGAAGATCGAGATGAAAGAGCGTGAAGAGACGCAGATCCAACTCGAACAGCAATCCTCCTTTCTGCGCTCTTTCCTTGATGCTTCCCCGGACCTGGTCTTCTATCGCAATGAAGATAAGGAGTTTTCAGGCTGTAACCGGGCGATGGAGCTGTTGACCGGCAAAAGTGAGAAACAGCTGATCCATCTCAAACCGCAGGACGTCTATAGCGAAGAGGCCGCGGAAAAGGTGCTGGAAACCGACGAGAAGGTGTTCCGCCACAATGTATCGCTGACCTATGAGCAGTGGCTGGACTATCCCGATGGTCGCAAAGCGTGCTTCGAAATCCGCAAGGTCCCGTACTACGATCGCGTCGGTAAGCGTCGCGGCCTGATGGGCTTCGGGCGCGATATCACCGAACGAAAACGCTATCAGGACGCCCTCGAGCGCGCCAGCCGGGATAAAACTACCTTTATCTCGACCATCAGCCATGAGCTGCGTACCCCGCTAAACGGGATCGTCGGGCTGAGCCGTATTTTGCTGGATACCGAACTGACCAGCGAGCAGGAGAAATACCTGAAAACCATCCATGTCTCGGCGGTGACGCTGGGGAATATCTTCAATGATATTATCGACATGGATAAAATGGAGCGCCGTAAGGTACAGCTCGATAACCAGCCGGTGGACTTCACCAGCTTCCTTGCCGACCTTGAAAACCTCTCCGGTCTGCAGGCCCAGCAGAAGGGCCTGCGCTTTGTGCTGGAGCCGAGCCTGCCGCTACCGCATAAAGTGATCACCGACGGTACGCGTTTGCGCCAGATCCTGTGGAACCTTATCAGCAACGCCGTGAAGTTTACCCCCCAGGGCGGCGGGGTGAATGTCCGCGTGCGCTATGACGAAGGCGATATCCTGCACTTCGAAGTGGAAGACTCCGGTATCGGTATTCCTGAAGCGGAACAGGACAAAATTTTCGCCATGTATTACCAGGTCAAAGACAGCCACGGCGGCAAACCAGCCACCGGAACCGGCATTGGTCTCGCCGTCTCGCGTCGCCTGGCGCGCAATATGGGCGGCGATATCAGCGTAACCAGCCAGCCGGGTAAAGGGGCGACCTTTACGCTCACCGTCCATGCGCCTGCCATTGCGGAAGAAGTGGAAGATACGTTGGCGGAAGACGACATGCCATTACCCGCGCTTAACGTGCTGCTGGTGGAAGACATTGAGCTCAACGTCATTGTGGCCCGTTCGGTGCTGGAAAAGCTGGGCAACAGCGTGGATGTCGCCATGACCGGGAAAGCCGCGCTGGAGATGTTTGAGCCAGGCGAGTACGACCTGGTGTTGCTGGATATTCAATTGCCGGATATGACGGGGCTGGATATCTCTCGCCAGCTAAAACAGAACTTTGCCGCGGATGAGCTGCCGCCGCTGGTGGCCCTGACCGCCAACGTACTGAAGAATAAGAAAGAGTATCTCGACGCCGGGATGGACGATGTGCTGAGCAAGCCGTTGTCGGTGCCAGCGCTCACGGCCATGATCAAGAAATTCTGGGATGCGCCGGAAGAGGAAGCGCAGGAAGCGCCGGCGGCCGATCTGCATAAAGCCGACGCGGTGCTGGATACCGATATGCTGGAGCAATATATCGAACTGGTGGGACCGAAGCTTATCAACGATGGCCTCGCGGTGTTTGAGAAGATGATGCCGGGCTATATGTCTGTCCTCGAGTCCAATCTCACCGCCCGCGATCAAAAAGGGATTGTCGAAGAGGGGCATAAGATCAAAGGGGCGGCGGGTTCTATTGGTCTGCGCCACATCCAGCAGCTGGGGCAGCAGATCCAGACGCCGGATCTGCCAGCCTGGTCTGATAATGTCGCTGAATGGGTTGAAGAGATGAAATCTGAGTGGCAAAACGACGTGGCGGTACTGAAGGCGTGGGTGGCGAAGGCCGGGAAAAAATGACCCCGGACAGACCGGGGTGCGCGAATACTGCGCCAACACCAGGGAACTGGTGGTTGAGCCAGTGTTATTTGAGTGATGTTGTTACGTGGCGCAACCTGAGAAGTGGATTGCTCGCTCATTAAGATAGCAAAGCTTAACTAATTTGTTACATGAATCAGTAAAATATGTGAAGCATAGCGAGTAAATCGACATTTTTGACTGGTTTCAGCGAGTTGCATGGAGGAGCGAAAGCGATGAAAAAAATTGGTGTGGTACTGAGCGGCTGCGGCGTGTACGACGGCAGTGAAATTCATGAAGCGGTGATTACCCTGCTGGCGATCGCGCGCAACGGCGCGCAGGCGGTGTGCTTTGCACCCGATAAACCGCAGCGCGACGTCATCAACCATCTGACGGGGGAACCGCTGACGGAGCAACGCAATGTGCTGGTGGAAGCGGCGCGAATTGCCCGCGGCGACATCTTACCGCTGACGCAGGCGCGTGCGGAGACGCTGGACGCGCTGATCGTCCCCGGCGGCTTCGGCGCGGCGAAAAATTTAAGCAGCTTCGCCGCCGAGGGCAGCGAATGTCAGGTGGACCGCGATCTGCAGGCTCTGGCACTGGCGATGCATCAGGCCGGCAAACCGCTGGGTTTCATGTGCATTGCCCCGGCGCTGCTGCCGAAGATTTTTGCGTTTCCGCTGCGCATAACCATCGGGACCGATCTCGATACTGCCGATGTGGTCGAAGAGATGGGGGCGGAGCACGTGCCTTGCCCGGTCGACGACATCGTGGTGGATGAAGAGAACAAAGTGGTCACCACCCCGGCGTATATGCTGGCAGAGAATATTGCTCAAGCCGCCACCGGGATCGAAAAGTTGGTCGCCCGCGTGCTGGCGCTGAGCGCATGAGGCTCCGCGTTGCGCCCTTTGCGCTGCTAAAACGACTGGCGCTGCGTCTGCTGCTGATCGCCGCCGTCTTCTGGGGCGGGGGGATCGCGCTGTTTAGCGTGCTGCCGGTGCCGTTTTCGGCGGTGATGCTTGAGCGGCAGGTGAGCGCCTGGCTCTCCGGAGATGTCCACTATCTGGCGCACTCTGATTGGGTCGGCATGGATGAGATCTCTCCGTGGATGGGGCTGGCGGTGATTGCCGCCGAAGATCAAAAGTTCCCGGAACATTGGGGGTTCGACGTATCGGCGATAGAAAAAGCGCTGGCGCACAATGAGCGTCATGATACCCGCATCCGCGGCGCGTCAACGCTGTCGCAGCAGACGGCGAAAAACCTGTTTTTATGGGATGGCCGCAGCTGGTTGCGTAAGGGGCTGGAAGCCGGGCTGACGGTCGGTATAGAAACCGTCTGGAGTAAAAAGCGGATCCTGACCGTCTACCTGAATATTGCCGAGTTTGGCGATGGGATATTTGGTGTGGAAGCGGCCGCGCAGCGCTATTTTCATAAGCCTGCCAGCCAGCTGACGCCGGGGGAAGCGGCTCTGCTGGCCGCGGTGCTGCCAAATCCGATCCGCTATCGCGCTGACGCGCCTTCGGGCTATGTGCGCAGCCGCCAGGCTTGGATCTTACGCCAGATGCGACAGCTGGGCGGGGAAGGGTTTATGCGCGAGCATAAGCTGTATTAGCGCGTGAATCCGGCGCCGGGGCTGGTACTGTCGCCAGTCGGCCGTCGCCGGGAAGCGTGACGCTTAGTCTTCATCAAATCCGGCATTAAAAAGAGCAATCACTGCGGCGAGCGCCTCAACTTCCTGCGGACCGCTGGCTTCCACCTCTATCTGCCGCCCTTTCGCGGAGTCCAGCATCAGCAGGGCAATCACGCTGTTTGCTTCCGCCTCCGTGCCTTCATCGTTGCGCAGCAGTACTTCGGCATCGAAATTCTGCATCAGCTCAAACAGTTTCATCGCCGGGCGGGCGTGCATGCCCAGCTTATTGGTGATTTCAACGGTCTGCTTTACGGTCATGATTTACGTTTTTCCAGCGTCCGATGACGAGACTGTACGTTCTTGCCGCGGGAGCGGAAGTAGTCAGCCAGTTGTTCAGCAATATAAACCGAACGATGTTTACCGCCGGTGCAGCCAATGGCCACCGTCAGATAGCTGCGATTGTTGGTCTCCAGCATCGGTAACCATAGCTCAAGATAGCTCCGGGTCTGGTAAATAAAGTTGTGCACTTCAGTGTGCCGGTCAAGGAAGGCGGCCACCGGTTTATCCAGACCGGTCATTGGACGCAGTTTCGGATCCCAGTGCGGGTTTGGCAGAAAGCGCACGTCAAAGACGTAATCAGCATCGATCGGAATACCGTGCTTGAAGCCGAAGGATTCGAAGACCATCGTCAGTTCGCGCTCGCGTTTGCCTAACAAGCGAGTACGCAGCATTTCCGCCAGCTCATGCACCGACATTTCGGACGTATCGACGATCAGATCCGCACGGGAGCGCAGTGGCTCCAGCAAGTCGCTCTCTTCGTCGATGGCGCTTTCGAGCGACAGGTTCTTGCTGGAGAGCGGGTGTAAGCGACGAGTATCGCTGTAACGGCGGATCAGGGTATTACGATCGGCATCAAGGAACAGCAATTGCGGAGAAAAGCATTCCGGCAGGTTCTGCATCGCCTGTTCAAAGATTTCCGGTGATTCCGGCATGTTACGCACGTCGATGCTGACGGCCGCGGAGATATTACGGTCAGCCAGCGACCGCGCCAGATCGGGCAGCAGCACGACCGGCAGGTTATCCACGCAGTAAAAGCCCATATCTTCCAGCGCTCGCAGAGCGACGGATTTCCCCGAGCCCGAGCGGCCGCTGACGATCATCAGTACCATGTACCGTTTCTCCTCAGTACGATAAAGGATAAGGTGCGACTGCCGTTATGCGTCATCGCTGCTTCCTGCTTCGGTGATGATCTCATACAACTCTTCATCGCTCTGCGCCGCGCGCAGGCGACGGCAAATCGCTTTGTCCGCCAGCCGTTTGGCCACCAGGGAGAGCGTATGCAGGTGAGTCTTTGTCTGGTCGGCTGGCACCAGCAGCGCGAACAGCAGGTCGACAGGCTGATTGTCGATCGCGTCGAAGGCGATGGGGGTTTCCAGCTGGACAAAAACGCCGACAGCACGCAGCGTATCCTCTTCCAGTTTACCGTGAGGAATGGCAATACCATTGCCAATCCCGGTACTGCCCATTTTTTCGCGGGTGAGGATCGCTTCGAACACCACCTGCGGCGGCAAACTTAACTGTTTGGCGGCCAGTTCGCTAATGATTTCCAGAGCACGCTTCTTGCTCTGGCAGTGAACCTGGCTACGGGTACATTCCTGGTTCAGGACGTTGCTCAGTTGTAGAGCCGAATCGTTGTTCATCATAATTTCACCTGAGCGCCCCCGCGCCCGCCGCCGATGTTAAACCACGACGGACGCAGGGGGGCCCGGACAATTAGTGTTGTTTTAGTTTATCTTTGTGCTTCGTTAACTGCCTTGCCAGCTTGTCGATAAGACCATCGACAGCTGCATACATATCCTGCCCTTCCGCACTGGCATGGATTTCGCCACCGTTGACATGCAGATTCGCGTCCGCAATTTGCGTCACTTTCTCTACTTTTAACACAATATAGACCTGATTGATCCGGTCGAAAAATTGCTCCAGTTTGCTGAACTTCGCCGTGACGAAGTCGCGCATCGCGGGGGTGATCTCGACGTTGTGTCCTGTAATGTTGAGCTGCATAGTGTCTTCCTTATCGGTTGTGTCAGACCAGTTGTTTACGCTGGTTTGACGGCGGAATGGATAAAGACTCTCTGTACTTCGCGACAGTGCGGCGCGCGACCATGATACCCTGCTCGGACAGCATGGAGGTGAGCTTACTGTCGCTCAACGGCTTCGCGGGGTTTTCCGCGGCGATTAACTTCTTCACCAACGCGCGAATGGCCGTCGACGAGGCTTCGCCGCCGCCTTCGGTATTCACATGGCTGGAGAAGAAATACTTCAGTTCAAAAATACCGCGCGGACTGTGCAGATATTTTTGCGTGGTGACACGGGAAATGGTGGATTCATGCATCTCGACAGCCTGGGCGATATCGGCCAGCACCATCGGCTTCATATACTCTTCACCCTGTTCGAAAAAAGCCTGCTGCTGTTCAACGATGCAGCGGCTGACGCGCAGCAGCGTATCGTTGCGGCTTTCGAGACTTTTGATTAGCCAGCGGGCTTCCTGCAGATTGCTGCGAATGAACTGGCCGTCGGCGTCATTGCGGGCGCTGTTGCCCATTGCCGCATATTGCTGATTAATCTTCAGCCGGGGAATGCTGTCGGCGTTGAGCTCCACGGTCCAGCGGCCACTGACCTTGCGGACCAGTACGTCGGGAATGACATATTCCGGTTCACTGGTATGAATGGACTGGCCAGGGCGGGGATCCAGCGACTGGATCAGATTCACCGCCTCTTTCAGCACCTCTTCTTTCAGGCGCGTTACTCGCATCAGGGTGCGGAAATCGTGGTTAGCCAGCAGATCGAGATGGTCGCTGATAATCAACCGGGCCTCTTCCAGCCACGGCGTCTCTTTAGCGAATTGCGACAGCTGGATCAGCAGGCAGTCGCGCAGATCTTTCGCCGCGACGCCAACCGGATCAAAACGCTGGATGCGCTTCAGAACGGCCTCCACCTCTTCCAGGCCGATTTCGTCATCGCCAATGCTGTCGACGATGTCTTCAATCTGAATGGTGAGATAGCCCGTATCGTCGACGGCGTCGACGATGGAGGTGGCAATGGCGCGGTCGGTGTCGGTGAAGGGCGTCAGCTCGACCTGCCACATCAGATAATCCTGCAGCGTCTGAGTGGTTTCGCCTTGATAGACGGGCAGCTCGTCGTCCTGATAATCCACGCCGTTGCCTGACGGCGTACCGGCGGTATAGATTTCATCCCAGCTGGCATCGAGAGGGAGCTCGTCCGGCATCTCTTTTTGCTCAAGCGCATCGACGGTATCGAGGGACTCGCGATCCTCCACTTCTTTCGCCTCTACCTCGTCGTGAAGATCGGTTTGCTCAAGCAATGGGTTACTTTCCAGCGCTTGCTGGAGCTCTTGCTGGAGTTCTAACGTGGACAACTGCAGCAAACGAATAGCCTGCTGCAGTTGCGGCGTCATGGCAAGCTGTTGGCTAAGCCTTAATTGCAAACCTTGCTTCATGTTCAGGGTAAATATCTCCGGCTAAAACGTCTGTAACCTCTACCCTATCAGAGTCTGAAGTCTTCCCCAAGATACACGCGCTTAACCTGCTCATCTTCGAGGATCTGCTGCGGCGTACCATGAGCAATAAGGTGTCCCTGACTGACAATATACGCCCGTTCGCAGACGGCGAGGGTCTCTCTGACGTTATGGTCGGTGATCAGTACGCCGAGGCCGCTGTCGCGCAGGTGCTCAATGATGCGTTTGATATCGATAACGGAGATGGGGTCAACACCGGCAAAGGGTTCATCCAGAAGGATAAATTTCGGGTTCGCCGCCAGCGCGCGAGCGATTTCGACACGGCGGCGTTCACCACCGGAGAGCGCCTGACCGAGGCTGTCGCGCAGGTGCTCAATATGAAACTCTTCCATCAGCTCTTTGGCGCGATCTTCCCGCTGTTCGCTGGTTAAATCGTCACGGATCTGCAGGACCGCCATCAGGTTGTCATAGACGCTCAGACGACGAAAAATAGAGGCTTCCTGCGGCAGATAGCCGATGCCCCGGCGCGCGCGCGCGTGCAGCGGTAGCAGACTGATGTCTTCGTCATCGATAATAATATTGCCCGCGTCGCGCGGCACAATGCCGACCACCATGTAGAAGGTGGTGGTTTTACCGGCGCCGTTCGGGCCGAGCAAGCCGACAATCTCTCCGGAGTTAACGGTGAGACTGACATCTTCCACCACGCGGCGGCCTTTATAAGCTTTGGCGAGGTTCTTCGCAGTTAAGGTTGCCATAACGAATTAGTTACTCTTCTTTTGCTGATTGCCGCTTTTATCCTGCAGCTCAGACGGCACCAGAACGGTGGTGACGCGTCGACCTTTGTCGCTGAAGGCCTGCATTTTTTGCTCTTTCACCAGATAGGTGATCTTATCGCCCTTGATATTGCTGTCGAGCTGCTCAAGGTAAGCGTTGCCGGTCAGCACGACGTAATCATTCTGCAGCTCGTAGCGCATTTTCGACGCCCGGCCTTTTACCGGCTTGCCGTTATCCTGCATCTGGTAGAAGGTGGCCGGGTTACCGAAGCCTTCGATCACCTCTTTACCTTTCTCATTGCCCGGACGGGTGACCACCACTTTATCAGCGTTAATTTTGATCGTCCCCTGGGTGACGACCACGTTACCGGTGAAAGTGACGACGTTGCCCTGCATATCCAGTGACTGCTGATCGGACTCGATATGGATCGGCTGATCGGTATCTCCCGTCTTGGCCAGGGCCGGCAGGCTGGCGGCCAGTAAAGCGCCGGCGAGCGCAATCTTAAGGCTGAGTTTGTTTGTTCTGAATTTCATAAGAGGTTCTCACCTTTTCAATCAGCTCGGCATTTTTGCTGCGAAGGTTTCCACGCATTTTCAGGCCGCTGGAATTAAATGTGGTGCCGTATAACGTCACCATGTCATCGGAGGTAACGTCCTGTGTGACCAGATTTATCTGGGCGTTATCCGTCGTAATTTTGCGCAGTTGAGAGTCAGGCGCGAGCGCATTCACCTCAACGTGCCCGTAAAGATAGAGCATACGGTCATTCGTCAGCTTCGCTTTATCTGCCCTGATTGACCAGGTTGGCACCTTATTGGTATCAAAGGTGGTCATCACCGGCTTGGTAAACCAGGAAACCTCCTGATCGGAAAAGTATTCCACATGCTCGGCAATCAGCCGATAGCTCAGGGCGCCTTCCGGGCTGTACACGACGGTGTCGGTATGTTCGCTTTTATACGTCGGGTCGTTGGGATTGACCTCCGGCTGGGCCGTGTCGTCCGTATTCGCCAGATTCAGGCCGATGAGGATCAGCGCGAGCAGCGACAGTAAAATGATAACCCAACGTCTGGTTTTACTCATATTGATTGCCCTTTGGCCTCATCCAACTTGCCCTGCGCCAATAGTAACAAATCGCAGACTTCGCGTACCGCGCCGCGTCCGCCGTTAATGCGCGTGACATAATTCGCCCGCGGCAGCAGCAGCGGATGCGCATCGGCGACGGCGACGCTTAAACCCACTTCCGCCATCACCGGCCAGTCGATCAGATCGTCGCCGATATACGCCACTTCATCCGGACGAACCGCCAGTTTGCTGACTAATTCGCGAAACGCCAACAGCTTATCCGACTGACCTTGATAGAGATGCGTAATGCCCAGCGTCTGGCAGCGGTCTTCTACCAGTTTAGCTTTTCGCCCGGTAATAATCGCCACTTCGATGCCGGAGGTCAGCGCGCAGCGGATACCATAGCCATCGCGGACGTTGAACGCTTTCAGCTCCTCGCCGTGATTACCCATATAGATAAGTCCGTCGGATAATACACCGTCAACATCGAGGATCAGTAGACGGATCTTAGCCGCGCGATCGAGAAACGCCTGGCTTACCGGCCCATAGCATGTCGCTAACTGAGCATCAGCATTATTCATTATTTTTTCCTTACTTACACTACGCCCGCGCGCAGGAGATCGTGCATATGTACCACACCTAGCAGGTGGTCGCCATCGGCAACCAGCACGCAGGTGATATGACGGGATTGCATCAGGTTTAGCGCATCTACCGCCAGGGTGCCGGGACGGATGCGGATCCCTCCCCGGGTCATGACATCGGCAATGCTGGCATTACGCATATCGACGCCGGTATCAAAGACCCGGCGCAGGTCACCATCGGTGAAGATCCCGATGATGTTCATATCGTCATCGCAGACGGCGGTCATGCCTAAATTTTTACGCGTGATTTCCAGCAGCGCATCGCGCAGGGTGGCCTGCAGGCCGACGTGCGGGATTTCATCACCGGTATGCATAATATCATTGACGCGCAGCAACAGCTTACGACCGAGTGCGCCGCCAGGATGAGACAGGGCGAAATCTTCGGCGGTAAAGCCACGGGCTTCCAGCAGAGCGACGGCGAGGGCATCACCCATCACCAGCGCCGCGGTGGTGCTGGAGGTGGGCGCCAGCCCTAACGGGCAGGCCTCTTTGGGCACTTTCACGCACAGATGGATATCCGCTGCGCGCGCCATGCTGCTCTCAGGCCGGCTGGTGATGCAGATAAGCTTCACCTGCTGGCGCTTCAGGACCGGGATCAGCGCCAGAATTTCATTCGATTCGCCGGAATTCGACAGCGCAATCACCACATCCTGTGGAGTGACCATTCCTAAATCGCCGTGCGCCGCTTCGCCGGGGTGGACAAAAAAAGCCGAGGTGCCGGTACTGGCGAACGTCGCCGCCATTTTGCGGCCGATGTGGCCGGATTTGCCCATCCCCATCACCACGACTTTGCCGCCGCAGCGGAAAATCGTTTCGCAAGCATGGGTAAAGTCTTCATTTATATATTGATCGAGCTGGGCCAGACCTTCACGTTCAATTTCCAGCACCTGACGGCCTGCCTGTTGAAAGTCAAAATCCGTGGGCAAATCTATTTGCGACATGATGTTATCCCGAGTCATTCAACGAAGAGCGGCGCTGTCCAGAACAGCATCGCCAACCAAACCACAAAGCCGCCGACCAGCAGTGCGCCAACCAGCCGTCCCGGCTGCTGCTGGCGGCGCCAGCACAGCACCGCGAAGATCAGGCTGACCAGCAGCATCACGCCATAATCGCGAGTGAAGGCTTCGCTCGCAAAGCTCCCCGGCGCGATCAGCGCCGGTAAACCCAGCACCAGCGCAATATTGAGGATATTGGCGCCGATGATATTGCCGATAGCAATGTCATCTTCCCCTTTCCGCGCCCCGGCGATAGCGGTGGCCAGCTCTGGCAGGCTGGTACCTATCGCCACCACCGTCAGACCGACGGTCAGCTCGCTAATGGCAAAAAAGTTTGCCAATACCGTGGTGTTATCCACCACCATACGGGTAGCCATGGGCATGACAATCATCGCGACCCCTAACCAGAGCAGAGCGACCGGCAGCGATCCTTCACGCGGCAGCTCCGCCAGCTGTTCGCGAGTCAGGCTATCGCTGCCCTGGCGCTCCGCCAGACGGGCGATTTTGATGGTAAACAGCAGCCACAGAAGCGCTAACGCCAGTAAAAACAGCCCGTCGAGACGGGACAGCTGTCCATCGTAGAGCACCAGCCCGGCCAGCACACTGACCAGCAACATTAGCGGTAATTCGCGGCGCAGAATATCAGAATGCACGGTAAATGGCCTGAGTAAGGCGGCGAGTCCGAGGATCAGAAGAATATTGGTAATGTTGGAGCCGAGCGCGGTGCCGACCGCCAGATCGATCTGCCCATGCAGCGAGGCCGTGGTGGAAACCATGATCTCGGGCAGGCTGGTGCCGATACTCACCACCGTCATACCGATGATCAGCGGCGGGATCCCCAACATACGACACAGGATGGAAGCGGCATAGACCAGACGATCGGCGCTGTAGACAACCAGCAGTAAACCAATAATTAACAGAGCCGTCGCTAAGAGCATCTAAAGTCCTTTCTTCAGGTATAATCGTCGCCTCGCTGGGTTATCCCTACGCAGCGTAACGAATTCTTAATTTTGACTTTATGTGTGCCAAAAGTAAAACAAATGCCAGCTTTCGCTAACCTGTGCAGGTAAGATTCTGTAAAAATGTTGTGATTGTGGCGCAAGAAAGGGCCATGCTTGCCCGTCAGGTGTTTAGTAAGGATGATTTTATGAGCCAAACTCAGGCGAATTTAGTTGAAGTACGCGGTATCCGCTTTTCACGCGGCGATCGTGTGATCTTCGACGACATCTCGCTGTCGGTGCCGCGCGGTAAAATTACTGCGATCATGGGACCTTCGGGGATCGGCAAGACTACCCTGTTACGCCTGATCGGCGGGCAGATCCCGCCGGACAGGGGAGAGATCCTGTTTGATGGCGAGAACGTGCCGCAGATGACGCGATCGCGTCTTTATACGGTGCGTAAGCGGATGAGCATGCTGTTCCAGTCTGGCGCGCTGTTCACCGATCTCAATGTCTTTGATAACGTTGCCTATCCGCTGCGCGAGCATACGCAGCTGCCGCCTGCGCTGCTGCATACGACGGTGATGATGAAGCTGGAAGCGGTGGGGTTGCGTGGGGCGGCGAAGTTAATGCCCTCCGAGCTTTCCGGCGGGATGGCGCGCCGCGCCGCCCTGGCGAGAGCGATTGCCCTTGAGCCGGATCTGATTATGTTCGACGAACCGTTTGTCGGGCAGGATCCCATCACCATGGGCGTGCTGGTGAAGCTGATTTCTGAACTCAACAACACGCTGGGTGTCACTTGCATCGTGGTTTCGCACGATGTGCCTGAGGTGCTTAGCATTGCGGACTACGCGTATATCGTGGCGGATAAAAAGATTGTCGCCCACGGTAGCGCCCAGTCGCTGCGGGAGAATACCGATCCTCGGGTTCGTCAGTTTATTGATGGTATTGCCGACGGCCCGGTGCCGTTCCGTTATCCGGCTGGCGACTATCACCATGATTTATTAGGCATAGGGAGTTGAGCGACTCATGCTGTTTAATGCGCTGGCCGCGCTAGGGCATCGCGGGATTAAAACCACCGCGACGTTTGGACGCGCCGGATTAATGCTTTTCAACGCCGTTGTGGGCAAACCAGAGTTTCGCAAGCACGCGCCGCTGCTGGTTCGTCAGCTCTATAACGTTGGCGTTCTGTCGATGCTGATTATCATTGTATCGGGCTTGTTTATCGGTATGGTGCTCGGGCTGCAGGGGTATCTGGTCTTAACCACCTACAGCGCAGAGACCAGTCTTGGCATGCTGGTGGCGCTGTCGCTGCTGCGCGAGCTGGGGCCGGTGGTCGCTGCGCTGCTGTTTGCCGGGCGCGCCGGATCGGCGCTGACCGCCGAGATTGGCCTGATGCGGGCCACGGAGCAGCTCTCGAGTATGGAGATGATGGCGGTGGATCCGCTGCGTCGCGTGATTTCTCCACGCTTCTGGGCTGGCGTCATTTCGCTGCCGCTGTTGACGATTATCTTTGTCGCGGTAGGGATCTGGGGTGGTGCGCTGGTAGGCGTAAGCTGGAAAGGCATTGACGGTGGTTTTTTCTGGACCGCGATGCAAAATGCCGTCGACTGGCGAATGGACCTGGTGAACTGCCTGATTAAGAGTCTGGTATTCGCCATTACGGTAACCTGGATTGCGTTATTTAACGGTTATGACGCTATCCCCACTTCCGCCGGGATTAGCCGGGCGACAACACGCACCGTGGTGCATGCGTCGCTGGCGGTTCTGGGGCTGGATTTTGTGCTGACTGCGCTGATGTTTGGGAATTGAGTTCATGCAAACGAAAAAAAATGAAATCTGGGTAGGGGTGTTCTTACTGGTGGCGCTGCTGGCGGCGCTGTTTGTCTGCCTGAAGGCGGCGAACGTCACCTCGCTACGTACCGAGCCAACTTACCGCCTTTACGCGACCTTCGATAACATCGGCGGCCTGAAGGCGCGTTCGCCGGTACGCATCGGCGGTGTGGTTGTGGGACGGGTAGCGGACATCACTCTCGACCCGAAAACCTATCTGCCACGCGTGGAGCTCGATATCGATGAGCGCTACAACCATATCCCGGATACCAGTTCGTTGGCGATCCGCACCTCGGGTCTGCTGGGCGAACAGTATCTGGCGCTGAACGTCGGTTTTGAAGACCCGGACCTTGGGACGACTATCCTTAAAGACGGCGGTACTATCCAGGACACCAAGTCCGCCATGGTGCTGGAAGATCTGATTGGTCAGTTCCTTTATAACAGCAAGGGCGGCGACAATCAGAATTCTGGCAATGATAAGGCCGAGGCAGAAGGTCATACTGACGCGACGCCGGCAGCCGGCACGACGCATTAATTTCAGGAGAAACACGATATGTTTAAACGCTTACTCATGGTCGCCATGCTGGTGATTGCCCCGCTGACCGCTGTCCAGGCGGCAGACCAGTCCAACCCGTATAAGCTGATGAATGAAGCGGCGCAGAAAACCTTCGATCGCCTGAAGAATGAACAGCCGAAGATCAAAGCCAACCCTAACTATCTGCGCGACATCGTCGACCAGGAGCTGTTGCCGTATGTGCAGGTGAAATATGCTGGCGCGCTGGTGCTGGGCCGCTATTACAAAGAAGCGACCCCCGCGCAGCGTGAGGCCTACTTTGCCGCCTTCCGTGAATATCTGAAGCAGGCCTACGGCCAGGCGCTGGCGATGTACCACGGGCAGACTTACCAGATTGCGCCGGAGCAGCCGCTGGGCAGCGCAACCATCGTTCCGATCCGCGTCACTATCATCGACCCGAACGGTCGTCCGCCGGTGCGTCTGGACTTCCAGTGGCGTAAAAATACCCAGACCGGTAACTGGCAGGCCTACGATATGATCGCCGAAGGCGTCAGTATGATCACTACCAAACAGAATGAGTGGAGCGATCTGCTGCGCACCAAGGGCGTTGACGGCCTGACCGCGCAGCTGAAAGCGATCTCCGCTCAGCCGATCACGCTGGAACAGAAAAAATAATGACCGGGCAGCTGAGCTGGACTCGCGAGGGCGAGACGCTGGTGCTGCACGGAGAGCTGGACCAGGATCTGCTGGTCCCGCTCTGGGAAGCACGCGCCAGGGCGACGGAGGGGGCGACGATCATCGATCTCAGCCAGACTACGCGCGTGGACACGGCGGGCCTGGCGCTGTTAGTGCATTTTGTGGCACTGATCCGCCGTCAGGGGCGGGAAGCGCAGCTGATCGCGAAGAGCGAAAATCTGCAAACGCTGATCGGTCTTTACAACCTGCCTGTCGATATGATCCCATAATCTTTTCAGTGTCTTAGCGTTGAAGCGATTCCGAAAGCCCCGGCAATCTTTTCGTCGGGGCTTTTTGCTTGTTTAAGACCGCGCCACTTTCCTCTAAGATGTTGGGCTGTTTTCACTATCAGATAAATTTGAGCCCATGGAAAATCATGAAATTCAGACCGTGCTGATGAACGCACTCCCCCTCCAGGAAGTCCACGTCTCTGGCGATGGCAGCCACTTTCAGGTTATTGCTGTGGGTGAGATGTTCGATGGCATGAGTCGGGTTAAAAAGCAGCAGAGCGTCTACGCGCCGCTGATGGAATATATTGCTGACAACCGTATCCATGCGCTGTCGATCAAGGCCTTCACTCCGCAGGAGTGGGCGCGAGACCGCAAACTAAATGGCTTCTAAGCTGTGGGGGGTCCCCTGCAGCGTATGTGAATTTTTAATAGAGAACAGAATCAATGGATAAATTCCGTGTTCAGGGGCCGACTCGCCTTCAGGGCGAAGTCACCATTTCTGGTGCAAAGAACGCCGCCCTGCCAATCCTCTTTTCCGCGCTGCTTGCCGAAGAGCCGGTAGAGATCCAGAACGTACCTAAGCTGAAAGATATCGATACCACCATGAAGCTGCTGAGCCAGCTGGGCGCGAAGGTTGAGCGCAATGGTTCGGTATGGATTGACGCCGGTCCGGTTGATGTATTCTGTGCTCCGTACGACCTGGTGAAAACCATGCGTGCCTCCATCTGGGCGCTGGGCCCGCTGGTAGCGCGTTTTGGTCAGGGACAAGTTTCTCTGCCAGGCGGCTGCGCCATCGGCGCGCGTCCGGTCGACCTGCACATTAGCGGTCTGGAACAGCTGGGCGCCGAGATCAAACTGGAAGAAGGTTATGTCAAAGCCTCGGTCAACGGTCGCCTGAAAGGCGCGCATATCGTGATGGATAAGGTGAGCGTCGGCGCTACCGTAACTATCATGAGCGCAGCGACCCTCGCGGAGGGGACGACGATTATCGAAAACGCCGCGCGCGAGCCGGAAATTGTCGATACCGCCAACTTCCTTAACGCGCTGGGCGCGAAAATCAAAGGCCAGGGCACCGATCGCATTACCATCGAAGGCGTGCAGCGTCTGGGTGGCGGCGTATACCGTGTACTGCCGGACCGTATCGAAACCGGCACCTTCCTGGTGGCCGCGGCGATTTCCGGCGGCAAGATCCTCTGCCGTAACGCGCAGCCGGATACTCTGGATGCCGTTCTGGCGAAACTGCGTGACGCCGGGGCTGACATCGAAACGGGCGAAGACTGGATTAGCCTCGATATGCACGGCAACCGTCCGAAAGCGGTCAACGTGCGTACCGCGCCGCACCCGGGCTTCCCGACCGATATGCAGGCCCAGTTCACGCTGCTTAACCTGGTGGCGGAAGGGACCGGCGTGATCACCGAAACGATCTTTGAAAACCGCTTCATGCACATTCCGGAACTGATCCGTATGGGCGCGCACGCGGAGATCGAGAGCAATACCGCTATCTGTCACGGCGTGAAGCAGCTTTCGGGCGCGCAGGTGATGGCGACCGATTTGCGTGCGTCGGCGAGCCTCGTGCTGGCAGGCTGCATCGCTGAAGGGACCACCATCGTTGATCGCATCTACCACATCGATCGTGGCTATGAGCGTATCGAGGATAAACTGCAGGCGTTGGGTGCCAATATTCAGCGCGTGAAGGGCGAGTAACCGTGTCCTGACAGGGCCCCGGGGCGTTGGTTCGGGACCCTGTCGATTATCACATCACCTGTCTGTCTTCTTTTGACGCATCATCTGCGTTCTGTCGATAAACTCATGAGTCACCGGGTCGTGGTAGCGTGACGGCCAGATGACCCACGGCTGCGTTTCCAGCGCCGTGGCGATAATCAACTCGCCTTTCGGCCAGGGGCGGGTCAGGGCGTTCGCCAGCGTTGAAGAACTCAGGCCGTGCCGTCGCGACTCTGCCGCCAGCGATGTTCCCCGTTTACGTAACCCAGCAACAATATCGGCGGGATGCCAGTCGATGAACTTATCCATAAATTCTCCTGGTGTTAAAGGTCCAGATCGTCCACATGGGCGATGGGGACACTATACCCGCGTACTATGTAGGGTTCTAACAAGTTCTGTTAAGGCGCCAGAATATTCAGAATCTATCAAGATATTCGGAAGTTTAGGGAGAGAAGTGGCATTTTACTGGAACTTTCCCGCGCATCGCGCGGGAAAGGAGGGGGGATTAATGATCGCGCTGGACCGCAATATGTGCCAGTCCAATCAAAGCTTCGCGCCACGGTGTGTCCGGGAGGATCTGCAGGGCTGCAATCGCTTTATCGGCTTCTTCTTCAGCACGCTTCTGCGTCCACTCCAGCGAACCGCAGGTGGCCATGGTTTCCAGAACAGCATCCAGCAGATGGCGACCATTGCCCTGCTCGATCGCCCCGCGGATCATCGCCGCCTGATCGGGGGTGCCATGATGCATAGCATGCAGCAGCGGTAGCGTCGGTTTGCCTTCGTTCAGGTCATCACCGACGTTTTTACCGAGTCGCTCTCCGTCGGAGCTGTAGTCGAGTAAATCGTCGATCAGCTGGAAAGCGGTGCCGAGATAGCGACCATAATCCTGCAACGCGCGCTCTTCTTCCGCGGAGCAGTCGGCCAGCATTCCCGCACACTGCGAGGCCGCCTCAAACAGGCGCGCCGTCTTGCTGTAGATGACGCGCATATAGTTCTCTTCCGTGATATCCGGATCGTTGACGTTCATCAACTGCAGCACTTCGCCTTCGGCAATGACGTTCACCGCCTCCGACATGACCTCGAGGATCTTCAGTGAGCCTAGCTGGGTCATCATCTGGAAGGCGCGGGTATAGATGAAATCGCCAACCAGCACGCTGGCGGCATTGCCGAACGCCGCATTGGCCGTGGCTTTGCCGCGACGCATGTCAGACTCATCGACGACGTCGTCATGCAGTAGCGTGGCGGTATGAATAAATTCAATCAGCGCAGCAATAGTGACATGCGCGCTCCCTTGATAGCCCACCGCGCGCGCGGCAAGCACAGCAATCATCGGGCGAATGCGTTTGCCGCCGCCGCTGACGATGTAATAGCCTAACTGATTGATAAGCTGAACATCGGAGTTGAGTTGCTCAAGAATCGTCGCATTGACACCCGCCATATCTTGCGCGGTTAACTCATTGATTTTTTCTAAATTCATCGCAAAAGCCGGGCCAAATGTCCTGTTACCATGAATCCAGGTGGGATCACAGAAGGATTAAGACAGAATTAAAAGAAGATATGATTGTACTGAAAAATTGCCGTAGATAAACGTTGTCGTGAAAGTTGTGTTTTTTTTCTGCATTGATCGCTAATCGCTCTTGTCAAAGGCTCGCGTTTTGCGTAATATTCGCGCCCTATTGTGAATATTTATAGCGCACTCTGAATCACATAAAGAGGTGCGCGGAAGCGGAGTTTTATATGTACGCGGTTTTCCAAAGTGGTGGTAAACAACACCGAGTAAGCGAAGGTCAGACCGTTCGCCTGGAAAAGCTGGACATCGCAACTGGCGAAGCTGTTGAATTCGCTGAAGTGCTGATGATCGCAAACGGTGAAGAAATCAAGATCGGCGTTCCTTTCGTTGAGGGCGGCGTAATCAAAGCTGAAGTTGTTGCTCACGGTCGTGGCGAGAAAGTTAAAATCGTTAAGTTTCGTCGTCGTAAACACTATCGTAAGCAGCAGGGCCATCGTCAGTGGTTCACTGATGTGAAAATCACTGGCATCAGCGCCTAAGACCTGAGGAGTAGATTTAAATGGCACATAAAAAGGCTGGCGGCTCGACTCGTAACGGTCGCGATTCAGAAGCTAAACGTCTGGGCGTAAAACGTTTCGGCGGTGAAGCAGTTCTGGCAGGTAGCATCATCGTTCGTCAACGTGGTACCAAATTCCACGCTGGCACCAACGTTGGTTGCGGCCGTGACCACACTCTGTTCGCTTTGACTGACGGTAAAGTCAAGTTCGAAGTTAAAGGCCCGAAAAACCGTAAATTCATCAGCATCGTTGCTGAATAAGTTTTTCGCGTCCCGGTAACGGATGAAAGCCCCGCAACACGTTGCGGGGCTTTTTACATTCGTCTACTGGAAAATTTTGCAGGGAAACAGGCATGAAGCAGCAGGCTGGGATTGGCATTATTCTGGCGCTTACCACCGCGATGTGTTGGGGAGCGTTGCCGATTGCGATGAAACAGGTTCTTGAGGTGATGGAGCCGCCTACGGTGGTGTTTTATCGCTTCCTGATGGCCAGCATTGGGCTTGGCGCGATCCTCGCGATCAAAGGCAAACTGCCGCCGCTGCGAATTTTTCGCAAGCCGCGCTGGCTGGTTTTGTTAGCCATTGCCACCGGTGGCCTGTTCGGTAACTTCATTCTGTTCAGTTCTTCCCTGCAATATCTCAGCCCCACTGCTTCTCAGGTCATCGGCCAGCTATCGCCGGTGGGCATGATGGTGGCAAGCGTCGTGATTCTGAAAGAGCGCATGCGCGGTACCCAGGTGGTGGGCGCGTTGATGTTGCTCAGCGGGCTGGTGATGTTTTTCAACACCAGCCTGATTGAAATCTTTACCCGCCTGACGGATTACACATGGGGGGTAATTTTCGGCGTTGCTGCTGCAACGGTGTGGGTAAGCTATGGCGTCGCGCAAAAGGTGTTATTGCGCCGTCTGGCATCACAGCAGATACTATTTTTGCTGTACACTTTATGTACGATTGCATTACTGCCGCTCGCTAAGCCCGGGGTGATATCCCAGCTAAGCGACTGGCAACTGGCATGCCTGATTTTTTGCGGGCTAAATACCCTGGTCGGCTATGGGGCGCTGGCGGAAGCCATGGCGCGCTGGCAGGCGGCGCAGGTCAGCGCGTTAATCACCTTGACGCCACTGTTTACGCTACTGTTTTCTGATTTATTATCAATGGCCTGGCCCGATGTTTTCGCCAGACCGATGTTAAACCTGATTGGTTATCTCGGTGCGTTTGTCGTGGTTGCGGGCGCGATGTATTCCGCCATCGGCCATCGTCTTTGGGGGCGTTGGCGTAAGCGAGAGGCGGTAGTACCGCTGCCCCGCTCAGGCGAATGATTTACGGAGAGTAAAATGAAGTTTGTAGATGAAGCAACGATCCTGGTCGTAGCAGGTGACGGCGGCAATGGTTGCGTAAGCTTCCGCCGCGAAAAGTATATTCCGAAAGGCGGTCCGGACGGCGGCGATGGCGGTGACGGCGGCGATGTCTGGCTGGAAGCGGACGAGAACCTGAACACCCTGATCGACTACCGTTTTGAAAAATCGTTCCGCGCCGAACGCGGGCAGAATGGCCAGAGCCGCGACTGTACCGGTAAGCGCGGTAAAGACGTGACGGTGAAAGTGCCGGTCGGGACCCGGGTTATCGACCAGGGCACCGGCGAGACCATGGGCGACATGACCAAACACGGTCAGCGTCTGATGGTGGCGAAAGGTGGCTGGCACGGTCTGGGCAACACCCGTTTCAAATCATCCGTTAACCGCACCCCGCGTCAGAAGACCATGGGTACCCCGGGTGATAAACGCGACCTGCAGCTGGAGCTGATGCTGCTGGCCGATGTCGGGATGCTGGGGATGCCGAACGCCGGCAAATCCACCTTCATCCGCGCGGTCTCCGCCGCCAAGCCGAAAGTGGCTGACTATCCGTTTACCACCCTGGTGCCGAGCCTGGGCGTGGTGCGTATGGACAACGAGAAGAGCTTCGTGGTCGCCGATATCCCGGGGCTGATTGAAGGCGCAGCGGAAGGTGCAGGCCTTGGTATCCGCTTCCTCAAGCACCTTGAGCGCTGCCGTGTGCTGCTGCATCTCATCGACATCGAGCCTATCGATGGTTCCGATCCGGTTGAGAATGCCCGCATTATCATTGGCGAGCTGGAGAAATACAGCGAGAAGCTGGCCTCCAAGCCACGCTGGTTAGTCTTTAACAAGATTGACCTGATGGACAAAGCGGAAGCCGAAGCCAAAGCGAAGGCGATTGCCGAAGCGCTGGGTTGGGAAGATAAATTCTACCTGATCTCAGCGGCCAGCCAGCAGGGCGTGAAAGAGCTATGCTGGGACGTGATGACCTTTATCATCGAAAACCCGATCGTGCATGTGGAAGAAGAGCAGAAGCCGGAGAAAGTCGAGTTCATGTGGGACGACTATCACCGTCAGCAGCTTGAAGAAGCCGAAGTCGAAGTGGAAGATGACGAAGACTGGGATGACGACTGGGACGAAGACGACGAAGAAGGCGTCGAATTCATCTACAAACGCTAATCCTGACTTCGCTGGATCAAAAAGGGCCGCATCTGATGCGGCCCTTTTGTTTTAGTTGTTCTGGTACAAATCTTTATACAAGCGGCTTTCAAAGCGGACCAGCGGGATGCGGCGATTACGCTGGTCGGCGGGTTCCACGGCGTAACCGGAGAGATATTGCACGAAGGCCACCTTTTGTCCGCTGGCGGTAGTGATAAAGCCTGCAAGGTTATAAACCCCCTGCAACGAACCTGTTTTCGCCGAGACTTTGCCATCCACGCCCGCCTGGTGGAGACCGGCGCGGTATTGCAGCGACCCGTCGTGGCCCGCCAGCGGCAGCATGGAGATGAAGTTGAGCTCGGTATCGTGCTGGGCGATATACTGCAGCACCTGCATCATGGTCGCCGGGGCGATCAGGTTGTGGCGCGACAAGCCAGAGCCGTCGGCGATGATCGTGTTGCCGAGATCGACCCCAGCCTGTTGACGCAGGATCTGGCGTACGGCATCGGATCCTGCCCGCCAGGTGCCTGGTACGCCGAAGCGGGCGTGGCCGATGGTACGAAAGACGGTGTCGGCAATCATGTTATCTGACTTCTTCAGCATGATCCGCAGCAGATCGTGCAGTGGAGCCGACTGGGTGGTGGCTAATACCGTTCCGGGGTCATTGGCCAGCGTCTGGCGCAACAGCGTGCCGCTATAGGTGATCCCCGCCTGGGTCAGCTCCGCTTTGAGGATCGCCCCGGCGTAGCTGGCGCCGTCCTGAATGGCGAAGGCCAGCGGCAGCGGCTCGCTACGCTGCGGCAGGCAGCCAGTGAGGGTGTAGCGATTGAGATCGCCTGGCACCACATCGAGCTCGCAGTACTGTGCTTCTGCTGAGCCGCGCGCCAGCGTTCGCACCTGGCTGAACATGGTGACCGGATAATAGGACGCAACGCGAATGAAGGCGAGATCGCCCGGTTTCTGCGCGCTATACAGCGAGACAGAGAAGCAGTTACGGTCGACAATTGCGGCCGCCGGCGGGGCGCTGAAGCACTGCGTCAGGTCGTTCCACGGCCAGCCTGGCGCTTTGTCATGGCTGGCGAAGACCGAGGTATCGATGAGCACATTGCCTTCGATACGCTGCACGCCAGCTTTTTTCAGCGTCGCCACCATATTGCGAATATCCTGCCGTTTGAGCGTCGGATCGCCGCCGAAGCGCGCAATCAGGTCGCCTTTCAGCACGCCGCCGTCAAGTGAGCCTTTGGTTTCCAGCGTGGTGGTAAAGCGAAAATCGGGCCCCAGCTGCAGCAGAGCCGCCAGCGCGGTGATGACCTTTTGCGTACTGGCCGGGAGCGCCATTTGCTGGCTGTGGTAGTCGATTTCCGGCGTCGATGCACCAACCTTTTGCGCCATAAAGGCAAGGTTCGCACCGGCGGGAAGCTGGTTGATGTACTCGTCAATATTCGCCGCCTGAGCGCTAAGCGCTATACCGGCAGTCAATCCGATGATAAATCTGGGAAATCGCATAATCTCGCGCTAACAACCTGAAGCCAGGCCGTCATACTACGGTGCAACGCCCAGTAAAGTAAACGATGACCCATAATGAACTTCGGGGTAAAATACCTATCAAATGAAAAATTGCTGCTGACCTGGGGAGTGTTTCCCGGGTCGGTTTCTTTTTGCTCGTGTCCTGCCTGTGGGCAGGGCAGGTGGCGGGGCGGAGCTCTCCGTTCCCTGAAGGAATGATAAAGAGGTATAACTAATGCAAGCGATTCCGATGACCTTACGTGGCGCTGAGAAACTGCGCGAAGAACTGGATTATCTGAAGTCTGTGCGTCGTCCTGAAATCATTGCCGCTATTGCTGACGCTCGTGAACACGGCGATCTGAAAGAGAATGCTGAGTATCATGCTGCGCGTGAGCAGCAGGGCTTCTGCGAAGGGCGTATCAAAGATATTGAAGCGAAGCTGTCCAATGCCCAGGTGATCGATATCACCAAAATGCCGAACAATGGCCGGGTAATTTTTGGCTCAACCGTCAGCGTGCTCAACCTCGATACCGATGAGGAACAGACCTACCGCATCGTGGGTGATGATGAAGCTGATTTTAAGCAGAATCTGATCTCCGTGAACTCGCCGATCGCCCGTGGTCTGATCGGCAAAGAGCAGGATGACGTCGTGACTATCCGTACCCCGGGTGGTGAAGTGGAATACGAAATTACTAAGGTTGAATACCTGTAAGGCGTATTTCCCGCTACGATGTTTATAGATTGTAAAGAAAGGAAAAAGGCCGCATAGCGGCCTTTTATCAACGTCAGGAGCATGGCATTTTGCTCGCCTGGCCGCAGAAATCCCTCGTTTTACACAAAGTTGTGTCGAGATTCAGGATATTCTTAGCGTGGCAGCGAGATCTTACGCTCTGGCGTTGGGCGGTACAGAACCAGCGTTTTACCGATGACCTGTACGTTACAGGCGCCGGTTTCACGTACGATGGCTTCCACGATCAAGGCTTTAGTTTCGCGATCTTCTGAGGCGATCTTCACCTTGATGAGCTCATGGTGCCCTAACGCTTGTTCGATCTCGGCCAGTACCCCTTCGGTCAAACCATTATTGCCAAGCATAACTACCGGCTTGAGCGGATGTGCCAGACCTTTCAGGTGCTGTTTTTGTTTAGTACTCAGATTCATCGTGTTTTTTTGCTTACGTTGGGATTGAAAACGGGTCATTCTACCGCCATCTCCCATATATCGCCAAACTACCGCGTCGATTTTTACGCAGTAAAGTACGATGAACCCGAACGGGAATGTTAAATGACAGGTAAAAAGCGTTCTGCCAGCTCAAGCCGCTGGCTTCAGGAACACTTTAGCGATAAATATGTTCAACAGGCACAGAAAAAGGGGTTACGTTCCCGTGCCTGGTTTAAACTTGATGAAATACAGCAAAGTGACAAAATTTTTAAGCCGGGGATGACGATAGTCGATCTCGGTGCTGCTCCCGGTGGCTGGTCGCAGTATGCGGTCACGCAGATCGGCAACAGCGGCCGCATCATCGCTTGCGATCTTTTACCAATGGATCCAATCGTTGGTGTGGACTTCCTTCAGGGCGATTTTCGTGATGAATTAGTCCTGAAAGCGTTACTTGAGCGAGTGGGCGACAGTAAAGTCCAAGTTGTCATGTCCGATATGGCGCCGAATATGTGCGGAACACCGGCGGTGGATATTCCCCGGGCTATGTATCTGGTAGAACTGGCGCTTGAAATGTCTCGTGATGTATTAGCGCCAGGTGGTAGTTTTGTAGTGAAGGTGTTCCAGGGCGAAGGCTTCGATGAGTATCTTCGAGAAATTCGCTCCCTGTTTACGAAGGTCAAAGTTCGTAAACCGGACTCTTCCCGCGCTCGTTCGCGTGAAGTGTATATTGTAGCGACCGGGCGTAAACCATAACCGGCAGATTTCAAACGAAAGTTTGAAAGAAACTGGATATAGAGTATCCTGACGCTGTTTTTAACACAGTTGTAATAAGAGGTTAATCCCTTGAGTGACATGGCGAAAAACCTAATACTCTGGCTGGTCATTGCCGTTGTGCTGATGTCAGTATTCCAGAGCTTTGGGCCCAGCGAGTCGAATGGCCGCAAGGTGGATTATTCTACCTTCCTGCAAGAGGTCAATCAGGACCAGGTTCGCGAAGCGCGTATCAACGGACGTGAGATCAACGTTACCAAGAAAGATAGTAACCGTTACACGACTTACATTCCGGTTAACGATCCGAAGCTGCTCGATAACCTGTTGACTAAAAACGTCAAAGTTATTGGCGAACCACCAGAAGAGCCAAGCCTGCTGGCTTCCATCTTCATCTCCTGGTTCCCAATGCTGCTGTTGATCGGCGTCTGGATCTTCTTTATGCGGCAAATGCAGGGCGGCGGCGGGAAGGGCGCGATGTCCTTCGGCAAAAGCAAAGCCCGTATGCTGACGGAAGACCAGATCAAAACCACTTTTGCCGACGTTGCCGGGTGTGACGAAGCGAAAGAGGAAGTCGGTGAGCTGGTGGAATACCTGCGTGAGCCGAGCCGCTTCCAGAAACTGGGCGGTAAGATCCCGAAAGGCGTCCTGATGGTCGGCCCTCCGGGTACCGGTAAAACGCTGCTGGCGAAAGCGATCGCTGGCGAAGCAAAAGTGCCGTTCTTCACAATTTCCGGTTCTGATTTCGTCGAAATGTTCGTCGGTGTCGGTGCATCTCGTGTGCGTGACATGTTCGAGCAGGCTAAGAAAGCAGCGCCTTGCATCATCTTCATCGATGAAATCGACGCCGTCGGCCGCCAGCGTGGCGCGGGTCTTGGCGGTGGTCACGATGAACGTGAGCAGACCCTGAACCAGATGCTGGTTGAAATGGACGGCTTCGAAGGTAACGAAGGTATTATCGTTATCGCGGCGACTAACCGTCCGGACGTTCTGGACCCCGCGCTGCTGCGTCCAGGCCGCTTCGACCGTCAGGTTGTCGTTGGTCTGCCGGATGTTCGCGGTCGTGAACAGATCCTGAAAGTGCATATGCGTCGCGTACCGCTGGCGCCGGATATCGACGCGGCGATCATTGCGCGCGGTACCCCTGGCTTCTCCGGTGCGGATCTGGCGAACCTGGTCAACGAAGCGGCGCTGTTTGCTGCTCGCGGCAACAAACGTGTTGTTTCGATGGTTGAGTTCGAAAAAGCGAAAGACAAAATCATGATGGGTGCGGAACGTCGCTCCATGGTGATGACGGAAGCGCAGAAAGAATCGACCGCTTACCACGAAGCGGGCCACGCGATTATCGGCCGCCTGGTTCCGGAACACGATCCGGTCCATAAAGTGACGATTATCCCGCGCGGTCGTGCGCTGGGTGTGACCTTCTTCCTGCCGGAAGGCGATGCGATCAGCGCCAGTCGTCAGAAACTGGAAAGTCAGATCTCCACCCTGTACGGCGGTCGTCTGGCGGAAGAGATTATCTACGGTCCGGAACATGTTTCTACCGGCGCGTCCAACGACATTAAAGTGGCGACGAACCTGGCGCGTAACATGGTGACCCAGTGGGGCTTCTCCGACAAACTCGGTCCGCTGCTGTATGCGGAAGAAGAAGGCGAAGTCTTCCTCGGCCGTAGCGTAGCGAAAGCGAAGCATATGTCCGATGAAACCGCGCGTATCATCGACCAGGAAGTGAAATCGCTGATCGAGCGTAACTACGGTCGTGCTCGCCAGCTGCTGAACGACAACATGGATATCCTGCACGCGATGAAAGATGCGCTCATGAAATATGAGACTATCGATGCGCCGCAGATTGACGACCTGATGGCTCGTCGCGATGTTCGTCCGCCGGCGGGTTGGGAAGAACCGGGTTCTTCGAATAACTCTGACAACAATGGCACGCCTCGTGCGCCGCGTCCGGTTGATGAACCGCGTACGCCGAACCCGGGCAACACCATGTCAGAGCAGCTGGGCGACAAGTAAGCTACCGCTGTTGATGTCTTGTTTTAACCTTAAAAACCCCGGGGCGCCCGCTCCGGGGTTTTTCTTTTTTTAACCTCTTCAGTCTCAGGGATTTTGTGATGAAACTTGTAGCCCAGGGCTCAACCCTCGATCTCTCTCATCCGCATGTGATGGGCATTCTTAATGTGACGCCCGACTCTTTCTCCGATGGCGGCGCTCACAACTCGCTGGTTGAGGCGGTGAAGCATGCCAATCTGATGATTAACGCAGGGGCGACCATCATTGATATCGGCGGTGAATCCACGCGGCCAGGGGCGGCTGAGGTGAGCGTAGAAGAGGAACTCGCGCGGGTGATCCCGGTTGTCGAAGCGATCGCTCAGCGCTTTGAAGTGTGGATCTCGGTGGATACGTCCAAACCGGAGGTTATCCGCGAATCAGCCCGGGCCGGGGCGCATATCATTAACGATATTCGTTCGCTGACCGAACCTGGCGCGCTGCAGGCCGCTGCGGAAACCGGGCTGCCGGTGTGTCTGATGCATATGCAGGGTCAGCCGAAAACCATGCAGGAGGCGCCGAAATATGAGGATGTCTTCGCCGATGTCGAGCGCTTTTTTGCAGAACATATTGTGCGCTGCGAGCAGGCGGGGATCGCAAAAGAAAAATTGCTGCTCGACCCGGGATTCGGTTTCGGTAAAAATCTCTCCCATAATTATCAACTGCTGGCCAGGCTGGGTGAATTTCACCACTTTGGGCTGCCTCTGCTGGTCGGTATGTCGCGTAAGTCGATGGTAGGTCAGTTGCTGAACGTCGGGCCGTCGGAACGGCTGAACGGCAGCCTGGCGTGTGCCGTCATTGCAGCAATGCAGGGCGCGCAGATAATCCGCGTCCATGATGTCAAAGAAACGGTAGAAGCGCTGCGCGTGGTGGAAGCCACCCTCGCCGCTAAGGGAAAAAAACGTTATGAGTAACCGCAAGTATTTTGGCACCGATGGTATTCGTGGCCGCGTCGGCGATGCGCCGATCACTCCGGAATTTGTGCTTAAGCTGGGCTGGGCGGCGGGGAAAGTGTTAGCGCGCCACGGCTCGCGTAAAATTATCATCGGCAAGGATACCCGTATTTCGGGCTATATGCTGGAGTCCGCGCTGGAAGCTGGGCTGGCGGCCGCGGGGCTCTCTGCGTCGTTCACCGGGCCAATGCCGACACCGGCCATCGCCTACCTGACGCGCGCATTCCGCGCCGAGGCGGGGATCGTTATTTCAGCTTCGCATAACCCTTTCTACGACAACGGTATTAAATTCTTCTCCATTGAGGGCACCAAGCTGCCGGATGATGTGGAAGAGGCGATTGAAGCCGAAATGGAGAAAGAACTCACCTGCGTGGATTCGGCAGAGCTGGGCAAAGCCAGCCGTATCGTTGATGCCGCCGGGCGCTACATTGAATTTTGTAAAGGCACCTTTCCCAACGAACTGAGCCTCGGCACGCTGAAAGTGGTGGTGGATTGCGCGCACGGTGCGACCTATCACATTGCCCCCAATGTCTTCCGCGAGCTGGGCGCCCAGGTTATCGCGATGGGCTGCGAGCCTGATGGCCTCAACATCAACGAAGAGGTCGGCGCCACCGACGTGCGTGCGCTGCAGGCGCGCGTGCTGGCGGAGAAAGCCGATCTGGGTATTGCCTACGACGGCGATGGCGATCGGGTGATCATGGTTGACCATGAAGGCAATAAAGTCGATGGCGACCAGATCCTCTACATCATCGCCCGGGAAGGGCTGCGTCAGGGGCAGCTGCGCGGCGGCGCCGTTGGTACCCTGATGAGTAATATGGGACTGGAGCTGGCGCTCAAGCAGTTAGGCATCCCGTTTGCCCGCGCGAAGGTCGGTGACCGTTATGTACTGGAGATGCTGCAGGAAAAAGGCTGGCGCATTGGTGCGGAAAACTCAGGCCATGTGATCCTGCTGGATAAAACCACCACCGGCGATGGCATCGTCGCCAGTCTGCAGGTGGTCGCGGCGATGGTACGTAACCATATGAGTCTGCATGACCTTTGCAGTGGCATGAAGATGTTCCCTCAGTTACTGGTGAATGTGCGTTTTACCGAAGGCAGCGGTAACCCACTGGAGAACGAGCATGTCAAAGCGGTGACCGCAGAAGTGGAAGCAGCGTTAGGGAAACGCGGCCGTGTCCTGCTGCGTAAATCCGGAACGGAGCCGCTGATCCGCGTCATGGTGGAAGGCGAGCATGAAGATCAGGTGCACGAGTTTGCGCATCGCATCGCCGAAGCGGTAAAAAGCGTCTAAGCTTGCCGGCTAAGTGGTTAAAAAGGCGGCGCTTGCCGCCTTTTTTATGATAGAAAACCGACTTTTTGCTGTTTTTTTCTGCAGTTGATACAATGTGTCGAAATTGCCCTTGCGAAGGTCATTCGCTTTGGTTAGTATTCACACCCGCTTCAGTGGGAAACGTTAAAACGTCCCGCTTTATTGGTCGAAGCACTTGGTATGCGGCAAATCCGCAAGGAACAGGTTGATTATGTACGAAGCTCTTTTGGTTGTTTTCCTTATTGTAGCGATTGGCCTTGTTGGTCTGGTTATGCTGCAGCAAGGTAAAGGCGCTGATATGGGAGCCTCCTTCGGTGCAGGCGCTTCCGGCACACTGTTTGGGTCCAGCGGTTCTGGCAACTTCATGACCCGTATGACCGGTATCCTGGCTGCGCTGTTCTTCATCATCAGTCTGGCGCTGGGTAATATCAACAGCAACAAGACCAGTAAAGGAAGTGAGTGGGATAACCTGAGTGCACCGAAAACGGAGCAAACTCAGCCAACTGCGCCGGCTCAGCCGACCAGCGACATCCCGCACTAAGTATTCTGTACCGAGGTGGTGGAATTGGTAGACACGCTACCTTGAGGTGGTAGTGCCCTAACGGGCTTGTGGGTTCGAGTCCCATCCTCGGTACCAATATTCCAGAAAAAAGACGCTGAAAAGCGTCTTTTTTTGTTTTTGTCCCCTCCGGCCATTTAATTATAAACATCTCTTTGCTGGTTCCCTTCTTTTACTGTCGTTAAAGTCGCCTCGTCAAATTAACAGAGGTGAAGTGACATAATGAACAAGATCGGGTTGCTTATCGTCGCCGGTGTGCTCGGTTTAGCAGGGTGCAGTTCAATATCGCCCTCCCAAACGGTGGAGACGATTAATGCGCTAACGGTACCGGTATCGCACAGTGAGCCTGGGGCGACAGCGAATAATGCCCAGGCGGTGACGCGCTATTTCCAGGACAATACGGCGCTGATTGGTCGCCTTAACCATTCGTTGAAAAATCATTATTTGCAGGATGTGGAGCGCCGCGATGTGTTTGACAGACATAGTGAGGCGTACCAGGTGTATGGCGCCCTGACCCGTCTGGAGCAGATGGCGTCCATGAATGATGTTTACCGTAAAGAGAATAATGTTGCCGGTCTGCAGGAGATCAACCGCGTGCTGAAAAGCGTGCCGTTGGCCAGCTGAGAGAAGACAGGGACTGTCGGACAGCAATCCCTGTGTAAGGATTAAAAGCGGAAGTTAACCCCGGCATAGACCCCGTCGGCAAGGGTGTTGTCACGATTGCCATCTTTCCCCGCCATATCGATATAACGATAGCCTGCTTCGATATTCAGAGACGGGAGTACGTTAATACGTAATCCGGCATTGGCCTCCACATAATCATCGACGCCGCTGGACATTGAGTCCGGCGAATAATACCCCTCACCGAAGAGCGTGAAGTACTGGCCGAGGGGCAGCTCCGCGCCGCCGCCAGCGGCGATGGCGTAGCCTTCATCACCATCTTTGGGATTCAGATAGACGCCTTTACCGCCCAGCGTCATCAGAAAAGGTCCAAGGTTAAAGTTGTAGCCCATTCCCAGCCCTACGCTGTCCCCGTCATTGTCGCTGTGAGCCCACTGGGTATTGAACGTCATACCCGGTTCCCCGGCGCCAAAGCTGGCGGACAGATTGGTGAACTCGGCACCGGCTTCACCATGCAGGTTAACGGATGCGCAGACGGCGCTGCTGGCCCCCAGGGCGATCATCACGGCAAACAATTTTGGAGCAATCGACTTCATTGTTGAATTCCTTCAGATAAAAAAAAGCCCGATACGGGCGTTCGGGCAAAATTAACGGGTTCTTGGATCTCATCGTTATGGTCGCTGCAGACGGCAGGCGAGGGGGTCAACTCCCGCTACCGCTGCTCACGCCTGGCCGATTTCCGGGGCATATCCTGAGCCGGTGCAGGCCCGGCGGTTAACGCCGTGAGTGGTTGCCTGCTGGTCGAGCCCAGGGACATGTTGTCCGCCGGTAAATTCAGGTGCTCAGCATAAAATTTTTCTTTTTTTACCGTTAGCGTTTATTAATTTAAATTTAAACATTTTCAACATTGAGGCGAGTAACAACAAATAAAGGTGACTGACGCGGTCAAAATTTTTCAGGAAGTGAGGTGATGCTTTGCAAATAACCGCCGCGGGCGAAAGCAATATAACCGCCTTTCTTTAATGCTGACAAGACATTGAGAATACTGCTGCGCGACAGGTGGGTCCTGTCCTGAATATATTCAAGAATAGACACGCGCAGTCGGGTCTCTGCGGTTAATAGCATCATTTCCAGCAGATGGTTACGGATCACTGAATAGGTTCGCTGTTGCAGGACCAGATCGTCACGATATACCAGGTAAGAAGTATGATAGGCCAGCAGGCTGGTCACCTCCTCCCACAGGTTATGCTGACGAAAGAGCGCGGAAGCCAGGTCATAGTCGATGCGTAGCAGTTCGGAAGAGACTTCCGCTCGCAGGCTATGGCTGCGGCTGGGCTGTAGCATTTCCGCCACGCCGAAAAGGTGGGGCTCATAGACGGTCACCATCAATAGCTTGTCGGAATTCCGAATAATCGATAGCTCGCCTTTTTTAAAAATAAAGAGCTGGGTTTTGCCTTTATATTCCCAGGTGAGTCTTTTTCTGGCGATCGCGTTAACGGGCGTCGCGTGTGGCTCAAGCACATCGATCAGTCGGTCAATGGCCTTTTGCGGCCTGATCGGCGGTTTAATATTCATGATGTTTATCACCAGATATGAATTAATCAATTGAGGCTATTATAATCAACAATTTTGCTGACCGGGCGATAAGGAAAAAATGCCTCTTTTCAATTTTTCTGGCGCTGACAGGGAACAAAAAATAAAAAGCCGGCGGAGGGCCGCCGGCGGGGAGCAAACATCGTCAGGCGATTATTTGCCTTTGTTTTCCAGATTCTCAACCTGCGGTAAACCGGTTGCCGAGGAGGCGCTCAGCAGGCCTGACTGGGCATAGCCGAACAGCTTCTCGCGGGTATCGGTAATATCCAGATTACGCATGGTCAGCTGACCGATACGGTCTTCGGCGGTAAACATGGAATCGCCTTTTTCCATGGTCAGACGCTCTGCTTTATAGGTCAGGTTGTCTGAAACGGTATTGAGGATCGAGTAGTCGTTACCGCGACGCAGCTCAAGGGTAACTTCGCCGGTGATCTGGCTCGCGACCCAGCGCTGCAGAGAATCACGCAGCATCAGCGCCTGGGAATCGAACCAGCGTCCCTGATACAGCAGGCGGCCCAGCTGACGACCGTGGGCATGGTATTGCTCGATTGTGTCTTCGTTATGGATACCGGTCAGCAGACGCTCGTAGGCGATATGCAGCAGCGCCATCCCGGGGGCTTCATAAATACCGCGGCTTTTCGCTTCGATAATGCGGTTTTCAATCTGATCGCTCATCCCCAGACCGTGGCGGCCGCCGATGCGGTTGGCTTCCAGCATCATCTCGACGTCGTCAGCGAAGGTTTTGCCATTCAGCGCCACCGGATGGCCTTGCTCAAAGCGTACGGTCACCTCTTCCGCAGGGATCTTCACGTTTTCGTCCCAGAACTTCACGCCCATAATCGGGTTGACGATTTTCACGCTGGAATTGAGGAATTCGAGGTCTTTCGCTTCGTGGGTGGCGCCGAGCATGTTGGAGTCGGTGGAATAGGCTTTTTCAACCGACATCTTGTAGTCAAAGCCGCAGGCGATCATAAATTCGGACATTTCGTGCCGGCCGCCGAGCTCATCGATGAAATCACTGTCCAGCCACGGCTTGTAAATCTGCAGTTCAGCATTGGTCAGCAGGCCGTAACGATAGAAACGTTCGATATCGTTGCCTTTATAGGTGCTGCCATCGCCCCAGATGTTGACGCCATCTTCTTTCATTGCCGCCACCAGCATGGTGCCGGTGACCGCGCGGCCCAGCGGCGTGGTGTTGAAGTAGGTCAACCCACCGGTGGTGTTATGGAAAGCGCCACACTGAATCGCCGCGATCCCTTCTGCGACCAGCTGTTTGCGGCAGTCGATCAGACGGGCACCTTCAGCGCCATACTCTTTCGCGCGGCGCGGAATAGCATCGTAGTCGTCTTCGTCCGGTTGACCCAGGTTAGCGGTATATGCATAAGGCACGGCGCCTTTTTTGCGCATCCATAACAGCGCGGCGCTGGTATCCAGTCCACCAGAGAAAGCGATACCAATACGTTGACCAACCGGGAGATGCTTGAGAATCGTCGTCATAAAATAAAACCCTGCTCGATAGACTGTGGTGAGTTCGACTCAACAACCTTAACTGCATTTTTATGCATTAATTGTGAGTATTCATTTAACCATCTTTTACTGGCGACAGGAAGGGCTTCATCATCTTTTTGCTAAAAAAGCCTGAAATACCAGCACAAACGGCAATCGGGGGCGATAAAAAGCATGTTGACAAAATATACTAATTGCCGATACAATTCACCCCGATTTTATGTCCCGTCTTCGGTACCAAATCCCAGCAGTATTTGCGTCTTTTGCTCAATAAGAGTAAAATATGCCACGTTTCAGGCGCGGGGTGGAGCAGCCTGGTAGCTCGTCGGGCTCATAACCCGAAGGTCGTCGGTTCAAATCCGGCCCCCGCAACCACTTTCCCATTAAGTACTTTTTCAAATATACTGTGAGGACTAAGTGTCCTTCGTAGCCGAATTTGAAAGAATTCTTGCGGAAGGTGTTCCAGATCGCCATGGCGATCTCAGGGTTCAGTTATCTAAAGCCCCGATTTATCGGGGTTTTTTGTTATCTGACTTCAGAATAACTGGGCTATACGCCCTTTTTTTATGTCTTGGGGGTGGGTTTGTCCACATTAGAGCAAAAATTGACAGAGATGCTCACAGCGCCGGTTGAAGCGCTTGGCTTTGAGCTGGTCGGCATCGAATTTATTCGCGGTCGCACATCCACACTGCGCATCTATATTGATAGTGAAGATGGCATCAACGTTGATGATTGTGCTGATGTGAGCCACCAGGTAAGCGCCGTCATGGATGTTGAAGACCCGATCACTGTCGCTTACAACCTGGAAGTCTCTTCGCCTGGTCTCGACCGTCCGATGTTCACCGCCGAACACTACCAACGTTTCACTGGCGAAGAAGTTGCGCTGGTGCTGCGCATGGCGGTTCAGAACCGTCGCAAATGGCAGGGCATTATCAAAGCGGTAGACGGTGAAATGATCACGGTAACCGTCGAAGGCAAAGATGAAGTGTTCGCGCTGAGTAACATCCAGAAGGCGAACCTGGTTCCCCACTTTTAACAGTCTGGATTGAGGTGAAAGGCCCCGATGAACAAAGAAATTTTGGCTGTTGTTGAAGCCGTTTCCAACGAAAAAGCGCTGCCGCGCGAGAAAATTTTCGAAGCGCTGGAAAGCGCGCTGGCAACGGCCACCAAGAAAAAATACGAACAAGAGATCGACGTTCGCGTAGAAATCGACCGTAAGAGCGGCGATTTCGACACCTTCCGTCGCTGGCTGGTTGTTGAAGAGGTGACTCAGCCGACGCGCGAGATCACGCTGGAAGCAGCGCGTTACGAAGATGAAAGCATGAACGTCGGCGACTATGTCGAAGATCAGATTGAATCTGTTACCTTCGACCGTATCACCACGCAGACCGCTAAACAGGTTATCGTGCAGAAAGTCCGCGAAGCCGAGCGCGCGATGGTGGTCGATCAGTTCCGCGAGCACGAAGGTGAGATCATCACCGGCGTGGTGAAAAAAGTGAACCGCGACAACATCACCCTGGATCTGGGCAACAACGCTGAAGCCGTGATCCTGCGTGAAGATATGCTGCCGCGTGAAAACTTCCGTCCGGGCGACCGCATCCGCGGCGTACTGTACGCTGTCCGTCCGGAAGCGCGTGGCGCCCAGCTGTTCGTGACCCGTTCCAAACCTGAGATGCTGATCGAATTGTTCCGCATTGAAGTGCCGGAAATCGGTGAAGAAGTGCTGGAGATCAAAGCGGCGGCTCGCGATCCGGGCTCTCGTGCCAAAATCGCGGTGAAAACCAACGACAAGCGCATCGACCCGGTTGGCGCTTGCGTCGGTATGCGCGGTGCGCGCGTGCAGGCCGTCTCTACTGAGCTGGGCGGCGAACGCATCGATATCGTCCTGTGGGATGATAACCCGGCGCAGTTCGTGATCAACGCCATGGCGCCGGCAGACGTCGCGTCTATCGTGGTGGATGAAGATAAACACACCATGGATATCGCGGTAGAAGCGGGCAACCTGGCGCAGGCGATTGGCCGTAACGGTCAGAACGTTCGTCTGGCTTCGCAGCTCAGCGGCTGGGAACTCAACGTGATGACCGTTGACGACCTGCAGGCTAAGCACCAGGCGGAAGCGCATGCCGCTATCGATACCTTCACCAAATATCTCGATATTGATGAAGATTTCGCGACAGTGCTGGTTGAAGAAGGCTTCTCCTCGCTGGAAGAGCTGGCCTATGTGCCGATGAAAGAACTGCTGGAAATCGACGGTCTGGATGAAGCCACCGTTGAAGCACTTCGTGAGCGTGCGAAAAACGCACTGACTACGCTGGCGCTGGCTCAGGAAGAAAGCCTGGGAGATAACAAACCTGCCGATGATCTGTTGAATCTGGAAGGTCTGGATCGTGCCCTGGCATTCAAACTGGCTGCCCGTGGTGTTTGTACGCTGGAAGATCTCGCCGAGCAGGGCGTTGATGACCTGGCTGATATCGAAGGGATGACCGACGAGAAAGCTGGCGAGCTCATCATGGCCGCTCGCAACATTTGTTGGTTCGGCGACGAAGCGTAATAAACTGTAGCAGGAAGGAACAGCATGACAGATGTGACTATTAAAGCGCTGGCCTCAGAGATTCAGACCTCTGTGGATCGCCTGATACAGCAATTTGCTGACGCAGGCATCCGCAAATCGGCTGATGATTCTGTGACCGCGCAAGAGAAACAAACTTTGTTGACGCACCTGAACCGTGAACACGGCTCGGCGCCCGACAAGCTGACGTTGCAGCGTAAAACCCGCAGCACGTTGAATATTCCAGGTACCGGTGGAAAGAGTAAATCGGTACAAATCGAAGTCCGCAAGAAACGCACCTTTGTGAAACGCGATCCGCAAGAGGCTGAACGTCTGGCCGCGGAAGAGCAGGCGCAGCGTGAAGCGGAAGAGCAGGCCCGTCGTGAAGCTGAAGAAGCAGCGAAACGCGAGGCGCAATTAAAAGCTGAACGTGAGGCCGCAGAACAAGCTAAACGTGAAGTCGCTGATAAAGCGAAACGTGAAGCTGCGGAAAAAGACAAAGTGAGCAATCAACATACCGACGAAATGACCAAAACCGCCCAGGCTGAAAAGATCCGCCGTGAGAACGAAGCCGCGGAACTGAAGCGCAAATCGGAAGAAGAAGCACGCCGCAAACTTGAAGAAGAAGCGCGCCGTGTAGCGGAAGAAGCACGCCGTATGGCAGAAGAAAACGAAAAAAATTGGTCTGAAACCTCAGACAGCCCGGAAGATAGCAGCGACTATCACGTCACTACTTCACAGCATGCTCGTCAGGCTGAAGATGATAACGATCGTGAAGTTGAAGGCGGTCGCGGCCGTAGCCGTAGCAGCAAAGCGGCGCGTCCGGCGAAGAAAGGCAACAAACACGCTGAATCTAAAGCTGATCGTGAAGAAGCCCGTGCGGCCGTTCGCGGCGGTAAAGGCGGTAAGCACCGTAAAGGTTCCGCTCTGCAGCAGGGCTTCCAGAAGCCGGCGCAGGCCGTTAACCGTGACGTTATCATCGGCGAAACCATCACCGTTGGTGAACTGGCTAACAAGATGGCGGTGAAAGGTTCTCAGGTCATCAAAGCGATGATGAAACTGGGCGCCATGGCGACCATTAACCAGGTCATCGACCAGGAAACCGCGCAGCTGGTTGCCGAAGAGATGGGCCACAAAGTTATCCTGCGTCGTGAAAACGAACTGGAAGAAGCGGTAATGAGCGACCGTGACACCGGCGCTGCGGCTGAACCGCGCGCACCGGTCGTGACCATCATGGGTCACGTTGACCACGGTAAAACCTCGCTGCTGGACTATATTCGTTCTACTAAGGTTGCCTCCGGCGAAGCGGGTGGTATTACCCAGCACATCGGTGCTTACCACGTAGAAACCGACAACGGCATGATCACCTTCCTGGACACCCCGGGCCACGCCGCGTTTACCTCCATGCGTGCTCGTGGCGCGCAGGCGACGGATATCGTGGTTCTGGTGGTGGCGGCAGACGACGGCGTGATGCCGCAGACCATCGAAGCTATCCAGCACGCTAAAGCGGCGCAGGTACCGGTGGTGGTTGCGGTGAACAAAATCGATAAGCCAGAAGCTGATCCGGATCGCGTGAAGAATGAACTGTCCCAGTACGGCATCCTGCCGGAAGAGTGGGGCGGCGAGAGCCAGTTCGTCCACGTTTCCGCGAAAGCCGGTACCGGCATCGACGACCTGCTGGACGCGATTCTGCTGCAGGCTGAAGTTCTCGAACTGAAAGCTGTACGTAACGGTATGGCGAGCGGCGCGGTCATCGAGTCCTTCCTCGATAAAGGTCGTGGCCCGGTGGCTACCGTTCTGGTTCGCGAAGGTACTCTGCATAAGGGCGATATTGTCCTGTGTGGCTTTGAATATGGCCGCGTGCGTGCGATGCGTGACGAACTGGGTCGCGAAGTGCTGGAAGCGGGTCCGTCCATTCCGGTGGAAATCCTCGGTCTGTCCGGTGTGCCGGCTGCGGGTGATGAAGTGACTGTGGTTCGTGACGAGAAAAAAGCGCGTGAAGTGGCACTGTATCGTCAGGGCAAATTCCGTGAAGTTAAGCTCGCGCGTCAGCAGAAATCTAAGCTGGAAAACATGTTCGCTAACATGACCGAAGGCGAAGTTCACGAAGTGAACATCGTGCTGAAAGCGGACGTACAGGGTTCTGTCGAAGCGATTTCCGATTCCTTACTGAAACTGTCTACCGACGAAGTGAAAGTGAAGATCATCGGTTCCGGCGTAGGTGGTATCACCGAAACCGACGCGACCCTGGCAGCAGCATCCAACGCGATTCTGGTTGGCTTCAACGTTCGTGCAGATGCCTCTGCGCGTAAAGTTATCGAAGCGGAAAGCCTGGATCTGCGTTATTACTCCGTCATCTATAACCTGATCGACGAAGTGAAAGCGGCGATGAGCGGCATGCTGTCTCCGGAACTGAAACAGCAGATCATCGGTCTGGCTGAAGTGCGTGATGTGTTCAAATCGCCTAAATTCGGCGCCATCGCGGGCTGTATGGTTACCGAAGGGACGATCAAACGTCACAACCCAATCCGCGTCCTGCGTGACAACGTGGTTATCTATGAAGGCGAGCTGGAATCCCTGCGCCGCTTCAAAGATGACGTTAACGAAGTCCGTAACGGCATGGAATGTGGTATCGGTGTGAAGAACTACAACGACGTTCGCGTTGGCGATATGATCGAAGTGTTCGAAATCATCGAAATCCAGCGTAGCATCGATTAATCATTTGATGGCTAAGCAGCCGGGGAAGCGAAGCGCCACCCGGCAATCATTTTAAAAAGGGGCTTTTGGCCCCTTTTTTGTCTTTATTCTGGAGAACTTATTATGGCGAAAGAATTTGGTCGCCCGCAGCGTGTGGCCCAGGAGATGCAAAAAGAGATTGCCATCATCCTGCAACGTGAAATCAAAGATCCGCGTCTGGGTATGATGACCACCGTTTCCGGTGTGGAAATGTCCCGTGACCTGGCCTATGCCAAGGTGTATGTCACCTTCCTCAACGACAAAGATGAAGCCGCGGTGAAAGCGGGCATCAAAGCGCTGCAGGAAGCTTCTGGTTTTATCCGCTCCCTGCTGGGTAAAGCGATGCGCCTGCGTATTGTGCCGGAACTGACTTTCTTCTACGACAACTCGCTGGTGGAAGGGATGCGTATGTCCAACCTGGTCACCAGCGTGGTGAAACACGACGATGAACGTCGTGTGAACCCGGACGACAGCAAGGAGGACTGATGAGTCGTCCTCGTCGTCGCGGCCGCGACGTGCACGGCGTATTGTTGCTGGACAAGCCTCAGGGCGCTTCCAGCAACGATGTGCTGCAGAAAGTAAAGCGTATTTATAACGCCAACCGCGCTGGCCACACCGGCGCGCTGGATCCGCTGGCGACCGGTATGCTGCCAGTGTGTCTTGGCGAAGCGACCAAGTTTTCCCAGTATCTGCTGGACTCCGATAAGCGTTATCGCGTGATCGCCAAACTGGGCCAGCGCACGGATACCTCCGATGCCGACGGTCAGGTGGTGGAAGAGCGTCCGCTAACCTTTAGCGACGAGCAGCTGGCGGCGGCGCTGGATAGTTTCCGCGGCGAGACGCAGCAGGTACCGTCGATGTACTCGGCGCTGAAGTATCAGGGCAAGAAGCTGTACGAGTATGCTCGTCAGGGCATTGAGGTCCCGCGTGAAGCCCGGCCGATTACGGTCTATGAGCTGCTGTTTATTCGCCATGAAGGCGATGAACTGGAGCTGGAGATCCACTGCTCGAAAGGCACCTACATCCGGACGATTATCGATGATTTAGGTGAAAAGCTCGGCTGCGGCGCGCACGTGATTTTCCTGCGTCGCCTGGCGGTGAGCAAATACCCGGTTGAGCGGATGGTGACCCTCGAGCAGCTGCAGGCGCTGGTCGATCAGGCGGCAGCGCAGGATATTCCTGCCGCGCAGCTGCTTGATCCGCTGCTGATGCCGATGGACAGCCCGGCATCGGACTATCCGCTGGTGGCGATTCCGGAGACCTCCGCGGTTTACTTTAAAAACGGTAACCCGGTTCGTCAGTCAGGCGCGCCGCTTAACGGGCTGGTGCGGGTGATGGAAAACGAATCCGGCAAGTTTCTCGGCATGGGCGAAATTGACGATGAAGGCCGCGTGGCGCCGCGTCGTCTGGTGGTGGAATACCCGGCGTAAGCGCTTTTCTTGCGATAAAAGCCTGCTACGAGTAGAATATCGCCGCTTAACGTCCGCTAAAGTGTTTTAACATTTTCGGGCGTTGCATCAGGGGTCGCTGAATTAGAGATCGGCACCCTTTCTTTCTTTTAATTTTTGGAGTTCTAAAATGTCTCTAAGCGTTGAAGCTAAAGCAAAAATCGTTTCTGAGTTTGGTCGTGGCGAAAACGACAGCGGTTCTACCGAAGTTCAGGTTGCACTGCTGACTGCACAGATCAACCACCTGCAGGGCCACTTTGCAGAGCACAAAAAAGATCACCACAGCCGTCGTGGTCTGCTGCGCATGGTTTCTCAGCGTCGTAAACTGCTCGACTACCTGAAACGTAAAGATGTTGCACGTTACGCTGCGCTGATCGAGCGTCTGGGTCTGCGTCGCTAATTCTGCGAGTTTCAGAAAAAGGGGCCTGACGGCCCCTTTTTTCGACCGGGCGGCAGCAATTCATTCAAAACTCATGTATTGTTGCTAGTAATGATCTTCATGCAGAGGTTCGCGCGGCTAATGAGAGGCTTCATCCGCAGGGGCGGGTAAAGGTTGTCATTAGTCGCGAGGATGCAGAGGATCGGGTCAATAGACGCTATATCTTTGATATGGCGTGATTTATAGATAAAAAGGATAGAATTTTGCTTAATCCGATCGTTCGTAAATTCCAGTACGGCCAGCATACCGTAACCCTGGAAACCGGCATGATGGCGCGCCAGGCAACGGCCGCTGTGATGGTTAGCATGGATGACACCGCGGTATTCGTGACCGTTGTGGGTCAGAAAAAAGCGAAGCCAGGCCAGGACTTTTTCCCGCTGACTGTTAACTACCAGGAGCGTACTTACGCTGCCGGTAAAATCCCGGGTGGTTTCTTCCGTCGTGAAGGCCGTCCAAGCGAAGGCGAAACCCTGATCGCGCGTCTGATTGACCGCCCGGTTCGCCCGCTGTTCCCGGAAGGCTTCGTTAACGAAGTTCAGGTTATCGCCACCGTCGTTTCCGTTAACCCGCAGGTTAACCCGGATATCGTCGCGATGATCGGCGCTTCCGCTGCGCTGTCCCTGTCTGGTATTCCGTTCAATGGCCCAATCGGCGCCGCGCGCGTGGGTTACATCAACGACCAGTACGTACTGAACCCAACCCAGGAAGAACTGAAGTCCAGCAAACTGGATCTGGTGGTTGCCGGTACTGAAGCGGCCGTGCTGATGGTTGAATCCGAGGCTGAACTGCTGAGCGAAGACCAGATGCTGGGCGCGGTGGTCTTCGGCCACGAGCAGCAGCAGATTGTTATTCAGAACATCAACGACCTGGTGAAAGAAGCCGGTAAACCGCGTTGGGACTGGCAGCCGGAAGCCGTCAACGAAGCGCTGAACGCGCGCGTGGCTGCGCTGGCTGAATCCCGCCTGAGCGATGCTTACCGTATCACCGACAAACAAGAGCGTTACGCTCAGGTTGACGTGATCAAATCTGAAACCATCGCCACGCTGGTAGCCGAAGATGAAACCCTGGACGCTAACGAGCTGGGTGAAATCCTGCACGCCATCGAGAAAAACGTGGTTCGTAGCCGCGTACTGGCAGGCGAGCCGCGTATCGATGGCCGCGAAAAAGACATGATCCGTGGTCTGGACGTTCGTACCGGCGTACTGCCGCGTACTCACGGTTCCGCACTGTTCACCCGTGGCGAAACGCAGGCGCTGGTTACCGCGACTCTGGGTACCGCACGCGACGCGCAGAACATCGACGAACTGATGGGCGAGCGCACCGACTCCTTCCTGTTCCACTACAACTTCCCTCCGTACTCCGTAGGCGAAACTGGCATGGTGGGTTCTCCGAAGCGTCGTGAAATCGGTCACGGTCGTCTGGCTAAGCGCGGCGTATTGGCCGTGATGCCGACTATCGACGAATTCCCGTACACCGTTCGCGTGGTGTCTGAAATCACCGAATCCAACGGTTCTTCTTCCATGGCCTCCGTCTGTGGCGCCTCTCTGGCGCTGATGGATGCGGGTGTGCCGGTGAAAGCCGCCGTTGCGGGTATCGCAATGGGTCTGGTGAAAGAAGGCGACAACTTCGTCGTTCTGTCTGACATCCTGGGTGACGAAGACCACCTTGGCGATATGGACTTCAAAGTTGCGGGTTCCCGCGACGGTATCTCTGCGCTGCAGATGGATATCAAAATTGAAGGTATCACCAAAGAAATCATGCAAGTTGCTCTGAACCAGGCTAAAGGTGCGCGTCTGCACATCCTGGGCGTGATGGAGCAGGCGATTAACGCGCCGCGCGGCGATATCTCTGAATTCGCACCGCGTATCCACACCATCAAGATCAACCCGGACAAGATCAAAGACGTTATCGGTAAAGGCGGTTCTGTTATCCGTGCCCTGACCGAAGAAACCGGCACCACCATCGAAATCGAAGATGACGGTACCGTGAAGATCGCAGCGACCGACGGCGATAAAGCACAGCATGCTATCCGTCGTATCGAAGAGATCACCGCTGAGATCGAAGTTGGCCGCATCTACAATGGTAAAGTGACCCGTATCGTTGACTTTGGCGCGTTCGTTGCCATCGGCGGCGGTAAAGAAGGTCTGGTTCACATCTCGCAGATCGCTGATAAGCGCGTTGAGAAAGTGACTGACTACCTGCAGATGGGTCAGGAAGTGCCGGTTAAGGTTCTGGAAGTTGACCGCCAGGGCCGTGTTCGTCTGAGCATCAAAGAAGCAACTGAACAGACTCCGTCTGCCGCAGCGCCGGAAGCTCCGGTCGCCGAGCAGGGCGAGTAAGGTTGCCGTTAGCCCTCCGCTTTTGCGGAGGGCGTTTTACGGGCAGGACGCCTCGTTTGCAGCCGGGGAACAGGACGTTCATCCAATCGTTGTCTTCGGGAGTGGGAAATGAAGCCTTTTTTGCGCTGGTGTTTCGTGGCGACAGCTCTCACGCTGGCAGGATGCAGTAGCACCGCCTGGCGTAAGGACGCCGTCCTCGCAGTACCATTGCAACCGACTTTACAGCAAGAAGTGATTCTGGCACGCATGGAACAAATTCTTGCCAGTCGGGCTTTATCCGATGACGAACGCGCACAGCTTTTATATGAGCGCGGAGTGTTGTATGATAGTCTCGGTCTGAGGGCATTAGCGCGAAATGATTTTTCACAAGCGCTGGCAATCCGACCCGATATGCCTGAAGTATTCAATTACTTAGGCATTTACTTAACGCAGGCAGGCAATTTTGATGCTGCCTATGAAGCGTTTGATTCTGTACTTGAGCTTGATCCAACTTACAACTACGCGCACTTGAACCGCGGTATCGCCCTGTATTACGGCGGCCGGGCTAAGTTAGCGCAAGATGATCTGCTGGCGTTTTATCAAGACGATCCCAATGATCCTTTCCGTAGCCTGTGGCTTTATATCGCCGAGCGTAAACTCGACGAGAAGCGGGCGCTTGAAGCACTCAGAGAGCGCTTAAACAAGTCGGACAAAGAGCAATGGGGATGGAACATTGTCGAGTTCTACCTTGGCGACATTAGCGAAAAAGAGCTGATGACTCGTCTGAAGGCAGACGCAACGGATAACACCTCGCTCGCTGAGCATCTCAGTGAAACCAACTTCTATTTAGGTAAGTACTACCTAAGTCTGGGGGACAAGGACAGCGCTACGGCACTGTTCAAACTGGCGGTCGCTAACAACGTACATAACTACGTTGAGCACCGATACGCATTGTTGGAATTATCGCTCTTGGGCCAGGAGCAAGATGACCTGGCAGAATCGGACCAGCAATAGCTGACGAACACATCAGCCCATAGTTTTTTGCTTGCTATCACCTTTGCGGGTGAGGGCGTTGTTGTTCGTTAATACACCTACTTTGAGCCGGTTCACACTTTTCAATGAAAATTACCGTAAATTTTCACGATGAGTTATGTAGACTGGCCGCCATTAATTTTGAGGCACACGTACTACATGGCTGAATTCGAAACCACTTTTGCAGATCTGGGCCTGAAGGCTCCCATCCTTGAAGCGCTTAACGATCTGGGTTACGAAAAACCATCTCCGATCCAGGCTGAGTGCATTCCGCATCTGCTGGACGGCCGCGATGTTCTGGGTATGGCCCAGACCGGTAGCGGTAAAACCGCAGCGTTCTCTTTACCGCTGCTGAACAACATTGATCCTGAGCTGAGAGCACCACAGATTCTGGTGCTGGCGCCGACCCGCGAACTGGCGGTACAGGTTGCTGAAGCAATGACGGAATTCTCTAAACATATGCGCGGCGTAAACGTGGTTGCCCTGTACGGCGGCCAGCGTTATGACGTGCAGCTGCGCGCTCTGCGTCAGGGTCCGCAGATCGTTGTCGGTACCCCGGGTCGTCTGCTGGACCACCTGAAGCGCGGCACGCTGGATCTCTCTAAACTGAGCGGTCTGGTACTGGACGAAGCCGATGAAATGCTGCGCATGGGCTTTATCGAAGACGTAGAAACCATTATGGCGCAGATCCCGGAAGGTCATCAGACCGCGCTGTTCTCTGCCACCATGCCGGAAGCGATTCGTCGCATTACCCGCCGCTTTATGAAAGAGCCGCAGGAAGTGCGCATTCAGTCCAGCGTCACCACGCGCCCGGACATCAGCCAGAGCTACTGGACGGCCTACGGCATGCGTAAAAACGAAGCGCTGGTGCGCTTCCTGGAAGCGGAAGACTTTGATGCGGCGATTATCTTTGTGCGTACCAAAAACGCGACCCTGGAAGTGGCTGAAGCGCTGGAGCGTAGCGGCTATAACAGCGCCGCGCTGAACGGCGATATGAACCAGGCGCTGCGTGAGCAGACGCTGGAGCGTCTGAAAGACGGTCGTCTGGACATTCTGATCGCTACCGACGTTGCGGCCCGTGGTCTGGACGTTGAGCGTATCAGCCTGGTTGTTAACTATGACATCCCGATGGATTCCGAGTCTTACGTTCACCGTATCGGCCGTACCGGTCGTGCGGGTCGTGCTGGCCGCGCCCTGCTGTTCGTTGAGAACCGCGAGCGTCGCCTGCTGCGTAACATCGAACGTACGATGAAACTGACGATCCCTGAAGTAGAACTGCCAAACGCAGAACTGCTGGGCAAACGTCGCCTGGAAAAATTCGCGGCTAAAGTTCAGCAGCAGCTGGAAAGCAGCGATCTGGACCAGTACCGTGCGCTGCTGGCGAAAATCCAGCCGACGGCGGAAGGCGAAGAGCTGGACGTGGATACGCTGGCCGCCGCGCTGCTGAAAATGGCCCAGGGCGAACGTTCTCTGATCGTCCCGCCGGATGCGCCGATGCGTCCTAAGCGTGAGTTCCGCGATCGTGATGACCGTTTCGAGCGTCGTGGCGACCGTAATGACCGCGGCCCGCGTGGCGATCGTGAAGATCGTCCGAAGCGTGAGCGTCGTGATGTTGGCGAGATGGAACTGTACCGCATTGAAGTAGGCCGTGATGACGGCGTTGAAGTTCGTCATATCGTTGGCGCGATCGCTAACGAAGGCGATATCAGCAGCCGTTACATCGGTAACATCAAGCTGTTCGGTTCTCACTCCACCATCGAACTGCCGAAAGGTATGCCGGGCGAAGTACTGCAGCACTTTACTCGCACCCGCATCCTGAACAAACCGATGAACATGCAGCTGATGGGCGATGCGCAGCCGCGCACTGAACGTCGTGGCGGCGGTGAACGTCGTGAAGGCGGCCGTGGTTTCGGCGGTGAGCGTCGTGAAGGCGGCCGTAGCTTCGGTGGCGAACGTCGTGAAGGCGGTCGTGGTGATGGTCGTCGTTTCAGCGGCGAACGTCGTGAAGGCCGTGCGCCGCGTCGTGACGATGCAGCTGCGCCGCGCCGTGATGACTCCGCTGGTCGTCGTCGTTTCGGTGGCGATGCGTAATTAGCGCAACACGCTAGCGTAAAGTAAATAATACAGCCCCGATCGTCATGATTGGGGCTTTTTTTATTTCTTTTGTACTCGTGTACTGGTACAGTGCGTCGCACCCATTGTGGGAAAGTTTTTTTGACTGGAGATTTCGGTAAATGGCGACACTAACCACTACGACCACCCGACCGTCCCTGTTTGGCGGCGTGGTGATTATCGGCGGCACGATTATTGGCGCGGGCATGTTCTCGCTGCCGGTGGTGATGTCCGGCGCGTGGTTCTTCTGGTCGCTGGCGGCGCTGGTTTTTACCTGGTTCTGCATGCTGCACTCCGGACTGATGATCCTGGAAGCCAACCTCAACTACCGGATTGGCTCCAGTTTCGACACCATCACCAAAGACCTGCTCGGCAAGGGCTGGAACCTGGTGAACGGCGTGTCGATCGCCTTTGTGCTGTATATCCTGACCTACGCCTATATTTCGGCGAGCGGTTCGATCCTGCACCACACCTTCAGTGAAATGTCGCTGAACGTACCGGCGCGCGCGGCGGGCTTCGGCTTTGCGCTTCTGGTGGCATTTATTGTCTGGATGAGCACCAAAGCGGTGAGCCGCATGACGGCTATCGTGCTCGGCGCCAAGGTCATCACCTTCTTCCTGACCTTCGGCAGCCTGCTGGGACACGTCGAACCGACGACGCTGTTTAACGTCGCGGAGAAGAATGCCTCCTATGCGCCCTACCTGCTGATGACGCTGCCGTTCTGCCTGGCCTCGTTTGGCTATCACGGTAACGTGCCGAGCCTGATGAAATATTATGGTAAGGATCCGCGCACCATTACCCGCTGTCTGATTTACGGTACGCTGCTGGCGCTGGGTCTGTACGTGGTCTGGCTGCTGGTGACGATGGGCAATATCCCGCGTCCGCAGTTTATCGATATTGCGCAGAAGGGCGGTAACATTGATGTACTGGTACAGGCCCTGAGCGGCGTACTGAATAACCGCGGCCTGGATCTGCTGCTGGTAGTGTTCTCCAACTTTGCTGTCGCGAGTTCGTTCCTCGGCGTGACGCTGGGTCTGTTCGACTATCTGGCGGATCTGTTTGGCTTTGACGATAGCGCGATGGGGCGCTTTAAAACCGCGCTGTTGACCTTTATCCCGCCGATGCTCGGTGGGCTGGTGAAACCAGATGGTTTCCTTTACGCCATCGGCTATGCCGGCCTGGCGGCGACGGTATGGGCGGCCATTGTGCCGGCGCTGCTGGCCCGCGCTTCGCGTAAACGCTTCGGCAGCCCACAGTTCCGCGTGTGGGGCGGAAAAGCGATGATTGTGCTGATCCTGCTCTTTGGTCTCGGCAACGCGGTGGTGCACTTCCTGTCGAGCTTTAATCTGCTGCCGGTTTATCAGTAAGGTTAATGCCCGGTGGCATAACATCCACCGGGCTGACGTTTGTGTTACCCCAACAGCTCCTCTTTCACCTGCATCGCCAAATCAAACGAATGCAGGCGAGCCTGATGGTCGAAGATCTGGCCGTTGACCATGATTTCATCCGCCTCGGTTTCGCGCAGAATGGACTCTAAGCCGTGGCGGACTTTCGTTTTATCGCCGACCAGCGACATGCTTAACGCCTGCTGCACGCCATACTGCTCGGACGCTGACCACAGCTGATGCATATTTTCCACCGGCGGCGGCAGCTGTCCGGTTTCGCCGCGCCGCAGCTTAACGAACGCCTGCTGCATAGAGGTAAAGAGGAACTCCGCATCGCGGTTGCTGTCGGCGGCGATAATATTGATACACACCATCGCGTACGGTTTTTCCAGCCGCGCCGAAGGTTTGAAATTGCTGCGATACAGATGCAGCGCCTGGAACAGCATATCCGGCGCGAAATGCGAGGCGAAAGCAAACGGCAGGCCGAGCTGCGCCGCCAGCTGGGCGCTGTACAGGCTTGAGCCCAGCAGCCACACCGGAATTCGTTCGCCATAGCCGGGAACCGGACGCACGTGCGGGTTCGGATCGCGGGCGTCAAACCAGTCCACCAGTTCCGCCACGTCGCGCGGGAAGTTATCGACATCGCCGCTCATATGGCGGCGCAGGGCGCGCATGGTCGGCTGATCGCTGCCTGGCGCGCGGCCAAGGCCGAGATCGATACGCCCGGGATAAAGGGTATTCAGGGTGCCGAACTGCTCGGCGATCACCAGCGGTGAGTGGTTGGGCAGCATCACCCCGCCGGAACCGAGATGCAGAGTGGTGGTATTGGCGGCGAGATAGCCTATCAGCACTGAGGTCGCCGCGCTGGCAATGCCGACCATATTATGGTGCTCCGCCAGCCAGTAGCGGTGATAGCCGCGCGATTCGGCCAGCCTGGCGAGACCCAGAGAGTGGGTAAAGGCTTCTTTGGCAGAAGATCCTTGCGGGATCGGCGCCAGGTCGAGCACCGAGAACGGAACAGATTTGTCAGTCATAAAGGCTCACTTTGCTACAGCATCGTCATCAGATTGAAGGTCTTCTTCCAGCCTGGCGCATCCTGGACGCGCCAGCCAGAAAAGCTGCATCTTTAATAATGCATTAAAATCTGAGCACTGTTGTTAACAAAGTGAGCGGTTTATCAGGCTTGCAGCACCAGACCGGGCAGCCGTTTCCAGTAGCCGTTGCAATCACTATTGCTGGTAAGATCCAGTGGCGCAGCACCGTTTTCGTTGGCGCGGAAGGCCTCTAGCATAGCGAAGGTTTCGTTGCCCATCGGCGACAGGCGCACCATATCCACCAGGCCGTGCATCAAGGTTAACTCGTTGCCAAGGTTATAGACGTAGCCGCTCATCGTCTGGATACCGTTGAGCACGAACACCTGCTGGTTCTCCTGCGACAGCATGCTGCGTCCGGTCGGGTACTTGATGCAGCAGGTTTCGCATTCGTCCTTTGGCCGGTCTTCCGAGCGGGCGGTAAAGCAGCGCGCGGAATAGGCCAGCGGCAGATGGCCGTAGCTCAGCACTTCCACTTCAAACTGGTTGCGAATACCCAGCTCTTCGCACTGGGTCAGTAAATTTGCCAGCCAGTCGCGGGAAAGCTCTACCGGCATGCACCAACGCATCATGCCTTGTTTCAGCAGCAGGCGCAGAGTGACGGCGTTATAGCAGTTCAGCGCATGCCCGGCAACGAACGGCAGCTTGCGTTCGGCGCAGAGGTTCACCACGCCAAGGTCGCTGGCCTCAATCAGGAACTCGCCGTTAGCGACATAGCGCTTCAGTTCGCCCAGTTCGGAAGAGGCCTGCACCAGCGCGAGGGTAGACAGCACCACCTGTTTGCCGCTACCGGCCAGCGCTTTTGCCATCTCGATCCAGTCGCCAACTTTGGTGGCGCGGCGTTTGCTGCACACGGCTTCGCCGAGATAAATGGTGTCGGCGCTGCTGTTTGCCGCCTGCTGGTAAAAATCTTCCAGCGTCTCTTTTGGCCAGTAGTACAGCACCGGCCCTAATGAATATTTCATGTTTCTCACTGCCATTTACGGTGATAGGCGCCAAGGGTGGTTTGCGTCCCTTCGGACATCGAACCAAGGGTTTCCATCCAGGCGGATTGCGGCACAAAATTCTGCGGATCGGCTTTGCAGCGGTCGATCGCCTGGCGCCAGACTTTCGCCACCTGGGTGACGTACGCCGGGCTGCGCTGACGGCCTTCGATTTTCACCGAGGCGATATTGGCGGCCATCAGCTCCGGCAACAGCTCCAGGGTGTTTAGGCTGGTGGGTTCTTCCAGTGCGTGATAGCGCTCGCCATCGACCAGATAGCGGCCTTTGCACAGCGTCGGATAGCCGGCGTTTTCGCCATCCTGATAGCGGTCGATCAGCACCTCATTAAGGCGAGATTCCAGCCCCTGCGGCGTTTGCTGCCAACGCACGAAGCGGGCAGGTGAACAGGCGCCGACGGTATTCGGCGATTCGCCGGTCAGGTAGGAAGAGAGATAGCAGCGGCCTTCCGCCATGATGCACAGGCTACCGAAGGCGAAGACTTCCAGCGGCACCGGCGTGGCACGGGCCAACTGCTTCACCTGGTGAATAGATAACACTCGTGGTAGTACGACGCGTGCCACGTCAAAGTTGCGATGATAGAAGCGAATGGCCTCTTCATTGGTGGCGGAAGCCTGCACCGAAACGTGACGCTCAATGTGTGGATAACGCTCCGCGGCATACTCCAGCATGGCGATATCGGCCAGGATCAGCGCATCGGCGCCCAGCTGGGCGGCCATGTCCACCGCGCGCTGCCAGCGGGCGTAGCCGTCGGGATGGGCGAAGGTGTTGATCGCAATATGTAGCTTACGACGGTGCTGATGCACAAAGCTGACGGCTTCCTGCAGTTTCTTTTCGGTGAAATTAAGGCCGGCAAAGTGGCGGGCGTTGGTGTCATCTTTCAGCCCGATATAGACGGCATCGGCGCCGTTTTCGATGGCCGCCTTAAGCGCCGGAAGGTTACCGGCTGGGCAGAGCAGCTCCATAATTTTTCCTGAAAAATGCGGCCCGTCAGGGACGCTGAATGGTTAACGAGCAGGGATTTTAGTTAACCTTCTGGTGACAATTTTTGATTTGAGGCAGTTAAAAGTGTATTGGTGGCGCCAATAACTGGCGGCCGTCATCGCGTTTTTGTTGATTTACGCCGCTATGTTGTTTATGTGATATGGCACAATAGCGGAACAATTGCATTCATGGAGTAAAGCTTGTGTTGGATAAACTGCGTTCCCGGCTGGTCCACTTTGGCCCGTCTTTACTGAGCGTGCCGGTTAAGCTGGCGCCTTTTGCCCTCAAGCGCCAGGTGCTGGAGCAGGTGCTAAGCTGGCAGTTCCGTCAGGCGCTGGCAGAGGGAGAACTGGAGTTTCTCGAGGGGCGCTGGTTAAGTATTCATGTGCGTGACATCGGTCTGCTGTGGTATACCTCGGTAGTCGATGGTCGCCTGGTGGTCAGCCAGCAGGCCGACGCCGACGTCAGCTTCAGCGCCGACGCCAGCGATCTGTTAATGATTGCCGCGCGCAAGCAGGATCCGGATACGCTATTCTTCCAGCGTCGTCTGGTGATTGAAGGCGATACGGAGCTGGGGCTGTACGTAAAAAATTTGATGGACGCCATTGAGCTCGAGCAGATGCCAAAAGCGCTGCGCGTGATGTTGCTGCAACTGGCGGATTTTGTCGAAGCTGGACTGAAGAGCCCGCAGAAACCTGAACAGACATCGGTAGGTGAGGCATGCTGATTCGAGTGGAGATTGGGATTGATGCACCGGGAATCGACGCGCTGCTGCGTCGTACCTTCGGCCGCGATGCCGAAGCGCAGCTGGTGCACGATCTGCGTGAAGATGGACTGATCACGCTGGGGGTGGTGGCAACGGATGATGAAGGCCAGGTGATCGGTTACGTTGCCTTCAGCCCGGTTGCAGTGGAAGGTGAAGAGCTGCAGTGGGTCGGTCTGGCGCCGTTGGCGGTGGATGAACACTATCGTGGACAGGGCATTGGCCGGCAACTGGTCTATGAAGGGCTGGATTCGCTGAATGAGTTCGGCTATGCCGCGGTGGTGACGCTGGGCGACCCGGATTTATACCGTCGCTTCGGCTTTGAGCCGGCCGCGCGCTTCGATCTCCGCTGCCGCTGGCCGGACAGCGCGGAGGCGTTCCAGGTTCACCGTCTGGCGGATGACGCTCTCGAAGGCGTCCACGGCCAGGTAGAATACAGCGACCATTTTAATCATCTTTGAGCCTCGCCAGCAGGGTATCGAAGGCATCCTCTCCGGCAACGAGGCGCTCTTTTTCGCGCTTCGTTAGCTGCTTAACGCGATATTCCAGTCGCAACGCAAGTGAGTGTTCACCAACCTCGTGGCTAAAGGCCAGCAGCAGGTCGCCTTTACCGCGCAACGCCTTCGCGCCTTTTCCCGCCTGATGCTGGCGAAAGCGGCGCGGCACATCGGTGGTGATGCCGGTATAAAGGCGATTATCCGCGGTTCGAATGAGATACAGAAACCAGCACACGGTCACAAAGTCACTATGGTAAGGTGTGTGCACCATAGCATAATGGAGAAGAAAGATGGAAACCCTTGCTGCCATTGGTCGCTGGCTGAGTAAGCAGCACGTCGTCACCTGGTGCGTCTCCCGCGACGACGAACTGTGGTGTGCGAATGCCTTTTACGTCTATGACCCGGATACCGTGGCCTTTTATCTGCTCAGCGATGAGCACACCCGCCACGGTCAGATGACCGGCGAACGGGCGAAAGTGGCCGGTACGGTTAATGGCCAGCCAAAAACCGTGGCCCTGATCCGCGGCGTGCAGTTCAAAGGCGAGATCCGTCGTCTGAGCGGTGACGAAGAGGCGCGGATGCGCCAGCGCTACGTTAAGCGCTTTCCGGTGGCCCGCATGCTGTCGGCGCCGGTATGGGAGATTCGTCCGGACGAAATCAAGTTTACCGATAACACGCTGGGCTTCGGGAAAAAGTTACACTGGCGGCGTGATGCCGGCGCCGAGCAGGCGTAGCGCTTCGCGATTGAAGGCCGGCAGATCGTCCGGCGTTCTGCTGGTGACCAGCTGTTCGTTATCGACCACCACCTCCTGGTCGTAAAACTCGCCCCCGGCGTTTTTCACATCCACCACGATAGGCTTCACCGCCGTGAGCTTACGCCCGCGGATCACATCGGCGCTGATCAGCAGCTGTGGGCCGTGGCAGATGGCAAACACCGGCTTCCCGCCATTGACGAAATCGCGGGTAAAGGTGACGAAGCGTTCATCCCCGCGCAGCTGATCAGGGGAATAGCCCCCGGGCAGCAGCAAGGCATCAAATTCGCCCGGTGTGACGTCATCAATGGCTCTGTCGATGGCGACCTCCGCTTCTCCCTGTTTACCCTTCACCGTCTTGCCAGCCTGCTTTTCGATCGTGACGACCTGATGCCCGGCGAGCTTGAACGCGTCGGCGGGAGAGGTAAATTCAGAATCTTCAAAGTCGTCGGTAATGAGCACGGCTATCTTTTTACTCATGCTTCCTCCGCTATCTGGATGGTCAATGAGGTAATTCCATGATGATGGTGGATACTTACCTTGTAAGGTATTAAGCCTGGAACATGAGCCCGAAAGTGCAAGGCGGAGAATTCTGTAAAGGAGAATCAATGAGTCAGGTATTATTAACCGGTGCGACCGGGTTAGTTGGCGGTCACTTACTCCGGCTGCTGCAGAATGAGCCGAGCATCAGCACCATCGCCGCGCCGACGCGTCGCCCTCTGGCGCCGGCGGAAGGTGTCTTTAATCCCCACGATCCCCAGCTGACCGATGCCCTGGCGCAGGTAGTCGACCCGGTCGATATCGTCTTCTGTTGCCTGGGGACGACGCGTCGGGAAGCGGGAAGCAAAGAGGCCTTTGTCCATGCTGACTACACGCTGGTGGTTGATACCGCGCTGACCGGCAAACGACTTGGTGCGCAACATATGCTGGTGGTTAGCGCGATGGGCGCCAATGCCCACTCGCCGTTTTTCTACAATCGGGTGAAGGGGGAAATGGAGGCGGCGTTGATTGAACAGGCCTGGCCGCGGCTGACCATCGCCCGGCCGTCGATGCTGTCAGGCGAGCGGGAAAAAAAACGGGCCAATGAGACTTTCCTCGAACCGCTGTTCCGGCTGCTGCCAGGAAACTGGAAAGCGATTCCGGCCCGTGACGTGGCGATTGCCCTGCTGGCGGAGGCGCTGTCGCCCTCCCAGGAAGGCGTGCAAATTCTGACGTCATCCCAGCTGCGGGAGCGCGCCGCGCAGCAGGCTGAATAGCGTTTTGCAAACGCAAATATCCGGCGTACTATTCACGGCTTCAATTCATATCCACATTTCTTGCTGGGGAATGCTATGACTGGTCAGTCTTCATCTCAGGCGGCGTCACCGTTTCAATGGTGGAAACCCGCGCTTTTCTTTCTCGTCGTGATTGTCGGCCTGTGGTTCGTCAAATGGCAGCCCTATTACGGGAAAGCCTTCACCGCCGCGGAAACCCACAGTATCGGTAAATCCATTCTCGCCCAGGCCGACGCCAATCCGCTGAAAGCCGCGTGGGACTATGCGATGGTTTACTTCCTCGCCGTCTGGAAAGCGGCAGTGCTCGGCGTGCTGCTCGGGTCGCTGATTCAGGTGCTCATCCCGCGCGATTGGCTGCTGCGCACCCTGGGACAATCGCGTTTTCAGGGCACGCTGCTGGGGGCGATTTTTTCACTGCCTGGCATGATGTGCACCTGCTGCGCCGCGCCGGTCGCGGCCGGCATGCGTAAACAACAGGTGTCGATGGGCGGGGCGCTGGCGTTCTGGATGGGTAACCCGCTGCTCAACCCGGCGACACTGGTGTTTATGGGCTTTGTCCTGGGCTGGCAGTTTGCGCTGGTTCGCCTGGTCGCTGGCCTGGCGACGGTGCTGATTGTTGCGACCCTGGTGCAGAAATGGGTGAAAGAGGCGGCGACGCAGCCGGTAGCGGTGCCTGCTGCACCGTCTGAAGCGGCCAGAGACAGCTTCTTTAGCCGCTGGCTGCGGGCGCTGTGGACCCTGTTCTGGAACACGATCCCGGTTTATATCCTCGCGGTACTGGTGCTGGGAGCGGCGCGGGTCTGGCTGTTCCCGCACGCCGATGGCGCGGTGGATAACACGTTGTTCTGGGTCATCGCGATGGCGATCGCCGGCTGCCTGTTTGTGATCCCTACCGCGGCGGAAATTCCGATTGTGCAGACGATGATGCTGGCTGGCATGGGGACAGCGCCCGCGCTGGCGCTGCTCATCACTCTGCCGGCGGTGAGCGTGCCGTCGCTGATTATGCTGCGCAAAGCCTTCCCGGCCAAAGCGCTGTGGCTGACGGGCGGACTGGTGGCGCTGTGCGGGGCGATTGTCGGTGCGCTGGCGCTGGTGTAGTTTGCCGTAAACGTATGGATAGCCGGATTGGCTGCCGGGCGGCGGCTACGCCTTACCCGGCACACAACGGACAGGGGACGGTAGCCCGGCTAAGCGCAGCGCCAGCCGGGAGACTGCAGGTTTATTTGATGTAGGTAAAGGCGGTAGTCACCCGGGACACGCCGCTCACCCGGCTGGCAATATCCGCGGCAGCCCGGCCTTCGCGCTCGGTCACCAGCCCCATCAGGAAGACTTCGCTGTTTTCCGTGGTCACCTTCACGTTCGAGGATTTGACCTGATCGGTGCTCAGCAGCTGCGAACGCACCTTGGTGGTAATCCAGGTATCAGACGAGGCGGTCCCTAAACCAATCGGCTGGCCCTGGCGCACTTCATTAAACACTTCCGTGGTCCCTTCCACGCCCATGGCGATTTGCTTGGCGCGGGCGGAGAGGTCCGGCGTCGGCGACTGGCCGGTCAGCAGGACTTTGCCCTGATAAGCCGTGACGTTGATGCGGGCCTGTTTCTTAATCTGTTCATCTTTCGACAAGGCGCTATTGACGCGCAGTTCCAGGGTGCTGTCATCGACCTGGGTTCCCACCGTACGCGGGTCCGTTGCGGCTTTAGTGCCGACAGCTGCCGTTCCGACTACCGCGGCGGCAACGCAGCCCTGCAGCAATAGTGCAGAAAGTAGGATGGCGAGGGGCGAGAGAGCCTTCATGTGTTCTCCTTAATCGTCCTGGTGTGGAAAAAGGGTGTTATCTATCAAATCGCACAGACAGTTGACGGTTAGCATATGCATCTCCTGAATACGCGCGCTGCGATGCGAGGGGATGCGGATTTCGACATCCTGCTGACCTAAGAGGCCAGCCAGCTCACCGCCGTCATAGCCGGTTAACGCGACGATAGTCATGTCGCGAGTCACGGCGGCTTCCACCGCTTTGACGATATCCCGGCTGTTACCGCGCGTAGAGATCGCCAGCAGCACATCGCCGGCGTGTCCCAGAGCGCGCACCTGCTTGGCGTAGATCTCGTCATGCAGGCGATCGTTGGCGATGGCGGTTAAGACCACATTATCGGTATTAAGTGCAATGGCGGGTAAACCAGGGCGTTCCGTTTCAAAACGATTAATCATGCTGGCAGCAAAATGCTGTGCGTTGGCGGCGGAGGTGCCATTACCACAACAGAGGATTTTGTTGCCGTTGAGCAGGGACTGCACGAGCGTCATCGCCGCCCGGGAGATGGCGTCCGGGAGTGCTTCCGCTGCGGCAATTTGGGTTTGAATGCTTTCGGTAAAGCAGGCTTTGATTCTGTCGAGCACGGGATCCCTTACTTCTGGTATTACGCTATTCGCCAAAGGCGTTTTTTAGCCATTGGATGTCGTTTCCGGTGAAGGCTACCACATCGAAACGGCAATCCACAGTCTCAAAGCTCCCATTCTGTCGGCAGAGCCACAAACGGGCGGCTTTAAGCAGTCGTTGTTGTTTTTGCGGGGTGACGCTGGCCGCCGCGTCACCGTACCGGGCGCTACGGCGGTAGCGCACCTCGACAAAAACGGTGACGGCGCCGTCGCGCATGATGAGATCAATTTCGCCGCCACGCTCGCGGGCATTAGCGGCGATAAAACGCAGGCCCTGGCCTTCCAGCCAGCGGCGAGCCTGGTTTTCCCAGGCATCGCCAGTCTGTTTGCTTAGCTGGCCGGAACGATTTTTCCCTGCTGGTACTTGAGCCATGACAGTTTCCTGTTAATCACGCAGTCCTGGGTGGCCGTCAGATCGCCGGTATTGCCGTTCAGCTCGAAGCCCGGCGTTTGGCGCATTTGCGTGAAGTGGTTCGCCAGTGACCAGGCGTCAGCTCCCATGGCATACAGGCGCGCCAGCGAGTAGTCATTACGTACAGCGGACAGCGCCTGCTGCATCAGCGCCGGGTTGCTGCCGGCCAGCATCGGGATCTCACTATACTGCAGCCCTTCCATCTCCAGACGGAAATCCGGCCCTGCGGTGCCCTGGGCGCTGCGCGAGCTGGCGTACAGGGTGACATTGTTTTGACTGCCGTTGCGCATGGCGATCATGGGTTTGATATAGGCAATCTGTTCCGGGGTGGCGAGGATATAGGCGGCGTCCACGCTGCCGCCGCTGCTCACCGGCATCTCATCCGCACTGCCGAGGGAACTGTTCTGGGCCGAAGGCAGGGTGGAGACCGGGGTGCCGGTCAGCGCAATGCCCCCTCCGCCGTTGACGCCGGCGCGCAGCTCGGCCGTGGATCCAAAACGCTGCTGCAGGACGCTGGCGCCGCCCAGCTTCAGCCATTCGTCGGCAAACGCGCTAACCACGCGATCGCCCAGCGCACCGCGCGGAACCAACAGCAGTGGCGTCTGCTTGCCCTGTTGGTGGATATGTCGGGCCGCGTCACGCGCTTCGTCTTCCGGGGAAAGCGCGAAATAGCAGAGGTTAGCGCGGCTTTCGACTTTCTCCGGCTGGTTGAGGGCCAGTACATTGAGCGGCGTGTTGCTCTTAATCACATCATCTACGTTCTCTTTCAGCAGCGGCCCGACGACTAAAGTGGCGCCATCCTGCTGAGCCTGGGCAAGCAACTGACTGATGGGCTGGCTGGTGGTGTCGTAAATTTTCAGTTCCGCAGAGGGGTTGGCGGCGCTGGCGACTGCGGGCTGAGGCTGTGCGGTCGGGGCGGTGACCGGCTGAGTGACCGGGGAAGCGGTGGTCTGCGGCGTGGCGGACGCTGCCGGCGCCTGGGCTGTAGGTTCCGCGGCAGGCGCCGCCTGGTCTTGTGCCGGGGCTTGCACCGGTTCAGCGCGGCTTCCGGTGGCGGTTAGATCGCTGACTTCTGCCTGCGACGGACTCACTACATCATCATTACCGGAGACATTCGCCGCCTGGGCAACCTGCGCGGGAACGGCGCTACCCGTCACCGACGGCGCACCATTTTTGGCGGCTTCAAAGCCCTGCTGGATAGTGCGGCCGAAGATCGACGCCTGACCGTTCAGCGGCAGAAAAAGCGCAATCTTGTTGGTGGACGCGGGCTTATAGTTTTGCATGTTCACCAGCGCCGTCGGCAGCATTTTGGCGCCCGGATTTTGCGGATAGCGCGTCTGCCAGTCTTTAACGCCTGCTTTCAGCAGCGTCGGATCGTTGCGGTTGTCAAACCACATCCGCTGCAGATCCAGCCAGCCCTGGAGGGTATTTTCATCAGCGTTGATCACCAGCGCATTGGCCTGGTCCTGGGGCATCGAGGTGAGCGCTTGCCACGTCGCATCAATATTTTTCTGACGCTGTTTCGCGTCACTCAGCAGCGGCTGCTGGGCGATTAAGGCGCGCAGCAGGGTCAGCGATGGTTTGCCCTGGCTGGCATCGATTTGCGCCTGCCAGTAGCGCGCCTGCTGGGGTTGATCCAGGCTTGTCGGGTCGAGCTTTGCCAGCAGAGTACGAGCGCCCTGATAGTCGTTTTGCGCCAGCTTCACTTCCACCGCCAGCAGCGACTGTTCACGGGCCTGGGTGCTGTTCAGGTTCGACGGCAGCTGGTTGTACAGGTCGATGGCCTGCTGCTTCTTCCCTTCCTGCAGCAGTGCACGAATGGCGAGTAATTGCCAGTTGGTCTTGCTATCATTCGTGCTTTGCTGCATCTGCTGTAGGTAGAAACTGGAGTTGGCCTGCGATGTACCCTGCATAAACGCCGTGCTTTGATCCTGCGTGTGGGTGCCGCAGCCAGCAAAAAGAAGCGTCGCCAGCAATACGGGCAGACAGCGCGCGGGCTTAGAACGAAGAAATGTTGACGGTACCATAAGTGTCCAGTGATATTTTTTTGGCTCAATGCTCAATATTAAATCGGCAATACGGACGAGACAATGAAACAACACGAATCAGCGGATAATTCTCAGGGGCAGCTCTATATTGTGCCCACTCCGATAGGGAATCTGTCTGATATCACGCAGCGCGCACTGGAAGTGTTGCAAGCTGTTGATTTAATTGCTGCGGAAGATACCCGCCACACCGGTTTGCTGCTGCAACATTTTGCGATTAACGCCCGCTTATTTGCGCTTCACGACCATAACGAGCAGCAAAAGGCGGAAACACTTCTCGCTAAACTGAAAGAAGGGCAAAACATCGCGCTGGTCTCCGATGCCGGCACGCCGCTGATTAACGACCCTGGCTATCATCTGGTGCGCACCTGCCGCGAAGCGAATATTCGCGTGGTGCCGCTGCCGGGTCCCTGTGCGGCCATCGCCGCCCTGAGCGCCGCCGGTCTGCCTTCCGACCGTTTCTGCTATGAAGGCTTCCTGCCGGCGAAATCGAAAGGCCGCCGCGATACCCTGAAGGCGCTGGAAGAAGAACCGCGCACTCTCATCTTCTATGAGTCAACGCACCGTCTGGTGGAGAGTCTGGAAGATATCTGCGCGGTACTGGGAGAATCCCGCTACGTGGTGCTGGCCCGCGAGCTGACCAAAACCTGGGAATCGATCCACGGCGCGCCGATCGGCGAGCTGGTGGCGTGGGTGAAGGAAGACGAAAACCGCCGCAAAGGCGAGATGGTGTTGATTGTCGAAGGCTTTAAGGCCCAGGAAGAGGCGCTGCCGGCGGCCGCGCTGCGTACCCTGGCGCTGCTGCAAGCGGAGCTGCCGCTGAAGAAAGCCGCCGCGCTGGCCGCGGAGATCCACGGCGTGAAGAAAAATGCGTTGTATAAGTACGCCCTGGAGCAGCAGGGGGAGTAAGCGATGAGCCGTTACCAACCGCCGTTTAGCATCACACCCACGGTCCTCAACCTTGTCGTTGAGATTGGGGAATTGCTTGGGCATTGGTCGGCGAAACGTGGACAAACATCGCCGTTGCTGCGTAAAGAAAACCGCATTCGTACTATTCAGGCGTCACTCGCGATTGAACATAATAGCCTGAGCATGGATCAGGTCACGGCGCTGCTGGAAGGCAAACGGGTTCTCGCGCCGGCTAAGGATATTCAGGAAGTGAGAAATGCCATTCGTGCTTATGAATTAATGCCCGGATGGCATGCGGCAAATATTAGGGATCTTCTGACGGCGCATAAAACACTGATGACAGGGCTGGTTGATCGTCCTGGCGCTTTACGTGGCGGAAACGTCGGCATTTATCGCGGTACGCAGGTGGTACATATGGCTCCACCTGCTGCTCAAGTCCCAAGATTGATCGCTGATTTACTCAGCTGGCTGGAACACACCGAGCTTCATCCTTTGATTGCCAGTTCAGTTTTCCACTATGAGTTTGAGTTCATTCACCCTTTCGCTGATGGCAATGGTCGGATGGGGCGTTTATGGCAGACGTTGATTCTAAGCCAGTGGCGTCAGGAATTGGCCTGGCTGCCCGTTGAAACGCTGATCCACCATCAGCAAGAACGCTATTACGACATTTTAGGTGTTTGTGACAAAACCAGTGATTGCACGCTATTCGTGACCTGGATGTTGCAAAATATCCTGGCGGCGCTGAAAGAAGGTCTGGAGACTTCATTCGTCGTGTCGGAAGAAATGTCGGAAGAAATGTCGGAAGAAATCGACGTTAAAGTAGCTCCACCGGAAAACGCAATTTTGCGTTTGCTAACCGAAAACCCGGAATTGACGGCGAGAGCGCTGGCGGAGATCTTGGGGATATCAGCACGTACGGTTGAGCGCCATCTGCAAGGGCTACAGGCGAAAGGGAGATTGATTCGCATAGGCGCTAAAAAAGGTGGAAGCTGGCTGGTTAAGTAGAACCAGCCGCCATGATGTTCCACTCAGCGTGCAATCACACTATCTTCAGTTCCACCTTCTTGCTGCTTAACGCTGTGCGGTCATTTTCACTGATGCCGTCATCGGTGATTACGCAGTCTATCTTTTCCATCGGCAGTACCTGGTTAAAGCCCCGGCGATTAAATTTACTGGCGTCGAGCACGGCGATCACCTGATGTGCGGCGGCGGCCATCACGCTGCTGATGGAGTAGCCCTCATTAAAGGTAGTGATGCCGTTGGTGGCGTCGATACCGTCGGCGCCGACAAACATCAAATCGGCGCAGATTCCCTGCAGAGAACGTTCGGCAATCGTCCCGTGCATGGAGTGCGTTTTATGCCGCACGGTGCCGCCGCAAACCACCAGGGTGATATCTTTATTTTCCGCCAGGGTAAACGCGGCGGGCAGGCTGTTGGTGATGACAGTGATATTGGTCATCCTCACCAGTGCCTCGGCAATGAGCAGGGTGGTGCTGCCGCTATCGAGGATCACCGTCATACCTTCACGGATCATGGCTACCGCGGCCTGGGCGATGCGCTTTTTGGGATCGCTGGCAAGCTGATAGCGGTCTTCCAGCACCACTTCCTGATTCTCTGCGTCGGTCAGGTTGCTGCCCGCGCGGGCGGCGCCGCCGTGAAAGCGGGTTAACAGCCCTTTTTCTTCCAGTAAGCGAAGATCGGCACGGATCGTTACCTCAGAGATGCCAAAGAGATTCGAAAGGTCTAGAACCAATACGCTGCCCTGCGTATTCACCATATCGACGATTTTGTTCCTTCGTTCAAATGAGTTCATCTTGATTTGCCTGATAATTAACTCATCTCAGTGTAATCGAAGGATAACGAAAGTTGAACGATAATTTTCGAAAGGTTACATGAGCCAGCCCTCAGGGCTGGCTCATGCAGTCAGGAGAGTTTGAGCAGGATTTTACCCTGCATCGGTGCGCCGTTTAGCGCCTGAACTTCACGCGCAAAGCTCTCCGCGTCACCGCGGTGGGCTATTAGCGGTGCCAGCTGCAGGCGTTTTTCTGTCAGCAGGCGGGTGGCCGTTTGCCACTCTTCTCCTGGCCACGGACCAGAGTAATTCATCCAGCTACCGACAATATTCAACTCTTTACGCAGGATCTGCCCGAAGGTGGCGGCCGGGAGGGTTAAATCGTGATGAAGCGTGCCGACCAGCGCCAACTGCGCCCGCGGACCGGCGGCCTCAATCGCCAGCGTGACGGTCTGCGGCGTGCCGGCGGTCTCAAGGACTAACTGGTCGAACTGAATGGCTTCCAGCGCCTGCTGAATCGCCTGGCCGCTCATTTCGCGGCTGTTGAACACTCGGGTCGCGCCAAGGGCTTTGGCCAGCTCCAGTTTCTGCGGATTGATATCGATCGCCGTGACGCTGTTGGCGCCCAGTTCGCGGGCGCACTGTAATGCCAGCAGGCCAATGGTGCCCGCACCGATAATAATCACGTTTTTACCTTCGCAACCCTGCGCCAGGTGGAAGGCGTGGAGGCCAACGGTTATCGGCTCGATAAACGCGCCGTCATCAATCGGCATCTGATCCGGCAGGCGGAACAGGTTGGCGCGCTTCACCACCACATATTCGGCGTTGCCACCTTCGCTGCGTGAGCCGACAAACTGATATTGTTTACATAAAGAGAAATACTCGCGCTGGCACTGCGGACACTGAAAGCAGGGCAGCAGTGGCACGCAGGCGACGGCATCGCCGGGCTGCAGATCAGTTACCGCCGCGCCGTAGGATTCCACATAGCCGCTGAATTCGTGCCCCAGCGTAATAGGGTAGTAATGCGCGCCTTTGGCGAAAATGCGCGGGATGTCGGAGCCGCATAATCCGGAACTGACCACTTTGACCAGGACATCGTTTTCCGTTTGCAGCGTAGGGATAGGGCGTTCTTCAACGCAGACGTTCCCCTCAGCATGGATTACCACTGATTTCATAACATTCTCCAGCTATAAGATTCAGGGGAGCGACCGCTCCCCTTTTAGATCAAGACATGCCTGTACTTTGTTGTGGGGCAGCGCTTTTTTCTGCTTTTTCCACCGCGATGAAGCGACGGGCACGACGCCAGGTCAGCAGAACGCCAGTCAGATAGATAATGCCGATGACCGCGAAGCCCACCACGTTCTGCCAGGTAAAGAGCTGGATCAGCAGCCAGGTAATCGGTGAACCGCCCTGGTCCATTGAGGCCACCATACCGCCGGCTTTCAGGGCCCCGGCGTTTGCCGCCAGCTGGGTGTGCAGGCCTATGGTCTGGGTGGCGATCCATAGGGTGATACCCATAATGATGACCCCGGAAATCAATGTGCGGAACAGGTTCCCTTGATGTACCGCGACTGCCATCGCCACGAAGAAGCCGATGGTGGCCAGGTCGCCAAACGGCAGGACCTGGTTGCCAGGAACCACGACGGCGATAAGAATGGTCAGCGGGATGAAGATCAGGCTGGCGGAGACCACCGAGGTATGACCGAGCAGCAGCGCCGGGTCGAGACCAATCAGAAATTCCTGGACGCCGAATTTGGCCTGCAGACGTTTACGCGCCTGTTTGGCTATCGGTGTGAGGCCATCCATAATCGGTTTGATCACCCGTGGCATCAGCAGCATCACCGCTGCGGTTTTCACCGCAAGCTGGAGAATGCTCTTCAGGTCGTAACCCGCCAGCGCGCCAATCACAAGGCCCATGACGAAGCCAACGGTAACCGGTTCACCGAAGGGACCGAAGCGTTTCTGGATATCATCGGCGCTAAAGTGAATACGGTTAAGACCGGGGATCTTGTCGATGATGGTATCGACAAGCACGGCAACCGGCCCTAAATACGCCGAACTGCCGTGCGGGATCGCAATACCCTCGAGGCCAAAGAAATCGCGGGTATCTTTGGCAAACCAGTCGCCCAGCTTATACACAAAGGCGGCATGCACTACCACGCCGAGAATACCTATCCAGTACGATCCGGTAGCGATATGCAGCATCGCGCCGGTAAAGGTCATATGCCAGATGTTCCAGATATCGACATTCACTACGCGGGTCATACGGGTAACCAGCATCACGATATTAACCACGATGGCCACCGGGATCGCCACCAGGGCGATTTGCGACGCCCAGGTCATCGGTGATGAACCCGGCCAACCGATATCGATCACGTGAAGATTAATCTGGAAATGCTCCGCCATCGCCTTTGCCGCCGGGCCGATGGAGTCGAGCATCAGGCCAATGACCAGGCCGATACCGACGAAACCGATCCCGATATGCAGACCAGATTTGAAACAATCCCCGAGCTTCATCCCCAGTAACTTGGAGAAAATAATGATCACGATCGGCAGCATCACCGTCGGACCGAGATCGAGGATATAACGCATGATTTCGCTAAACATGGCGTTTACTCCGCGAGGATGCCGAGGATTTTCTGTTGTAAGGCTTCAATGCCGACGCCCGAAACGAATGGCATGCCGTGTACCACCGGAATGTCGCCAAAGGTCCGCTCCACGCGCGCGGTGGTGCAGATCAGGTCCGCCCCGTCCATGTAGGTTTCGATTTCATTGACCCGGCACTGCACCAAATCCAGTTCAATATTGTGGTCTGCACACAGCTCTTTAATCTCTTCAGCCGCCATCGTGGAGGTGGCGACGGCACCGCCGCAGGCGACGATAACTTTACGTTTCATAGGGTACCCCTTTTATTATCAGTATCTTATGAAGCCACGGCGTTAAGCTCAGGCTCAAGGATAAATTGCTGGAACCGCACCGGCAGCTGATCGTCGGAAGCGGCGAGCAGTGCCTCCAGCGTGTGCGGATTTTGTAGCTCACTAAATAACCGGCGCAGTAGCTTCAGCTGTGCCGCCGGGTTTTCAACAATCAGCGCGATGATGAGCGAAACGTCGATTTCGCCGTCGTCATCAGCGCGCTGAAAAGGAACCGGCGCATCCGGACGAATCAGGTAAATGGCCGGCGATTTGGCGTGGACGGCTTCACAGTGCGGGATAGCGACAGCATGCTGCTCCAGGGCGATGCCGGTGGGAAAAGTCGCTTCGCGTTCGAGCAGGGCGGCGGGATAGCTGTCGTGTACGACGCCTCGCGCCAGCATCTCTGCGCCAATGTGTTCAAGCGCCTGCTGGCTGGAACTGAAATGAATGCCGGTACGAACAAACAGTTGACTCATATATCCTCTTAACTTCAGGCGATTTCAGAAGAACAGCCGTAGCGGTAGGCACGCAGAACATCCTGGATTTTGTCGAGGATCAGCGCGTGCGGCTCGGCGTTCAGTGCATTCAGCGACAGTCGTTCAAACTGCACCGGCATATACTGGCTGATAAGCCCCAGCGGCAGCTTAGCGTCGGTCAGATTAGCGATAAGTTTCTCAACGCTCTGACGAATACGCGGGTGCGGCCAGTAGTAACGGATACGGTCGGAAAGGCTAAAGTGGATATCGACCATCGCCTGACTCCAGGTCGGGCGATAGTATTTTTTCCAGTAGCCCGGTTCGTTGAGCATCACCTCGTCGATGACCTCCATCACCCGGCTGCGGGACTCCGGCGCGATCAGCTCATTTTCCATCTGTGCGAGGGCGAAAATGGCTTCACGCAGGGCAAAGGTGAGCGCCGGGCCGACTTTCAGAATGGCGAAGTGGTCGCGGACCAACGCGCGGTAAGCCTGGCGGGATTGGTAGTCGGTGGAGTGGGCTTCGTACACCATCGTGGTGTTTTCGATCCACGCGGATAGCGCTTTCGCTTCTTGTGGCTGGTAATGGATGATTTGCGTGTGGTCGAACTCCACGCCCGGTTGCACGACGATGGCGATGACTCGCCCCAGCGCTGCGTCGAGACCCAATTTGCGGAACGCCGCTTCATGAGTTTCAAGGGTGGCGGCGGCATCCTGCGCTCGGGTGACGTGTACGCTGCCGATGGTGCTGGCTTCGCCGCCGGGAACCGGTACTTCGGTACCGATAACGTAGGTCAGCTGGCGCTTTTGCTCATCGCTGGCTGTCTCTTCGGCGGCCTGACACAGGCGGGCGGCACGCTCGGCCACCACGCTTGGGTTCAACGGCACCGGGTCGTCGGCACAGGACATCGATGCATCCAGGTGGATCTTACTGAAGCCTGCGGCAACATAGGCTTTGATAAGGTCGACGGATTTTTCCATCGCGTCGGCAGCCGGTTCGTCTTGCCAGCAGTTCGGGCCCAGATGGTCGCCGCCAAGAATAATGCGTTCGGCCGGGAAACCGACGGTGTGGGCAATGCTGTAGACGAAGTCGCGGAAATCGGCCGGCTGCATGCCGGTGTAGCCGCCAAACTGATTCACCTGGTTGGATGTCGCTTCGATCAGCACCTTGTTGTTAGTCGACAGATCGAAACGTAACGCCGCTTCGATAACCAGCGGATGCGCTGAACAAACTGAACAGATGCCGATGTGTTCGCCGGACTTATGGCGAGAGATAATGTCTTTCATTTACAACCTCCGTTTTCTTTCGAATATATTCGTTATGTTTTGTTTTGGTCGCAAATGGCTTTGTTTTGAATTGTGATCTGCATCGATAAATAGTCGTGTAACGCAGTGAAAGGTATCGTCTTTCAAGACAAAAACGCCCTGGCCAGAAAGACAGGGCGTTTTTAATTTGTTGAAAATTAACTAAATAGTCGGGAAAGCCAGCTACGTTTCGTTTTGACGGCTTCCTGAGTGGCCTGCTGCGGCTGGGCGGCGATTTCGCCGAGACCGGCGTTAAAAGCGTCGCCAATGGCTTTTAACGCCTGCTGCGCATCGTTGCCGCTGGCCATAAAGTGCAGACGATGACCCTGTTTGGCGCCCAGTGATACGACGCGCATCAGATTTTTGGCATCAACAATGGCGGAGCGCGTATCAAGGTTTTCGACCTGGATTTGCGATCGCCACTGCTTGACGGCTTTCACCAGCACCGCACTGGGGCGGGCATGAAGACCGTGCGGATTGCGCAGGGTAAAGGTGGCCTCTTCGTCAAAGTGCGGCGCGGGTTGTGGTTCTTCGCCTGCTGGCAGAGGGATATCACCAGCGAGAATTTCCAGCACCGCCTGGGGGGTATCGGCGCGCGTCAGCGCGTCAGGCACCCGATCATCGCCCAGGGCATGGGTGAGTTGGCGCAAAATATCGAGATGCTCGTTGTCCTGAGCCGCGATACCGACAATCAGATAGGCGGTTTGCTCCTCACCCCAGTCAACCCCCTGCGGACAAGCCAGCACCTTAACACCCGTTTTGAGCACTGCGTCGCGACTGTGCGGCGTGCCGTGGGGAATAGCGATGCCGTTGCCCAGATAGGTGCTGATTTGCCCCTCGCGCTCGCGCATGCCTTGTAGATAGGCTGCTTGCGTATGTCCGGCCTCAGTCAGGGCTGCAACGACACGTTGTAGCGCCTCGTCTTTCGTTTTGACCTGACGATCGAAACCAATATCGGCAGAAGTCAGTTGCATAGCTTGCTCCTTATTTCATGGCGCCAGCAAGGGCTGTCGCTTTGTCAGTGCGTTTCTGCCATAGCCGCCAGCATCCCAGCATAAGTGCCCCGCAGGCGGAACCGGCGAGAATGCACAGCACCCACATCAACGGTTTACTGACCAGCGGCAGGATTAAGAAGCCGCCGTGCGGTGCCGGAACCTGAATATGCAGGCTGTAGCTGAGTACCGCAGAAATTGATGAGGCGATCATCATCATCGGGATCACCCGCAGCGGATCCTTGGCGGCAAAGGGAATCGCACCTTCGGTAATGTGTGTGCAGCCGAGGATATAGTTGACCATCCCGGCGGCGCGTTCCTCCTCGCTAAAGCCTTTCGGAAAGAACGTGGTCGCCAGAGCGATGACCAGCGGCGGCGTGATGCAGGCGGCAGACACACCGGCCATAAAGAAATAGTTACCTTGCCCCAGCAGCAGCGTACCGGTGACATAGGCCGCTTTGTTGACCGGCCCGCCGAAGTCGAAGGAGCACATTGCGCCGACCACGATCCCCAGCAGGATGGGGTTGGCTTCCTGCAGAGAGCTGAGCCAGTTCATCATGCCATTGTTGATCGCTGCCACTGGCTGGCCGAGCAGGACCATCATCACGCCAATCACCAGGACGCCGATCAGCGGCATAATGAAGATCGACTTCAGCCCTTCGTACTGGCGCGGCAGACCGTCGAGCAGATGACGGATCAGCAGCATAAAATACCCGGCGGCAAAACCGGCGATGATCCCACCGAGGAACCCGGCGCCGGTGGCGTTCGCCAGCAGGCCGCCGACAAAACCGGCGACCATGCCCGGGCGGCCAGATATCGACCAGGCAATGTAGGCGGTAAACACCGGCACCATGATCGAGAACGCCTGCTGACCGACTTTCATCAGGGTGGCGGCAACCACGTTATACTGCGGTGAATTCGGATCGGCGGAGTAGATGCCCCACAGGAAAGAAACGGCGATTAAGATCCCGCCGGCGACAACGAACGGCAGCATGTTGGAAACACCGCTCATCAGATGTTTGTAAATCTGTCGGCCGAACGATTCTCGCTCATATTTCTCGGCGAGATCCGTCGTCGCGGAGTGTCCCTGGCGACGCTGCGCCTGACCGTTAACAACTTTATTAATTAATTCCGCCGGATGGTGAATGGCTTCTTTAACCGGCACCTCAATAACCGGTAAGCCATTAAAACGTTCGGCATTAACATCTTTATCGGCAGCGATAATCACACCATAAATATCCGTCAGGTCTTCCGGCGTAATGGCATTTTCTACGCCGGAAGCGCCATTGGTTTCGACTTTTATTTCAACGTTTAATTTTTTCGCTGCGGTTTTTAAGGCCTCTTCAGCCATAAATGTATGAGCAATACCTGTAGGGCAGCCGGTAACGGCAATAATTTTTTTCATAATCGGACCTTTATAATTGGACGATCTGAAGTTGTTGTAATAATTCTTGCGTACGGTTTAATTTGCCAAGCCCGGCGGAGGCGGCAACATCGGCGCCGGTGGCGCTGGCCAGCGCCAGCGCCTGAGGAATATCGCCTGCGTTAAGCCATCGGCTGAGGAACGCGCCCAGCGCGGCATCGCCGGCGCAGGCCGAGCTGACCAGTTCGATTTTCGGTGCCGAGCAGAACCACAGTTGCTCGCCGTTCGAAAAATAGAGCCCTTGTGCGCCAAGGGTCAGCAGAACATTGCGAGCCCCAAGCTGGTGGAGCGTTTGCATTGCTTCGCGTACCCGCTGGGGGCTGCTGACATCCAGACCAAAGATCTCGTTCAGCTCGTCGTCATTGGGTTTAATCAATAGCGGATGCCACTCCAAAAGCTGGCGCAGCACCGGGTGGCTGATATCTAAGATGACTTCACACCCTTTTTGCTGACACAGCACCAGAATCTCGCTATAGAACCGGCTCTCTATTCCCGGTGGCAGACTGCCGCTGATAACTAAATAATCACCAGGCGTGACGCACTGTAAATGATGAAGAATTTGTTCTTTCCCTTCATCGTTAATCCGCGCGCCGGGATTTACCAGTTTATATTCATCTCTGCCGTCGTTAATAAAGATATTAATACGGGTGGGTTCAGCGACCCATGCCGGCGTGACGTTAATATGTTGTTTGCGTAGTTCCTCAACGATATAGCGGCCGGTAAAACCGCCGAATATGCCCATAACATGGGTTGGCTGCTGGTAATGATGTAATACCAGCGAGACGTTAACCCCTTTACCATTCGGGCAATATTCCGTCTGCCGGGTGCGGTTGACTGCCGCCGGCTGGAGCGGATCGCAAAAGATATTCATATCAATCGCGGTGTTCAGTGTCAGGGTGTGGATCACGACAAGGCTCCTTCGATCCGCTGATTACAGTTGTCCTTCGCAGCCACAGACGTGAATGACTTTGCGAACGACCTCTTTCATTGCCGCTTTCGCCGGTTTCATATAGTGACGAGGATCGTTGGCGCCCGGATTTTCCAGGAAGTAGGCTTTCAGTGCATCCGAGAAGGCGATTTTAAGTTCGGTGGCGACGTTGACTTTGCATACGCCCAGAGAAATGGCGCGGCGAATATCACTATCCGGCAGGCCGGAAGCGCCGTGCAGAACCAGTGGAACATCAACGCAGTCGCGAATAGCCGCCAGGCGCTCAAAATCAAGCTTCGGTTCGGCGGTGTAAAGACCGTGAGCGGTACCGATGGCGACGGCCAGCGAATCAATACCGGTACGAGCGACAAATTCACGGGCCTGTTCGGGGTTGGTATAGAGCGCATCTTTAGCATCGACCACCAGATCGTCTTCGATTCCGCCCAGACGGCCCAGCTCGGCTTCTACGCTGGCATCATAGCGGTGGCTCAACTCCACCACGCTTTTTACCAGTGCCACATTTTCCTCGAACGGTGAGTGAGAGCCATCGATCATGACCGAGCGGATCCCTGCCTGGACTTTGCGCGTGATATCAGCCAGATCCTCGTGATGATCGAGGTGCAGGGCGAGCGGGAGATCCCACTTTTTCGCCAGATCGCGGGCGATCGCCACCACGTTGCCGGTGCCGGCATAGCTGTAGGTACCGGGCGTGCCGGCAAGGATCAAGGGAGAGCGTAATTCAGCCGCCGTTTCAACGACGACCTGCATGGTTTCGAGGTTATGGATATTGAAAGCCGGCACGGCATAACCCTGTCGTTGAGCTTTTAACAGCATGTTTTTACTGGAAATGATGTACATTTTAGTCCTCTTTTCAATTTGTAAGTTATTTACATTAAATAACCTTCAATTTGAAAGTAATGTAACGATCGTCTCGACTTTTAGGTGTGATCCACCGCACACAATGATGAATTGATTTTTAAAATGAAAGTTAATAATATTTTTAATGTTTCTTTTTTAAAGTTTTAGCAGGGAAGTGCTTTCTTTGTAACTATATGATTAATATTAATTAATTTATTTATGGCAAGATGGAAGTTCAGCCGCGGTTTGACATTACGATAGGGAAATTTAAAAATGAAAGTTATTCCAGGAGAAAATAATAAGGCATAAACCGTGGCAAAACCGTCAACCAGCCTGCTGAAAAGGCGCTTGGACATCGCAGAGATCGTTCGTAAGAACGGCGAGATCAAAGTCGACGATCTGGCCGAAATGCTGGCTGTTTCCGGAGTGACAATCCGTAACGATCTCAACTACCTCGAGCAGCAGGGCTACTTAAAACGCTCCTTCGGCGGGGCGATTTATACCGCCCAGGCTGGCGCGCCGGTTGCGGTGATGCGGGAAGCACCAGCCGTCAGGGATAAAGCGCTGGAGACGGAAATGGCTCGCCAGGTGGCGGCGCAGATAGAAGATGGCGAAACGCTATTTTTAGGCCAAGGTTCCATTTTGCGTAAAGTGATCCCCTTTCTGGCCAACAGAGAAGAACTTTGCCTGCTGTTAAACGATCTGGGCCATGTCGCGCTGGCGCAGGAGTTTTTAAATGGGGAAACCGTTCTGCTTGGTGGGGTGCTGTCCGGGCAGGGGCGGATTGTGGAGGGCGATCTGGCGCTGAAAGCGTTAGGTCATTACCGGCCATCACATGCGCTGATTGCGGTGGATCATATTGCCGAAGACGGTACGCTGAGCGTGCGTAACGAGGCCACAGCACATCTACTGAATGAGGCTGTGGCGCAGAGCGAAAGAGTTATCGCGATTGTTGCGTCCAGACCGGTCTACGGTGAGAAACGTTATGCTGTCGGTGAATTGCAACAGATCAGCAGCGTGGTGACCCCGCAGGTCGTCGCGGCAGAGTACCATGCCTGCTTCCTCGCTGCGGGTTTGACCAACAGCTATACCAACAATGAATGCCTGACATGGCTCAACACGGCTTTGCATAAGACAAACCAGGAGCGGTGATGAACGTAACCATTTGCACCATCGGCGAACTGCTGGTGGAGTTTCTCGCCAAGGAAGAGAATCAGGGTTTTTCCCGCCCCGGTGAATTTTGGGGGCCCTATCCCAGCGGGGCGCCGGCAATCTTTGCCGATCAGGTGGCAAAGCTGGGTTTTGGCTCTGTGTTGTTTAGCTGCGTGGGCAACGACGCATTTGGCGAGATGAATATTGCGCGTCTGGAGAAAGATGGCGTTAACGTCAACGGTATCGCCATGCTGCAGAAAGCGACCACCGGTAGCGCCTTCGTCAGCTATCGTAGCCAGGCGCAGCGCGATTTTATTTTTAATATGCCTAACAGCGCCTGCGGTTTGCTGACTGCCGACCACATTGATGAGGCGCTGCTAAATCAGTGTCAGCATTTTCATATTATGGGATCGTCGCTGTTCTCGTTCCGTATTATCGATGCGATGCGTAAAGCGATTGAAAACATTAAAGGCCGCAACGGTACGGTGTCGTTCGACCCAAACATTCGCAAAGAGATGCTGAACATTCCCGAGATGTCGCAGGCGTTTGAATACATTCTCGATTACACCGATATTTTCCTGCCGAGCGACGGTGAGCTGGATTATTTTGGCCTCAATCCGGAGCGCAATGAGCAGATCCTGGTTGATAAGCTATTGAAACGCGGCGTGAAGCATGTGGTGATTAAACGTGGGCCGCGTGGCGCCAGCTACTTTAGCGCCAACGAGACACACCATGTCGCCGGCTTCAACGTGCCGGTGGTGGATCCGACTGGTGCCGGGGATTGCTTTGGCGCCACCTTTGTCAGCCTGTTCCTCAATGGCGCCACGCCGCAGGAGGCGCTGAGATGGGCAAACGCCAGCGGCTCGTTGGCGATTAGCCAACGCGGCCCCATGGAAGGCACCTCGACGCAGGCGCAGATCCGCGCTTTCCTTGCCGCACAGCATCCGTAACCAACAAGCCCGGATAAATCCGGGCTAAAAGTAGTTAAATTCTCACGCTCTCGATCAGGTCACCGGCGCCGGGTTAAACACCGCCAGCTGGTTGTGCAGGCCCCATTGATCGGAGAAAGTTTTCTTGCGTCCGCTGGCGACGTCGAGAATAAATTCGAACAGCTTCCGCCCGACATCCTCAATCGTCTCTTCGCCAGTGGCGATGGTCCCGGCGTTAATGTCCATTAAATCATACCAGCGGTTGGCCAGCTCGGTACGGGTCGCCATTTTTATTACGGGTACCGCCATCAGGCCATACGGCGTGCCGCGACCGGTGGTGAACACCTGCACGGTAATGCCAGAGGCGACCTGCTGGGTGCCGCAGACAAAATCGCTGGCGGGGGTAGCGGCATAAATCAGGCCGCGTTTGGTCGGGCGCTGGCCTGGAGAGAGCACCTCGACGATGGCGCTTTTCCCTGATTTAGCAATAGAACCCAGCGCTTTTTCCACCACGTTAGCCAGGCCGCCTTTTTTGTTGCCGGGGGAGGGGTTGGCGCTGCGGTCGGTTTTGCCCATGTCGAGATAGTTATCGTACCAGGCCATCTCTTCCAGCAGGCGTTTGCCCACCTCTTCGTTAATCGCCCGCGGGGTTAACAGATGGATGGCGTCGCGGACTTCGGTCACTTCCGAGAACATCACCGTCGCGCCGCAGCGCACCAGCAGGTCGGATGCATAACCCACCGCCGGGTTGGCGGTCACACCGGAGAAGGCGTCGCTGCCGCCGCACTGCATGCCGACCACCAGCTCTGAAGCCGGACAGGTTTCCCGCTGGCGCTGGTTCAGTTTCGCCAGGTGGCACTCGGCGACCTGCAGAATGTCATCGACCATCGATTTAAAACCAACATGCTTTTCATCCTGCAGGCTGACGATGCTGGCGCTGTCCACCGGGATACTTTTGACGTCTTCCGTGCCCTGCAGCAGGCGTTCCGGCTGCAGCTTTTCACAGCCGAGGCCAATGACCATCACCTCACCGCCGAAATTCGGGTTGAGGGCGATATTGTGGATAGTGCGAATTGGCACTACCGCCGCCGGTGCATTAATCGCCACGCCGCAACCGTAGAGGTGGTTCAGGCCTACCACGCCGTCGACGTTGGGGTATTTCGGCAGCAGGTCGCGTTCAATGATTTTCACCACATAATCAACCACGCCCGCAACACAGTGCACGCTGGTGGTGATGCCCAGCAGGTTCTTGGTGCCCACGCAGCCATCGGCATTGCGGTACCCTTCAAAGGTATAGCCTTCCAGCGGCGGTAGGGGTTCAGGCACTTTGGTCGCCAGCGGCAGGCTGTTCAACGGCGGGGCGGTGGGCAGTTCCACCAGCGATTCGTCAATCCAGCTTCCCTGTGGGATGTCGCGCACGGCGAAGCCAATTACTTCTCCGTAGCGGATGATTTCACCGCGGGCAGGGATATCCACCAGGGCTACTTTATGACCCTGTGGGATGTGTTCGACGAGCGTCAGGCCGTCCGGGAAACGTGTTCCGGCGGTCAATCCCCGATCGTTAACAATAATCGCCACGTTATCTGTCGGGTCAACTTTAATATAAAACGCGGTTGGCGATTGTTGTCGAATTGCAATGTCAGCCATTGTCCAGTCATCTCCAAACAGGTGCTAAAAAAAGAATGAAATGGTCATTCTGGTGCTGTAGAAAAGAATAATGAAATAAAGAATGTCAGGAGTAATGGCTTTAAAATGTGATCTGTGTCACCCCTCTTGGCGACAACGCTCACGCACCGACAGGCAATCATGAGAACTGTGGATTAGCGCCCATGACTTGTGGCATTTGCCTAACTAAAGCGTCAGATAAGACATTTATATTGTGATTATGCATGGTGTCTGGCGATGGCAGGCTGATTATACTGTGTCATGTTTTTGAGGTAGCCGATAGGCAATAAGAGAGCGTTGATATCGTCTATTTAACAAATAAAGAACCCGATTAAAAAAATAATAAAAGGTGTTCTGTTTTTGATGAATATCTTCATGATCCTGGATGGGATGAGAAACAAGGAATACCAACTCGCTATTTTATTCTGCTGATTATATTTATGGTTCGCGAGATTAAACGCCTGGAATTGCAGAAGTAAGCAACGATTAACGCAAGGTAAACATCATGGATAACGCAATTTTCCCGAACAAATTTAAGGCCGCGCTGGCGGCTCATCAGGTGCAGATTGGCTGCTGGTGCGCGCTGGCTAACCCGATCAGCACTGAGGTGCTGGGTCTGGCCGGTTTCGACTGGCTGGTGCTGGATGCGGAACACGCGCCGAACGACGTGACCACGCTTATCCCACAGCTGATGGCGCTGAAGGGCAGCTCCAGCGCGCAGGTAGTCCGTGTGCCGACCAATGAGCCGATCATCATCAAGCGCATGCTGGACATCGGCTTCTATAACTTCCTGGTGCCGTTTGTCGAGACGGCTGAACAGGCGGCGCAGGCGGTGTCTTCGACCCGTTATCCGCCGGAAGGGATCCGCGGGGTTTCCGTTTCCCACCGCGGCAATATGTTTGGCACCGTGGCGGACTACTTCGCCCAGTCCAACAAGAACATTTCCATTCTGGTGCAGATTGAGAGCCAGACCGGGGTGGACAACGTCGAGGCGATTGCCGCGACCGACGGCGTCGACGGCCTGTTCGTCGGCCCGAGCGACCTGGCCGCGGCCTTAGGTCATCTGGGCAATGCCGCCCATCCTGAGGTACAGCGCGCCATCCAGCATATCTTCGCCAGCGCGAAGAAACACGGTAAGCCAAGTGGCATTCTGGCGCCGGTTGAAGCCGATGTGCGCCGCTATCTGGAATGGGGCGCGACTTTCGTCGCCGTCGGCAGCGATCTGGGCGTCTTCCGCTCAGCAACGCAGAAACTTGCTGATGCGTTTAAAAAATAATCACCAGGATGAAGAGAGAGAACATTATGACAATCAAAGTGGGTTTTATCGGTCTTGGCATTATGGGTAAACCGATGAGCAAAAATTTGCTGAAAGCAGGTTATTCGCTGGTGGTGTCCGACCGTAACCCGGAAGCGATTGCCGACGTGATTGCCGCGGGTGCTGAGACCGCGACGACGCCGAAGGCGATTGCCGAACAGTGCGACGTCATTATCACCATGCTGCCAAACTCTCCGCATGTGAAAGAGGTGGCGCTGGGTGAAAACGGCATTATCGAAGGGGCAAAGCCGGGCACCGTGGTGATTGATATGAGCTCTATCGCGTCGCTGGCGAGCCGGGAAATCAGCGAAGCGCTGAAAGCCAAGGGTATTGATATGCTGGATGCGCCGGTGAGCGGCGGCGAACCAAAAGCCATCGACGGCACCCTGTCGGTGATGGTCGGCGGCGATAAGGCGATCTTTGATAAATACTACGATCTGATGAAAGCGATGGCGGGCTCCGTGGTGCATACCGGCGACATCGGCGCGGGCAACGTCACCAAACTGGCTAACCAGGTGATTGTCGCCCTGAACATCGCGGCGATGTCTGAAGCGCTGACTCTGGCGACCAAAGCTGGCGTCAATCCGGATCTGGTATATCAGGCGATCCGTGGCGGCCTGGCGGGCAGTACCGTGCTGGATGCCAAAGCGCCGATGGTGATGGATCGTAACTTCAAGCCGGGATTCCGTATCGACCTGCATATTAAAGATCTGGCGAACGCCCTGGATACGTCCCATGGCGTGGGCGCTCAGCTACCGCTGACGGCGGCGGTAATGGAGATGATGCAGGCGCTGCGTGCGGACGGTCTGGGCACCGCGGACCATAGCGCGCTGGCGTGCTATTACGAAAAACTGGCGAAAGTGGAAGTCACTCGCTAACAAGAAGGGCGCACCACGCGCCCTGTTATTCTTGCCTTGCGCGGCACGGTCAGGCTACAAACTTATGAAAATCGTCATTGCCCCAGACTCTTACAAAGAAAGCCTGTCTGCCGCCGAGGTAGCTCAGGCGATAGAAAAAGGATTCCGTGAAATTTTCCCCGACGCGCAGTATGTTTCCATGCCCGTCGCCGACGGCGGCGAGGGAACGGTGGAGGCGATGATTGCCGCGACGCAGGGAACGGAACATTCCGCATGGGTGACTGGCCCGCTGGGCGAGAAAGTGGAGGCCTGCTGGGGCATGTCCGGCGATGGCGTCACTGCGTTTATTGAGATGGCGGCGGCCAGCGGCCTGGGACTCGTTCCGCCCGAAAAACGCAACCCTCTCATCACCACTTCACGCGGTACCGGCGAGCTGATATTACAGGCGCTGGAACATGGCGCGAAACGGATCATTATCGGTATCGGCGGCAGTGCGACCAACGACGGTGGAGCGGGCATGATGCAGGCGCTAGGCGCCCGCCTTTGCGACGCCGAGGGGCAGGAGATCGGCCATGGCGGCGGTAGCCTGAGCCGTCTGAGCCGGATCGATCTTTCCGCCATCGATCCACGCTTACGTGACAGGATGATCCACGTGGCCTGCGACGTCACTAACCCGCTGGTGGGCGAGCGCGGCGCGTCGCGGATCTTTGGCCCGCAGAAAGGGGCGACCGAGGCGATGATCGTTGAGCTGGATCGTAATCTGGCGCACTTCGCCGACGTCATTAAGGCGTCGCTGCAGGTGGACGTTAAGCCGATCCCCGGGGCGGGGGCGGCCGGCGGCATGGGCGCGGCGCTGATGGCCTTTCTTAATGCGGAACTGCGTAGCGGGATTGAGATCGTTACCGAGGCGCTGAAGCTGGAAGAGCAGATCCATGACTGCTCGCTGGTGGTCACCGGAGAAGGGCGGATCGATAGCCAGTCCATTCACGGTAAGGTGCCGGTGGGGATAGCCCGGGTGGCGAAAAAATACCGTAAGCCGGTGATCGGTATTGCTGGCAGCCTGACCCACGACGTCGGCGTGGTTCACCAGCACGGTATCGATGCGGTTTTCAGCGTGTTAACCACAGTTTCGACGCTGGAAGAGGCATTTCGCGGGGCGTTTGATAACATTTACCGCGCGTCGCGCAATATCGCCGCCACCCTGCAGGTTGGGATGACGACAGAAGGATGACAACGGGCGGTAAACCCTCTATACTGCGCGCCGAAGCTGACCAGACAGTCGCCGCTTCGTCGTCGTCCTCCTTCGGGGGGAGACGGGCGGAGGGGAGGAAAGTCCGGGCTCCATAGGGCAAGGTGCCAGGTAACGCCTGGGGGGTGTCACAGCCCACGACCAGTGCAACAGAGAGCAAACCGCCGATGGCCCGCGTAAGCGGGATCAGGTAAGGGTGAAAGGGTGCGGTAAGAGCGCACCGCGCGGCTGGTAACAGTCCGCGGCACGGTAAACTCCACCCGGAGCAAGGCCAAATAGGGGTTCATAAGGTACGGCCCGTACTGAACCCGGGTAGGCTGCTTGAGCCAGTGAGCGATTGCTGGCCTAGATGAATGACTGTCCACGACAGAACCCGGCTTATCGGTCAGTTTCACCTCTTTATGCA